>NZ_JBEZCX010000004.1:0-363495 GCF_040647835.1 Micromonospora sp. NPDC049240
CGTGGGTGATGTCCCGACCGGCGAACGTGATCGACCCGCTGGTCGGCTCCAACAACCGCACCAACATCCGCCCCGTCGTGGTCTTCCCACACCCCGACTCCCCCACCAGACCGAGCGCCTCACCCGGCCGCACGTCGAAGTCCAGCCCGTCGACCGCCCGCACCGCCCCCCTGCCGCGCAGCCCGTCCCGCACCGGGAAATGCTTCGTCAGCCCGCGCACCGACAGCAGCGGCTCGGTCTCGGTGCTCATCGGGCCACCCCCACCTGGGCGATGTCCTGCTGATAGAGCCGGGTGCGCTCCTCGGCCGGCAGGTGGCAGGCCACCAGATGCCCCGCCTCCCCGGCCGCCCGGAGCGCGGGCACCTCGGTGCGAGAGCGGTCGCCGTTGACGTCGGCGTAGCGGCAGCGGGGATGGAACGCGCACCCCGACGGCAGATTGATCAACGACGGCGGGTTGCCGGGGATCGGCACCAGGTCCGCGTCGGCGTCGCCGTGCAGCGACGGCACGCTCGACAACAACCCCCAGGTGTACGGATGCTGCGGCGTCCGCAACACCTGCGCCACGCTGCCGTGCTCCACGGCCCGGCCGCCGTACATGACGAGGACGTCGTCGGCCACCTGGCTGACCACGCCCAGATCGTGCGTGATCAGGATGATGGCCGACCGGAACTCCTCCTGCAGATCGGCGAGGAGGTCCAGGATCTGCGCCTGCACGGTCACGTCCAACGCCGTGGTCGGCTCGTCGGCGATCAGCAGGTCGGGGTCGTTGACCAGCGCCATCGCGATCATCGCGCGCTGCCGCATCCCACCGGAGAACTCGTGCGGGTACTGCTCGAACCGCTTTGCCGGCTGCGGGATGCCGACCCGATCCAGCATGTCCACCGCCCGCGTGCGGGCCTCCCGCCGACCGGCCCGGGGATGGTGCACCCGGTACGCCTCGGCGATCTGCTTGCCCACCGAGTAGTACGGGTGCAGCGCCGACAGCGGATCCTGGAAGATCATCGCCATGTCCCGGCCGCGCAGTCGCCGCACCTCCTCATCGGGCAGGCCGACGAGCTGACGCCCGCCGACGGAGATCTCCCCGGTGACGGTCGCCCGCTTGGACGTGCTGTGCAGGCCCAGGACCGCCAACGACGTGACGCTCTTGCCGGAGCCGGACTCCCCCACGATGCCGAGCGTGCGACCCCGCTCCACGGCGAACGACACACCGTCCACGGCCTTGACCACGCCGTCCTCGGTGTCGAACCGCACCCGCAGGTCTCTGACCTGGAGATAGGGCGCGTCGCCGGCGCGTTGCTCCGGCACCTCCGGACGGTCCGGCTCCCCGGACGGCACCGCCTCCGACCTGCCCATTGACCGCCTCCCCTTCGGTGATGAAGAGAACCTACAGGAAACCTCTGGAGGCGAAAATAAGCTACATCGAGCGGCCTGTCAGCGGTCAGAGCGTAACGACTGGGTTTCCGACCTGAACAGCCCTCACCTGGACCTTCGTCAGTCGTGACTCACCGTAGTGATCTGCTCATCGCACGACAGGTGCGACGATATCCGTGGTGAAGGAGCGACGATCCCGGCCGACACGAGGTGGAGGTTTGCCATGACGGCGGCGGTGTTCGACCACGACGGCCCGTGGACCGAAGAGGAGTACCTCTCTCTCGGGGAGACGCAGCAACGCGTCGAACTCTTCGACTGGAGCCTCTACGTGACCCCTGGTCCCACCCCGCTGCATCAGAACATCTCCGGCGAACTTCGCGCCATGCTCCGCATGCCGGCGCGGGAAGCCGGGTTACGCGTGCTCGAAGCCGTGAACGTACGGCTGCGGCCGGGACGGATTCCCATTCCCGACCTGGTCATCACCAATGACATCGACCTACGCGTACCGGTGATAGAGGCCAGTGATGTGCGTCTGGTCTGCGAGGTCATCTCGCCGAGCAACGCGGCGACCGACAAGGTGCTCAAGATGCACTTCTATGCCGCGGCGCAGATCGAGTGGTACCTGCTGATCGAGCAGGACACGTTGACCATGCACCTCTACCGGCGCCAGGACGCGCACTATGTCGAGCACGCCGTCGCGAAGAGAGGCGACACGCTGGACTTGGTCCGACCCGTGCGTGCCGCGATCCGCCCGGAGGATCTGCTCGCCTGACGGATGTCGGTGTGTTCGCCTAGGGTCGGACGCATGGGATTCGATGCGGCGACCGCCGCCGTGCAGGCCGCCCTCGACGCGGGAGCCCGCTATGCCGACGCCCGGGTGATGCACCGCCGGTACGAGTCGATGTCGGCGCGCAACGGCGACATCGAGGAGCTGGCCCAGCACGAGAGCATCGGCCTGGGGGTGCGCGCGCTGGTCGGCTCCGGCTGGGGCTTCCACGCCGTACCCGAGCTGTCCGACGCCGCGGCCCGCGACGCCGGCCGGCGCGCCGCGGCGATCGCCGCCGCGAGCGCGCGGGTCCCCGGCCCGCCGGTCGACCTGGTGCCGGTGGAGGCGGCGGTGGCGAGCTGGGCCTCGGAGTGCGCGGTCGACCCGCTCGGGGTGCCGCTGTCCGACAAGGGCGACCTGCTGGTCGGCGCCACCGCCACGATGCGCGAGCACGGGGCCGACCTGGCCGAGGGGCTCTACCAGATCTGGGACACCACGAAATGGTTCGTCTCCAGCGAGGGCCACCGGATCGACCAGCACATCCGCGAGTGCGGCGGCGGCATCTCCGCCACCTCGATCGGCGACGGCGAGACGCAGCGTCGGTCCTACCCGAGCTACCGCGGGCAGTACGGCACCACCGGCTGGGAGCTGGTCACCGCGCTCGACCTGGCCGCGCACGCCGCCCGGGTCGCCGAGGAGTCCCGGGAGCTGCTCACCGCGCCGGAGTGCCCATCCGGCGAGACCGACCTGATCCTCGGCGGGGAGCAGCTCGCGTTGCAGATCCACGAGTCGGTCGGGCACGCCATCGAGCTGGACCGCATCCTCGGCTGGGAGGCGGCGTTCGCCGGCACGTCCTGGCTCGACCTGGCCCGGCTCGGCTCGCTGCGCTACGGCTCGGAGCTGATGAACGTGACGATCGACCCGACCATCCCGGGCGCGCTCGGCAGCTTCGGCTTCGACGACGAGGGGTCGCCCGCGGTCCGACGGGACGCGGTGCGCGAGGGGCGGTGGGTCGGGGTGCTCGCCGGCCGGGACTCGGCCGCCGTCGCCGGCCTGGACCACGGCGGCAGCGTACGCGCCGACGGCTGGGCCCGGCTGCCGATGGTGCGGATGACGAACGTGGGCCTGGAACCGGGCCCGCACACGCTCGACGAGATCATCGCGGCCACCGACGACGGGGTGCTGATGGACATCAACAGGTCCTGGTCGATCGACGACAAGCGGCTCAACTTCCAGTTCGGCTGCGAGGTCGGCTGGGAGGTGAAGAAGGGGCGCCGGGGCCGGATGCTGCGCAACCCGACCTACACCGGCATCGGGCCGGTCTTCTGGCGCTCGATGGACATGCTCTCCTCGGAGACGGTCGCCTGGGGCACGCCCAACTGCGGCAAGGGGCAGCCCGGCCAGGTCGGGCACACCGGCCATCCGGCCGCGCCGGCCCGCTTCCGCGGCGTGCGGGTGGGGGTGCGCGCATGAGCGAACGCACCGAGCGGAGCGAGGGCCGTGAGCGCATGCCCGGTCGGCACAGCATGAGCGAACGCACCGAGCGGAGCGAGGGCCGTGAGCGCATGCCCGGTCGGCACGCCATGAGTGACGAGCGGGATCTCGCCGCCCGGGTGGTGGAGCTGGTCCGGCGCGCGGCCGGGCCGGGTGCCGAGGCCGAGGTGGTGGTGACCCGGTCCGATCTGGCGCTGACCCGGTTCGCCAACTCGTTCATCCACCAGAACGTGGCCGAGACCGGCACCGCCGTGCGGCTGCGGCTGCACGTCGACGGCCGGACCACCGCGGGCAGCGGCAACCGGGTGGACGCCGACGGGTTGACCGCGCTCGTCGAACGCACCCGGGCGGCGGCCCGCCTCGCGCCGCCCGACCCGGCCTGGCCGGGCCTCACCGCGCCGACGTCGACGCCGAGCGGCCCCGCCGTCGACGAGGCCACCGCGTTCGCGTCGCCCGACGAGCGGGCCGCCCGGGTCCGCGCGTTCGTGGACGCGGTCGACGGGCTGGAGGCGGCCGGTTACTGCCGCACCCTGTACCTGTCCGGCGCGTTCGCCAACTCGGCCGGGCACTCGGCGGTGGGCCGGTCCGCCGAGGCGGCGATGGACGGCATCGCCCGGGCCGGCGGCGCGGACGGGGTGGCCCGCCACTGCGCGGACCGCCTGGCCGACCTGGACGGCGGTGCGCTCGGCGCCCGCGCGGCGGCCAAGGCGCGGGCCGCGGCCGACCCGGTCGAGCTGCCGCCGGGGCACTACGAGGTGGTGCTCGAACCGGCCGCCGTGGCCGACCTGCTCCAGAACCTCGCCTGGTACGGCTTCAACGGCAAGCGGCATGCCGAACGCCAGTCCTTCGCCGAGCCGGGCACGGCCCAGTTCGACCCGGCGGTGACGCTGGTGGACGACCCGCTCCACGCCTCCACGCTGCCGTTCGACCTGGAGGGCACCTCCCGGCGGGCGCTCACCCTGGTGCGGGCCGGCACCACCGAGGCGGTGGCGCACGACCGGCGCAGCGGCGCCGGGGCGGGCACCGGGTCCACCGGGCACGGCATGGCCGGCGGGTCGACGTTCGGCCCGATCCCCAGCAATCTCCGCCTGCTGCCGGCGGACGCCGCCCCGGTGGCGACCGTCGACGGCCCGGCCGGTTCGGTGGGCGCGGGCGTGACCGGTGCGGTGGGCGACCCGGACACGGCGGCCCTGGTGGCCGGCGTACGGCGCGGGCTGCTGGTCAGCGACTTCTGGTACACGCGGGTGCTGGACCCCAAGCAGCTCGTGGTCACCGGCCTGACCCGCAACGGCGTCTGGCTGGTCGAGGACGGCGTACCGGTGCGGGCGGTGCGCGACTTCCGGTTCACCGAGTCCTATCCGCGTGCCTTGGGGCCGGGCCGGGTGCTCGGCCTGGGCCGGCGGCCGGTCCGGCAGCCGGCCCGGTCCGACGGGTCGTGGTGGGAGGGCCCGGCGCTGCGACTGTCGTCGTGGCACTTCACCGGCGGTGCGTCCGGCTGAGCGACGCCACACAAATTGATCATGAGCCGGGTCTTTCCAACCAGCGGGACACACGGGACACTGCGTTGCGCGGCCGGGCCGTGAAGATCGGCGTAACGTGTGTCACTTAGCCGCGCCGGTTCACCGGCGTGGTCCCACGCGTGCGCAGGACGTGACAGTGACGTCAGGGAGATGACTCGAATGACAACTACGTCGGCCAGGGGGCCGAGGTCGCAGCCGCGGGGAGCGCGGGCACGTGCCGCCATCGCGGCGAAGACGTTGCGGACCGACCGATGGTGGCTCGCCCCACTGATCACCGTGGTCGGGCTCAGCGCCTGGGTCATCTACGCGACCGTCCGGGTCTTCATGCACAAGTGGTACTGGGTGGAGCAGTACCACTACCTGACCCCGTTCTACTCCCCCTGCGTCACCGAGCGGTGCGTCGAGGGCTCCTCACACTTCGGCAGCTTCCTGCCCGGCTGGTGGATCATCCCGGACGCGGCGCTGACCCTGCCGTTCCTGCTGCTGTTCCGGCTGACCTGCTACTACTACCGCAAGGCGTACTACCGGTCGTTCTGGCTGTCGCCGCCGGCCTGCGCCGTGCCGGACGGGCACCAGACGTACAGCGGCGAGACGCGGTTCCCGCTGCTCGGGCAGAACCTGCACCGCTACTTCTTCTACGCCGCCGCGATCATCTCGCTGATCAACACCTGGGACGCCGTCCTCGCCTTCCACTCCCCCGAGGGCTTCGGCTTCGGTCTGGGCAACATCATCCTGCTGGTCAACGTGGTGATGCTCTGGGCGTACACGATCTCCTGCCACTCCTGCCGGCACATCATCGGCGGCCGACTCAAGCACTTCTCCAAGCACCCGGTGCGGTACAAGGCGTGGACCGGTGTGTCCTGGTTGAACGTCCGGCACATGCAGCTCGCCTGGATCACGCTCGGCACCCTGGCGTTCACCGACTTCTACGTGATGGCGATCGCCGCCGGCTGGTTCAACGACCTGCGGTTCATCAACTGAGGGCCCCTGACATGACTGAAACGCGAATCGAACGACACCACTACGACGTCGTCGTGATCGGGGCCGGTGGCGCCGGCCTGCGCGCGGCGATCGAGGCCCGGTTGGCCGGCAAGAAGACCGCGATCATCTCGAAGTCGCTGTTCGGCAAGGCGCACACGGTGATGGCCGAGGGTGGCGCCGCGGCGGCCATGGGCAACGTGAACTCGCGGGACAACTGGCAGGTGCACTTCCGGGACACCATGCGCGGCGGCAAGTTCCTGAACAACTTCCGGATGGCCGAGCTGCACGCCAAGGAGTCGCCGCAGCGGATCTGGGAGCTGGAGACGTACGGTGCGCTCTTCGACCGCACCAAGGACGGCAAGATCTCGCAGCGCAACTTCGGTGGTCACGAGTACCCGCGCCTGGCGCACGTCGGCGACCGGACCGGCCTGGAGCTGATCCGCACGCTCCAGCAGAAGATCGTCTCCCTCCAGCAGGAGGACAAGCGCGAGTTCGGCAGCTACGACGCGCGGATCCGGGTGTTCTCCGAGACCACGATCACCGAGCTGCTGCTGGACGGCGACCGGGTGGCCGGCGCGTTCGGCTACTACCGGGAGTCCGGCGAGTTCATCCTCTTCGAGGCGCCCGCCGTGGTGCTGGCCACCGGCGGCGTCGGCCGGTCCTACAAGGTCACCTCGAACTCCTGGGAGTACACCGGGGACGGTCACGCGCTGGCGCTGCGCGCCGGGGCCACGCTGATCAACATGGAGTTCCTCCAGTTCCACCCGACCGGCATGGTCTGGCCGCCCTCGGTGAAGGGCATCCTGGTCACCGAGTCGGTGCGGGGCGACGGCGGCGTGCTGAAGAACTCCGAGGGCAAGCGGTTCATGTTCGACTACGTCCCGGACGTCTTCCGCAAGCAGTACGCGGAGACGGAGGACGAGGCGGACCGCTGGTACACCGACCCGGACAACAACCGGCGTCCGCCGGAGCTGCTGCCCCGCGACGAGGTCGCCCGCGCGATCAACAGCGAGGTCAAGGCCGGTCGGGGTACGCCGGCCGGCGGCGTCTACCTGGACATCGCCTCCCGCAAGTCGGCGGAGGAGATCCAGCGCCGACTGCCGTCGATGTACCACCAGTTCAAGGAGCTGGCCGACGTCGACATCACGAAGGAGCCGATGGAGGTCGGCCCGACCTGTCACTACGTGATGGGTGGCGTGGAGGTGGACCCGGATTCCGGCGCGGCGGCCGGCACGGTGCGTGGACTCTTCGCCGCCGGTGAGGTCTCCGGCGGCATGCACGGCTCCAACCGGCTCGGCGGCAACTCCCTGTCCGACCTGCTGGTCTTCGGCAAGCGGGCGGGCGGACACGCCGCGACGTACGCCGACCAGCTCACCGCCCGCCCGGCGGTGTCGGTGGCGGCGGTGGAGGCCGCGGTGGAGACGGCGCTGGCGCCGTTGCAGCGCGACACCGGGGAGAGCCCCTACCAGCTCCAGCAGGATCTCCAGGTGGTGATGGGCGACCTGGTCGGCATCATCCGGCGGGAGGGTGAGCTGGCCGACGCGCTCGGCCGGCTGGCCGAGCTGCGGGAGCGGGTGGCGAAGGTGAGCGCGGTCGGCGGCCGGCGCTACAACCCGGGCTGGCACCTCGCGCTCGACCTGCGCAACATGCTCGTGGTCTCGGAGTGCACCGCGAAGGCGGCGCTGGAGCGGCAGGAGTCGCGCGGCGGGCACACCCGGGAGGACTATCCGGCGATGGACCCGAAGTGGCGGCGGGTCAACCTGGTCTGCTCGCTCGACGGCGACGCGGTCCGGCTGACCCACAAGCCGCTGCCGACGATGCGGCCGGAGCTGATCGGGCTGTTCGACCGCGCCGAGCTGTCGAAATACCTGACCGACGAGGAGCTCGCCGAGTTCGACGCCCGCACCGAGGAGGAGCGCTGATGGGAAGTAAGCGACAGTTCCGCATCTGGCGGGGCGACGAGACCGGCGGCGACCTCCAGGACTACGCGGTCGAGGTGAACGAGGGCGAGGTCGTCCTCGACGTCATCCACCGGCTCCAGGCCACCGAGGCGCCGGACCTGGCGTGCCGGTGGAACTGCAAGGCCGGCAAGTGCGGCTCCTGCTCGATGGAGATCAACGGCAAGCCGCGGCTGGGCTGCATGACGCGGATGTCGACGTTCGAGGAGACGGAGACCGTCACGGTCACGCCGCTGCGGACCTTCCCGGTGATCCGGGACCTGGTCACCGACGTGTCCTTCAACTACGAGAAGGCGCGGGAGACCCCGGCGTTCGCGCCGCCGGCCGACGTGGCGCCCGGTGACTACCGGATGCAGCAGGTCGACGTCGAGCGCTCGCAGGAGTTCCGCAAGTGCATCGAGTGCTTCCTGTGCCAGAACGTCTGCCACGTGATCCGCGACCATGACGAGAACAAGCCGGCGTTCTCCGGTCCCCGGTTCTTCATCCGGGCCTCCGAGCTGGACATGCACCCGCTCGACACGCGTACCGACCGCAAGGAGTACGCGCAGTCCGAGATGGGGCTCGGGTTCTGCAACATCACGAAGTGCTGCACCGAGGTCTGTCCCGAGCACATCAAGATCACCGACAACGGGATCATCCCCATGAAGGAACGGGTCGTCGACCGCAGGTACGATCCCCTTGTGTGGCTCGGTAACAAGATCTTCCGGAGGGGTCAGGTGCCTCAGACCAGCGCGACCAGCGGGCATTCCAGCGGTGCGGTGACCACCGGCGCGGCTCACCGTGGGGTGCACTCGCACGCCGGCGGTTCGCACGACAGCGGTGCCGAACGCCAGGCCCAGCAGGGCGTCAACTGGCAGCGCGAGGTGCCGCACCCGACCGCTCCGGCGGTGGACGCCAACGGCAAGCTGCCGCTGACCGAGCTGACCTTCGACCGGGCCGCCGCGCCGTCGCCGTTCGGCGACGACGTGGAGTTCCCGCTGCCGGCGGAGCACCTCAACTTCGCCCACCCGCAGCAGGACGAGCCGAAGCACTGACAAGCGGCGCGACGATGACGGGGGCCAGCGGCACACGCCGCCGGCCCCCGTCCCGTTTCCGCCCGGCTGTCCGGTTCGGCGGGTCTGATCCTGCCGGCGGCGGACGCGGCTCAGGACCTGGCGAGCAGCGGACGCAGCGCGGGCACGATCGGCACGTCGGCCGGCAGCCATTCGACGGTGTCCAGCTCGGTCGCGGAGAGCCAGCGCAGCTCGGCGTGTTCCAGCGCGGTCGGCTGGTCGCCGTGCAGCAGGCGGGCCGCGTAGACCCGCAGGACGGACCGGCCGTGTGCCATCCGGACGTCCCGTCCGACCCGGGTGCCGACCGCGACCCGGACGCCCAACTCCTCGGCGCACTCCCGGGTCAGCGCGTCGACCTCGGTCTCCCCCGGCTCGACCTTGCCGCCGGGGAACTCCCACCGCCCCGCCACCTCGGGCGGCGCGGCGCGCTCGCAGGCGAGGACCCGGCCGGCCACGATGATCGCCGCTCCGACGACCACCCTCGGCTCCCGCCGGTCGGCCTGCCCATTTCCGCTAACCCGTTCGGTCCGCACGGACCACCAGCGTGCCAGATCAATCGGCGGTTTGGGTAGCTGAGTCGGCCATCAGGCCAGCAGAACACGGAAGTGTGGGCGTGGACACACCATCTGTGCGACGACAGACTAGAGGGCGTCGACTGGGACACGGGATGGCGACGATTTGGCCACAAGCCGGCAACGACGCCTGGGAGGTGCGGTGATGCGCGTGCTGTTCAGCAGCCGGGCGAAGCACGACTACCTCAGCGACGCGCTCGCCCTGCTGCCCGGGTGGATGCGCGAGGGCGAGCAGCTCAGTCGCATGCTCGCCCTGGACGACACCCAGCACGCCGCGCTCACCGAGCGGGTGGCGGTGGTCGCCGACGCGCTGCGACTGCGCCCCGAGATCAGTCGCCAGGCCGGGCGGACCCGGATCAGGCTGGGGCACGACGACGGCGAGCCGCTCACCGAGGGTGAGGTGCTGCTCGCGGCCCGCATCGAGGACGCGGTTCGAGCGGTCACCGCGCCCTGAACACTGGCGCGCCTGCCCTACCGTCGAGGACATGTCTGGTCCGACGTACGACCGCAAGGAACAGTTCCAGCAGATCCAGAGCGGGCTGCTGCCCGGGGAGCAGATCATCGCCGTCTACGACGCGATCGGCACCGGCACCGGCTTCATCGGACTGACCGACCGGCGGGTGATCGTCCAGGACCGCTCGTTCGTCGGCAAGCGGTACGCCATCACGAGCATCCCGTACTCGAAGATCACCAGCGTGAGCGTGGTGAGCAACAAGTCCTGGGGTGGCTCGTTCTTCTCCACCGGGGCGATCGCCGTGCACGTCGGCACGCACACCTACGAGGTGGAGTTCCGGGGCGCGGAGAAGAGCCACCACGTGCACAACGTCATCCTGCACCACATCTCCTGAGCGGCCTGGCACAATCGCCGCCATGCGGGGGCTGACGGCACGCTGGCGCACCTGGCACGACGGGCACCGGCGGGCCGTACGCCTGGTCCGCCGGCTGCTGCTGGTCGCCGCCGCCGGTGCGGTGCTGCTGGCGGTGGCGACGGCGGCCAGCGTGGCCTGGGTCCGCGGCGACGCCGAGGGGCACGTGTTCACCGTCGCCGACGTGCCGGACGCACCGGTGGCGCTGGTGCTCGGCGCCAAGGTCGAGCCGGACGGCGCGCCGTCGCCGTTCCTGGCCGCCCGACTGGAGATCGCCAGGCAGTTGTACGCGGCCAGCAAGGTCAAGGTGGTACTGGTCTCCGGCGACCACATGGACTGGGACTACGACGAGCCGGACGCGATGCGACGCTGGCTGGTCGACCGGGGTGTGCCCGCGGAGAAGGTGGTGCTCGACCACGCCGGCTTCGACACCTACGACTCGTGCGTCCGGGCCCGGCGGATCTTCGGCGTGCGCCGGGCCATCGTGGTCACCCAGTCGTTCCACCTGCCCCGCGCGGTGGCGCTCTGCCGGCACGTCGGGGTGACGGCCGACGGCGTGGGCGACGACACCGCCCGCCGGTACGCGCAGCAGTGGCGGATCAGCAGCGCCCGGGAGTACGGCGCCAGCGTGAAGGCCGCGGTGGACGTGCTCTCCGGCCGGGACCCGGTGCACCTCGGCCGGCACGAGACCGGAGTGGACGACGCGCTCCGGGCCGGCTGAGGGCGGTAATCCGGTTGTGGTGCCGGGACGACCACTGGTCTGCTGACGCAATGTCCGTCTTCGATGATCCCGGCCACTTCGGACGGCTCTGGGCCGCCACCTACGACGGCCCCGGCAACCCGGATCCTGCCCCGGCCGTCGACTTCCTCGCTCCGCTCGCCGAGGGCGGCCCGGTGCTCGAACTCGCCATCGGCACCGGCCGGGTGGCCCTGCCGCTGGCCGCGCGCGGCCTCGCCGTGGAGGGCGTCGAGGCGTCCCCGGAGATGGTCGCGCAGCTGCGCGCCAAGCCGGGCGGCGAGCACCTGCCGGTCACCATCGGCGACATGGCGGACGTCCCGGTGTCCGGGCCGTACCGTCTGGTGTTCCTGGTCTTCAACACGCTGTTCAACCTGGTCGACGCGGAGCGTCAGGCGGCGTGCTTCCGCAACGTCGCGCGGGTGCTGGCGCCCGGCGGCGCGTTCGTCATCGAGACGTTCGTGCCCGACCCGGCCGGCTTCGACCGGGACGAGCAGGTTCAGGTCCGGGACGTGACCGAGGACTCGGCCACCATCCGGATGCACCGTTACGACCGCGCGGCGCAGACGTTCGTGCGGCAGACCATCACGTTCGACGCCGATGGCGTGCACCTGAGCCCGTTCGCCATGCGCTACGCCTGGCCGGAGCAGATCGACGAGATGGCGGAGCGGGCCGGGCTCCACCTGGCCGAGCGGTACGCCGACTGGGACCGGACGCCGTTCGACGCGGACAGCCGTACGCACATCTCCGTCTACCGGCTCGGGTAGCGGACGCGTCGAGGGTCGGGACGCTGGTCCCGGCCCTCGGCCGGCCCGGTTAGGCTGACCCGCCGGGAGGGCCGATGACAGTGACCGTCGTCGCGATGGACGACTCGCACGCCGACGCCGTGCTGGAGATCTACCGTCTCGGTATCGCCGAGGGCGACGCCACGTTCGAGACCGAGCCGCCGGAGTGGCCCCGGTTCACCGCCGGCCGGCTGCCCGGCCACCGGTGGGTGGCGCTCGACGCGGCCGGACGGCTGCTCGGCTGGGTGGCCTGCTCGGCGGTCTCCGACCGCTGCGTCTACGCCGGGGTGGTCGAGCACTCCGTCTACGTGCATCCCGAGGCGCGGGGCCGCGGCGTCGGCCGGCTGCTGCTGGACGCGCTGATCGACTCCACCGAGGCGGCCGGCGTCTGGACCATCCAGTCCGGCGTGTTCCCGGAGAACACCGCCAGCCTGGCGCTGCACGCGGCCCGCGGCTTCCGGGTGGTCGGGACCCGGGAGCGGATCGGCCGACACCACGGCGTCTGGCGGGACGTCACGCTCATCGAACGCCGCAGCCCCCGGATCCGCTGACTCGCGGACCGGGGGCGGGCGCCGCAGCTAGCGGGACTCGCGGTTGAACAGCCGCCTGGACCAGAGGTACCCACCGAGCGCGACGACGGCGCACCAGCCGAGCGCGATCCAGCCGTCGGCGCCGATCGGCGTGCCCATCAGCAGGCCGCGCAGGCTCTCGATGATCGGGGTGAACGGCTGGTACTCGGCGAACCAGCGCAGGCCGGCCGGCATCGAGTCGGTGGGCACGAACCCGCTGCCGAGGAACGGCAGCAGGATCAGCGGCATCGGCAGGTTGCTCGCGGTCTCCACGCTCTCGCTGACCTGGCCGAGCGCGACCGCCAGCCAGACCAGCGCGAACGTCACCGCCGCGAGCAGGCCGACCGCGCCCAGCCAGCCGACCGGCCCGGCGGTGGGACGGAAGCCGACCAGCAGCGCCACGCCGATCACCACAGCCAGGCTGAACGCCGCCTGGATCATGCTGCCGAGGACGTGTCCGGTCAGCACCGAGACGCGGGCGATGTGCATGGTGCGAAACCGGGCGATGATGCCCTCGGTCAGGTCCATCGCGATCGAGATGGCGGTCCCCTGGACCGTGGCCGCCACCGTCATCAGGATGATCGCCGGCGCCACGTAGTTGGCGTACGCGGCCCGGGTCCCCGCACCGGCCGCGCCGCCGCCGGCCGTCGACCCCCCGGCGCCGCTCCCGAGCCCGGCGCCCAGCGTGCCGCCGAACACGTAGACGAAGAGCAGCAGGAAGACCACGGGCATCCCGATGAGCATCACGGTCATCGACGGGTAGCGCAGCATGCGCCGGAGGTTGCGGCGCAGCATCGTCACCGAGTCGCGCAGCGGGTGGAACCGGAGGTCGGCGTGGGTGGAGACGCTCATCGCGTGGTCACCTTCCCGTCGGTGGGTTGGCCGGTGCGGGTGTCGGTGGGTCCGCCGGTCAGGGTGAGGAAGACGTCGTCGAGGTCGGGGGTGTGCACGGACAACTCGTCGACCTCGACGCCACCGTCGTCGAGCCGGCCGATAAGCGACCGCAGCGACCGCAGGCTGCCGTCGCCGGGCACCCGCAGGGTGAGCGCGTCGGCGTCGCGGGTGGCCCGGTCGAGCACACGTACCGCCGCGTCGAGGCCCGCCGGATCGGCGAACCGCAGCCGGACGTGCCCGCCCGGAATGCGGCGCTTCAACTCCTCGGGCGTGCCCTCGGCGACCACCCGGCCGTGGTCGAGCACCGCGATCCGGTCGGCCAACTCGTCCGCCTCCGCCAGGTACTGGGTGGTCAGGAAGATGGTCACGCCGCCGGCCACCAGCTCGCGGACGATCTGCCACACGTCCCGGCGGCTGCGCGGGTCGAGCCCGGTGGTCGGCTCGTCCAAGAAGATCACCCGGGGGTCGCCGACAAGCGTCATCGCCAGGTCGAGTCGTCGCAGCATGCCCCCGGAGTAGGTCGACGCCGGCTTCCCGGCCGCCCCGGTCAGGTCGAACCGTTCGAGCAGCCGGGCGGCCCGCCGCCGGCCCTCGTGGCGGGCGAGGTGGTGCAGGTCCGCCATCAACCGCAGGTTCTCCTCGCCGGTGAGCAACTTGTCCACCGCGGAGAACTGACCGGTGACACCGATCGCGGCGCGTACCGCGTCCGGCTCGCGGGCGAGGTCGTGCCCGGCGACCCGGACCTCACCGGCGTCGGCGGCGAGCAGCGTGGACAGGATCCGCACGGTGGTGGTCTTCCCGGCGCCGTTCGCGCCGAGCAGCGAGAAGACCGTGCCTTCGGGTACGCGCAGGTCGACGCCGTCGAGCACGACATGCTCGCCGAACGACTTCCGGAGCCCGGTCACGGCGATCTGATGTGTGGTCACGATGTCCTCCCGTCAGGACCGGTGGATGGTGATGTCGCCGTAGGAGGTCCGGCCGCGTACCTCGACGGTTTCCTCGGTGCCGCCGGGCCGCGCGGTGCTCTCCAGGTGGTTGTGCACCTGACCGAAGCCGGTGTTGACCTCCAGCCACGCGGCGGTGCCCGCCGCGACGCCGATGTCCAGGTCGCCCATGGCGGTGCCCAGCACCACCGAGCCGCGCGTCACCTCGGCGACCCGGATGCCGCCGTTGGAGGTCTTCGCGTCGACGCCGGCGCCGGCGTGCGCCACCTCGATGGCGCCGTTGGCATTACGCACCCGCACGTCACCGGTGGCCGCGTCGACCGTGGTGTCGCCGTTGGAGTTCTTCACCGCCACGGCGCCCTGGACGCTGCCGACCCGCACCGTGCCGGAGCCGGTGGAGATCTCCGCGTCGCCGGTGACGTCGCCGACGGTGACGTGCCCGACACCGGTGTGCAGGCGCAACGGCCCGGTCCGCTCCAACCGGACGTTGCCGGTGGTCTTCACCCGGGTCTCGCCGAGCCGGCCGGTGGCGTGCACGTCGCCCAGCAGCAGGTGCGCGGCGAGCCGGGAGTCGCTTGGCAGTTCGATGGAGACGTCCACCGACCTGCTCTTCTTCGAGAAGTCGAAGGTGCGCTTCGGGCCGGTCACGTGGAGCGTGCCGTCGGTGAACTCGACGCGTACCTGGGCGGCGGCCTGGACGTCGGACTCGTCGTCGCCGTTGCTCGGGCGGACCTCCACCACGGTGTCGGCGCGGTCGCCGGCGGCCACCCGCAGGGCGGCGACGCCGAGTTCCATCGTGACGGAGATCGATTCGGGTGTGTCGAAAACAGGCATGGTCGTCCCCACATCCTGGGTCGGTGAGTCGTCCCCGCAGGTCAGGGGGACGTGAGAGGAAAAGCCGGGTGGAGCGGTGCGGTCAGTGCACCCAGCCGGTGAAACGCTGCTGGGACCGATTCCCGCCGACGCGTGGCTCGGGGCGCGGCTCCCGGTCGCTTCTGGGTAGGCCGGCGGCGGCGGCCCGGACCAGCCAGGCGTTGACCGAGCGCCCCTCGGCGGCGGCGGCCTCCTCGACCGCGGCCTTGAGCTGCTCCGGCATGCGTACGTTGATCCGGGCGACCGGGCCGTCCTCGTTGATCGGCAGGTCGATGTCCGGTGCCGCGCCCTGGTCGGACGCCGCCGGGAGCGGCTCGGCCGGCGGTGGGGTCACCACGAAGTCCGGGTCCCGGCCGCGCAGCCGCACCTCCACCGAGCCGGGGGCGAGTTCCCGGGTGATCTCGTCGGCGGCGGCCGACAGCGCGTCCAGCAGCGTCATCCGGATCGCCGACTCCAGTGGCCCGGTCAGGCGCTCGACCAGCGCACGCGACTCTTCACCGCCGGCTTCGGCGAGCGTGGCGAACTCCCGCCCGAGGTTGCTCACATACGAGGTCAAGTCCATGGCACTACTGTGGCACAGCAATGGCATCACCGCAAGCCTAAATGATGCCACTATGGCGCCCGCCCTGAGCTGATTCCTGCATCTACCCTGCTCAACAGTCATCCTTAGCTTGGCATCACCGTGATGCCACGCCACCCTGTTCTGTCGTCGCCAGCACCCGAGGCGCGCTCTTTGATCTCACGCAGAGCACCGCTGAGAGGGTTGCTCGAAGAACGCGCCGACCGCGTGAGCGCGCAGGTCGGCCCGTCACCGAGTGCTACCGTGAGGCCCATGACTGCGGTGCCCGAGTGGATGCGGCCACCTCGCCCTGAAGGCTGGTATTCCGAGGATCTGGACAAGCTCGCCGAAGCGCCGCGTCACACCGAACTCATCGATGGAGCACTCGTCTTCATGATGTCCCCTCAGCGGGTCTGGCACGCCCGGATGGTCACCGCGCTGGTGAACGCCCTGACCGAGCAGGCACCGGCAGGCGTCGAGGTCGACCGGGAGATCACGATCCGACTCGACCGGTGGAACCGCCCCGAGCCCGATCTCGTTGCCACAACGGCGCCCTACGACCCGTCCCGCACCTTCTACACCCCCGAGGAGACGCTGCTGGTGGTCGAGGTGGTCTCGCCCGAGTCGGCGCACCGGGACCGCAATGTCAAGCTGCGCAAGTACGCGGAGGCGGGGATCGCGAACTACTGGCGCGTCGAGGACGAGGACGGCTCCCCAGCGGTCTACGCGTACGAGATCGACGGCCCCACCCGGTCGTACGCGCCGACCGGAATCCATCGGCGTGAGCTGCGCACCTCGCTGCCGTTCCCGATCAAGATCGACCTGGCCGGATTGGTGCCCGCCCGCAAGAGCTGACCCGACCCCCGTCAGGCGGTTTCACTCCGCCCCCTCAGCTTCGCGTTGAGGCCGGGCCAGGGTGACCGCGAGGTAGGCGTTGCGGCGGGCGATGAGGCGTCGCAGGTACGGCCGCAGGATGAAGCGGGCCACCAGCCGACCGAGCGGGCCCATCGGCGCCGAGAAGTCGATGACGTCGCGCATGACGGTCGCCGCGCGGTCAGCAGGGTTCGGAGTGAACGTGTGCTCGTGGCGCCATCGGCGGAACGGGCCGCTGACCTGCTCGTCGGTGAAGCCGTACGGTCGTCGGTAGTCGGTGATCCGGACCGTCATCCGCCACGGCAGGCCGAAGTGCCGGGCTTCCCATGTCACGGTGTCTCCGGCCGCCAGCCGGCCGGTCGTCACACCACCGACCGCCCGTTCGGCGCTGTTCCCCAAGGAATCAGTGTGCGTGTCGACGTCGAGGCAGGCGTCGAAGACGGCTTCCGGGGCTGCCTGGACGTCCGTGGCCAGCTCGATGCGCGGCACACCGCCAACGGTAGACCCAGCGTTTGACGCAGCGACAGTGCGATGCCTCTCGCCCCGTCGCACGGTCAGCCGTCGAACCGGCACCCGCAGCGCCGGAAGATCACTTCGTCTCGCCTGAGCAGCAGGAACAGCCAGGTTCGCACGCGCAGGTGTCCGCGCTGTCACGCCGACTGGCACGTGGAGCCGAGCCGTTGACCGGCATCGCACAGCAGGCGTCCCCGCGCCACGCCGCTCGCCCCTCCTTGACCGCCACCACGGCGATGACGAGCGCGGCGAGCGGATCGGCCCAGGACCAGCCGAACATGCTGTTGAGACCCAGGCCGACGAGCAGCACGGCGGACAGATAGGTGCAGAGCAGGGTCTGCTTGGAATCGGCCACCGCTGATCGGGAGCCCAACTCGCGCCCGGCCCGTCGTTGCGCGTAGGACAGCACCGGCATGATCAGCAGGGACAGGGCAGCCAGGACCAGGCCGACGGTGGAGTGTTCGGCCTCTCCGCCGCCGGCCAGCGCTCGCACCGACTCCACGGTGACGTACGCGGCCAGCGCGAAGAACGACACCGCGATGATCCGCAGTGCGGCCTTCTCCCGCGCCTCGGGGTCGCGGCCGGCGAACTGCCACGCCACCGCCGCCGCCGAGGAAACCTCGATCACCGAATCCAGACCGAAGCCGATCAGGGCGGTGGAGGAGGCAGCAGCACCGGCCGTGATCGCCACCACCGCCTCGATCACGTTGTAGGTGATCGTTGCCGCCACCAGGAACCGCACCCGTCGCGCGAGCACCGCCCGACGAACCGCGCCGTTACCGGACTGAACCTGCAGCAGAGGGGCGGACATCAACAGCAACCCTTCTCGTCGGCGTCCGCGCACATCGTCGGGTCGACCGTCAGCACCAGGTTCAGCAGGTCGCCGAGAGCATGCGCCAGCCGTGCGTCGGTCAGCTCATAGCGGGTCCGCCGCCCCTCGGGCACCGCCACGACCAGACCACAGCCGCGCAGGCAGGCAAGGTGGTTGGACAGGTTCTGGCGAGTGGTCCCGAGCAGGTCGGCCAGCTCCGCCGGATAGCCCGGGGCGTCCCGCAGCGCCAGGAGCAGCCGCGCTCGGATGGGATCGGACAACGCGTGGCCGAACCGGGCCAGCACATGCCCGTGCGTCAGGATCTCCACCCGACGACAGTACAGCGATTGCTGAATTCAGCGCCAGTCGTACCGAACCCGCCATCCCGGCGGGCCGGGTCAGACATTGAAGCGGAACCAGGAGGCGCGATCGGCTGGCCGGCAGGGACGGTTCCAGGTACGGCATGTCGGTCGGTTTGACCAAGTGAGCTGTGGGCGTGCCTCCACCAGGATCATCGCAGCGGGGAGGCACGCCCACTGACGGGCCGACTGGCAAGGGAGCCATCACGATCACCGCCTAGTTGCCACAATTCCGTAGTTGCCAGAGTTTGGCAATAAGGCATACTGGCGGGACGATCTCGATCACGCGGGAGGGTTCCGTTGGCCGTCTACACACTTCCTGACATGCCCTACGACTACGGGGCACTCGAACCCGCCATGAGCGGTCAGATCCTGGAGCTGCACCACAGCAAGCACCACGCCGCCTACGTCAAGGGCAGCAACGACACCCTCGACCAGCTCGCCGAGGCCCGCGACAAGGGCGACTACACCACGCTGGTCGGCCTGGAGAAGACCCTCGCGTTCAACCTCTCCGGCCACGTCCTGCACTCGATCTTCTGGAACAACCTCTCGCCTGAGGGCGGCGACCGCCCCGACGGCGAACTGTCCGCCGCCATCGACGAGCACTTCGGCTCCTTCGACGCCTTCGCCGCTCAGCTCTCCAACGCCACCAAGAGCGTGCAGGGCTCCGGCTGGGGCATCCTGGCCTGGGAGCCGCTGTCCCAGCGCCTCATCGTGGAACAGGTCTACGACCATCACGGCAACGTCGGTCAGGGCTCCACCCCGATCCTGGTCTTCGACGCCTGGGAACACGCCTACTACCTGCAATACAAGAACGTCCGACCCGACTACGTCGACCGGCTGTGGAACCTCGTCAACTGGGGCGACGTCACCCGGCGCTTCGACGCCGCCCGCGCCGCCGGCAACCCGATCCTCGTCGCACCGTGACCACAGCCGACCCCGCGTCGGCCTTCACCGCTGCGCAACGCGCCGCCGGGGTCATCGCCGCCAGGCACCGCGGCGACCTCGGCGGCGCCGAGCAACTGCTCGCAGCCTTCCCCGACGAGGCTGCCCGCACACGCGGCTTCATGCTCCTGGCCGAACTCGCCCTCACCCTCGTCCGCACCCAAACCGGCCAGACCATGGACGACCTCGTCCAGGAACTCACCCTGCACATTGCCGCCGCCAGCGAGCCCCCGGTCAGCACCTAGACGCCCACCCGACAGGCCGCCGGTCGGTGGCGACGGGCGAGGGTGAGCGCTACCGCCAGGACGTAGTCGTCGTACGTAACCCGCTTCGGTGACATGTCACGGCCACCGAATCCGAGGTGTGGAAGGGAGCGACCGAGCCCGTGATCGACCGCGCCATGCAGGTCTTACGGATCAGAGGAATGACCGAGACCCGGCCGGGCGTGGGCGTCTTCGTCGCCGAACAGGCCGAGGCAGATTCGCGCCCGATGATGCCCCAGGGCGAGGCGCACCCACCCGTGAACTGCGATACAAGCGGGCGAAAGCCCACCTACAGCCCGATGGCCCGAACCCGCTGCCCGCAAAGCTTGACGATGTCATCGACATCGGATGTCAGGATCGCCACCGGCGCGGGTAGGCGGAGCGCCACCTCGGCGACCATGGCATCGATGGCGTACCTGTGCCCATGGAGCCCCGCCGCCTCCAACAGCCCCGCACTGCGGCGGGCGCTTTCCACCGTCACCGCCTCCACCCGGATTCGGGACAGCAGCCAGGTCAGCCGCGCGACGTCCACGCCGGAGTGGGAGACCTCGATGATCGTGGCGGCCGACATGGCAAGATCGGCCCCGTCACGCTCCGCCTGCTCCAGCAGTCGCATCACCTTGCGGTCCCGTTCGATCCACATTGCGAAGCCTTGCGAGTCGAGCACCAGCGACTCAAGGCTCACGCCGCACGTCCGATCTCCTCGCCCCCGTGCAGGAGCGCCCGAGCCTCGGCCATCTCCTCGTCAGTGAACGCCCCGAATTCGCCCTGGTAGTGATCCAACTCCTCGCGGAGAAGTCGGCGCCGCTCGGCCCGCTCGGCCAGCTCGGTGAGGTAGCCGGAGACGTTGTCGGTGTGCGACTTCATGCTCTCCAGCAACTCCGCCGGGAGCGTGATCGTGACCTTCTTCGTCTTCGCCATCTTGCGACCATACCATGGTGTTACCGCAACTGAGCGAGCCCGGCGGGCCTGCCCCGGGCAGGCCGACGTCAGACGTTGAAGCGGAACTCCACCACGTCGCCGTCCTGCATGACGTACTCCTTGCCCTCGATCCGGACCTTGCCGGCGGCCTTCGCCGCCGCCATCGATCCGGCCGCGACCAGGTCGGCGTAGGAGACCACCTCGGCCTTGATGAAGCCGCGCTGGAAGTCGCTGTGGATCACCCCGGCGGCCTCCGGCGCGGTCGCCCCGATCGGGACGGTCCAGGCCCGCGCCTCCTTGGGGCCGGCCGTGAGGTACGTCTGGAGCCCCAGCGTCCGGAAGCCCACCCGGACCAACTGGTCCAGGCCCGGCTCGGACTGACCGATCGACTCCAGCAGCTCGCGGGCCTCGTCCTCGGGCAGGTCCACCAGCTCGGACTCGATCTTCGCGTCCATGAAGACCGCCTCGGCGGGCGCGACCAGGGCGCGCAACTCGTCGAGGAACGCGGCGTTGCCCAGCTCGGCCTCGTCGACGTTGAAGACGTAGATGAACGGCTTGGTGGTGAGCAGGTGCAGCTCACGCAGGTGCTCCAGCTCGACCTTCGCGGCGGCGGCGCCCGCGTACAGCGTGACGCCGTTGTCGAGCACCTCGACTGCCTTCTTGGCGGCCTCGACGGCGGCGGCCCGGTCCTTGCGGAGCTTGGCCTCCTTCTCCAGCCGCGGCAGCGCCTTCTCCAGCGTCTGGATGTCGGCCAGGATCAGCTCGGTGTTGATCGTCTCGATGTCGTCGGCGGGCGAGACCTTGCCGTCGACGTGCACCACGTTCGGGTCGGAGAAGGCGCGCACCACCTGGCAGATCGCCGAGGCGTCGCGGATGTTGGCCAGGAACGCGTTGCCCCGGCCCTGCCCCTTCGAGGCGCCCCGGACCAGGCCGGCGATGTCGACGAACGAGACCGGCGCGGGCAGCACCTTCTGCGAGGAGAAGATCTCGGCCAGCCTGCCCAGGCGCTCGTCGGGAAGCCCGACCACGCCGACGTTCGGCTCGATGGTGGCGAACGGGTAGTTCGCGGCGAGCACGTCGTTCTTGGTCAGCGCGTTGAACAGGGTGCTCTTGCCCACGTTGGGCAGGCCGACGATGCCGATGGTGAGACTCACGACGAGCCAGCTTACGCGGTCTGCCGGCCGTCCGGCCGGGCGGGCAGCAGGCGGGGCTCGATCCGGGTCTCCCGCACCGTGCCGTCGTCGGCCCGCACCAGCTCGTACGCGGCCACGTCCGGCCGGTCCGCCACCGCCTCGACCAGCCGGGTCCCCCGGTAGATCAGCCCGACGCCGTCGTCGGTGCAGTGGCTGGTCGGCAGCGTCCCGTCGGCGACCAGCCGGTGCATCAGCGGCCGGCGCTGCTCCTCGCTGTCGTAGTGCACGCCGTTGCCGTACGGGAGCCAGCCCAGCCCGTCGGTGAACGGACGCAGCTCCGGGCCGTAGCTGTCGGTGGCGCCACCGGTGTGCCAGCAGATCGAGCCGGCGGAGACGCCGCCGAGCACCACGCCGGCCTGCCAGCACTCGTGCAGGATCTCCGGCAGGCCGTGCACCCGCCACACCGCGCACAGGTTGGCGACGCTGCCGCCGCCGACCCAGATGACGTCCTGCGCCAGCAGGTGGGCGCGGATGTCGTCGACGTTGGGCATGGGGTACAGCGCCAGGTGGGACGCGCGGAACCGGGTGTCGGCGAACGCGCCGTAGAACACGGTGAGGCCGGTCGGCTGGTCGCCGACGGCCTGGCCGAGATAGCAGACCCGGGGCGCGTCACCGGCGCCGGCCAGCTCGGCCATGTGGTCGAAGAGCTGGCTGGGCCGGGCGTCCCAGGGGCCGCGCCGGCGACTGAAGTAGCCCATGCTGGTGGCGACGATGGTCGGTTCGGTGGCGGGCATGGGTGTCCTTCCGGCCGGCGACGGTGGAGATCATTGTGCCTCGTCCGCCGCCCCGTCCGGCGGCCCGTCCGGCGACTCGGCGGCGGCGAGCAGCGCGCGCAGCAGGTCGGCCAGTCGGTAGCGGTCGGCGGGCGGCAGCGCGTCGAGGATCCGCCGCTGCACCTCCAGCCCGGCCTCCGCCGACTCCTCGACGATCTGACGGCCGGCGTCGGTGAGGCTGACCCGCAGCGCCCGCCGGTCGCCCGGGTCCGGCGCGCGGCGGACCAGCCCGGCGCGTTCCAGCCGGTCGAGCCGGCCGGTCATCCCGCCGGAGGTGAGCATCAGCGCGGCGGTGAGCGCCTTCGGCGCCAGCGTGTACGGCGGGCCGGACCGGCGCAGCGCGGCGAGCACGTCGAACTCGCCACGACCGATGCCCCAGCGGGCGTACACCTGCTCCTGCCGGTCGCCGACCAGCCGGGACAGCCGGTAGATGCGGCCGAAGACGGCCATCGGCTCGGGCCGCATGCCGGGCCGTTCCCGACGCCACTGCTCGACGATCAGGTCCACCTCGTCCGCTGCCACGGCTGTCGATTGTGCCGCACGTCGCTCTTCCGCTTTCACTCGACGCAAAGTAGTTTAGCTCTAAGATACTTACCACCGTGAGAAGAGGCAGGCATGACCCGCCGGACCGATGTCGCGCTCACCGCGATCGCGCCCGTCACCTGGGGCAGCACCTACCTGGTGACCGCCGAGCTGCTGCCCGCCGACCGGCCGCTCTGGGCCGGGGCGATCCGTGCCCTCCCGGCCGGCCTGCTGCTGCTCGCCCTGACCCGCCGCCGACCGCACGGCAACTGGTGGGGCCGGGCCGCCCTGCTCGGCACGCTCAACATCGGGGCGTTCTTCCCGCTGCTCTTCGTCGCCGCCTACCGGTTGCCCGGGGGCACCGCGGCCGTGCTCGGCGCGGCCCAGCCCCTGCTGGTCGCGGTGCTCACGGTCGCCCTGCTCCGGGACCGACCCGGCCGCACCGCGCTGCTCGCCGCCGTCGCCGCCCCGGCCGGCGTCGCCCTGGTGGTGCTGCGGCCGGGCGCCGGCCTCGACCCGCTCGGCGTGGCCGCCGGCCTGGCCGGCACCGCCGCGATGGCCGCCGGCCTGGTGCTCACCCGCCGCTGGGGGCGCCCGCCCGGGGTCGGCACGCTCGCGGCCACGAGCTGGCAACTCGTCGCCGGCGGCCTGCTGATCACCCCGGTCGCCGTCGTCGTCGAGGGGGCGCCGCCCGCGCCGGACGGGCCGGCCCTGCTGGGGTACGCGTGGCTCGGGCTGGTCGGCACCGCGCTGGCGTACGCGCTCTGGTTCCGGGGCGCGGCCCGGCTGCCGGTGGCCCGGGTGTCGATGCTCGGCGCGCTCAGCCCGCTGACCGCCGCGGCGCTCGGCTGGCTGGTGCTCGGCCAGGCGCTCGGCCCGATCCAGCTCGCCGGCTTCGCGGTGGCGGTCGCCGCCATGGTGCTCGGGCAGCTTCCGGACCGAAACGCCCGGGGCGCGACCGCCGCTCAGCCGGCACGCAACCGGCGCCAGTCGGCCGGCACCGTGTCGACCGGAACGTCCTCGGGCAGCGCGCCGGACGGCAGCTCCGCCGCGGCGGCGAGCGGCAGGGTGAACCGGTGGCCGGCGGCGGGCCCGGCCTCGTGTGACCGGTCGAGCAGCCAGCGCACCTCGTCGGCGGTCCAGCCGAGGCCGCGCCGGCCGGCGATCTCCTCGACCAGCCGCACGCCGACCCGGGTGTCGTCGTCGTAGAAGCGCATGCACCAGTGGTGCGCCCACATGCCGAGCGCGCGCAGGCCGGCCGCGTCGAGCGAGCCGACCAGCCGGCCGCAGGCGGTCTCGGCGAAGGGCCGCGTCGGGTCGTCGGCGCGATCCCGCTCGATCGCGCCGTAGGCGGCCGGCGCCACCGCCCGCATCCGGTCGTAGAAGCCCTGCACCACCGCGGTGTCGAGTGGTGCTCGCCCCCGCCCGGCCACGCTCGCCATGCCCCGCACCTTTTCTGGAGTTGGTGGCGGGACGGTACCGACCACTTACGACACTTTCCCCGCCGCACCCGCAAGATCCACGCCACTACGCCGAGGTGGCGGTATCCGAGGGCCGGGGATACCGCCACCTCGCCGAGCTGGTGCGACTGCCGCACGTCAGGTCCGAATCCCGCCAGCCGAGCGGCCGGTCCGGGAGGCAGGATCGGGGCATGGAGCTGGACTTCGAGCGGTGCTACCGGGCCGTCGACAGCCGCGACCCGCGGTTCGACGGCTGGTTCTACACCGGCGTCACGTCGACCGGGATCTACTGCCGGCCGTCCTGCCCGGCGACGACGCCGAAGCGGCAGAATGTCCGGTTCTTCCCGTCCGCCGCCGCCGCGCAGGGCGCCGGGCTGCGGGCCTGCCGCCGGTGCCGGCCCGACGCCGCGCCGGGCTCCCCGCAGTGGGACGTCCGGGCCGATCTGGTCGGCCGCGCGATGCGACTGATCGCCGACGGCGTGGTCGACCGGGACGGCGTCCCCGGGCTGGCCACCCGGCTGGGCTACACCGAGCGACACCTGCACCGCATGCTCCAGGCCGAGCTGGGCGCCGGCCCGCTGGCGCTGGCCCGGGCTCAGCGTGCGCAGACCGCCCGGATCCTGGTCGAGACCACCGGGCTGGGCCTGGCCGAGGTGGCCTTCGCCGCCGGGTTCGGCAGCGTGCGGCAGTTCAACGACACGGTCCGCGAGGTGTTCGGCGTCACCCCGTCCGAGCTGCGGGGCGGCCGGAGCGGCTGGCCGACGGCCGGCGGCGCGGGCACCATCACGCTGCGACTGGCCTACCGGCCACCCCTGCACGCGGGCGCGCTGCTGGACTTCCTCGCCCTGCGCGCGCTGCCCGGCATCGAGGAGGTCCGCGACCGGACGTACCATCGCGGGCTGCGCCTGCCGCACGGCCCCGGCACGGCGGCGCTGACCCCGGCCGGCGGGCACGTGGCCGCCACGCTGCGGCTGGCCGACATGCGCGACATGGCACCCGCGGTGGCCCGCTGCCGCCGCCTGCTCGACCTGGACGCGGACCCGGTCGCGGTGGACGCCGTCCTGGCCGACGATCCCGCGCTGGCCCCGGCGGTCGCGGCGGAGCCCGGCGTCCGGCTCCCGCACGCGGTGGACGGCTTCGAGACCGCGGTCCGCGCCGTCACCACCCAGCAGGTCTCGCTCCGCTCGGCCCGGACCACCCTCACCCACCTGATCGCCGCCACCCGGTCAGACGACGACGGGGCCGCCGACGGGGCACCGGGTGGCCTGCGGGCGTTCCCGAGCGCGGCGGAGGTGCTCGCCACGCCGGACCCGGCGTTCCGCATGCCCGGGGCCCGGCGGGAGACGATCCGGGCGTTGGCCCGCGCCGTCGTCGACGGGGAGCTGGACCTCGACGCGGGCGGCGACCGGGAGGAGGCCGCCCGGCGGCTGGTCGCGCTGCCCGGCGTCGGGCCGTGGACCGCCGGTTACCTGGCCATGCGCGCGCTCGGCGACCCCGACGTCATCCTCGCCACCGACCTGGGCGTCCGCCGCGGCGCAGCCGCGCTCGGCCTGCCCGACACCCCGAAGACCCTGACCGCGTACGCGGACCGCTGGCGCCCCTGGCGGTCGTACGCGACGATCCGACTCTGGAGAGCAGCATGACCACTCTGGACAGCACCGTCATCGACACTCCCGCCGGGCCGCTGAGCGTGCTCGCCGGGCCCGGCGGGGCGGTGCGTGCGGCCGGCTTCACCGCCGACCCGACGGCCCTGGTGCCGTTGACGCACCCGAGCCTCCGCGGTGAGCTTCGGGATCGGGCCGACCTCGGGCCGGTGACCGCGGCCGTCCGGGCCTACCTCGACGGCGACCTGACCGCGATCGACGCGGTCGAGGTGGAGCAGCACACCGACGGCGTCTTCCTGGCGCACGCCTGGCGGGTGCTGCGCGACGTGAAGCCGGGTGATCCGGTGACCTACACCGGGTTCGCCGCGCTGGCCGGCCGGCCGGCCGCGGTCCGCGCCGCGGCGGCGGCCTGTGCCCGCAACGCCGCGGCGCTCTTCGTACCCTGCCACCGGGTGTTGCGTACCGACGGGGCGCTCGGTGGCTACCGCTGGGGGCTGGACGTGAAAAAGTGGCTTCTCGGGCATGAGGGACGGGTGACGGCTAGCTGACCCCGCGCCGACACACCTGGCCGCTACCGTCGGTTGGTGCCCGCGCCCAGCGACGGCAATCCCGCGGCGCATACCGACGCCCGGTCCCAGCCGCTGCACAACCTCTGGCGGCTGCGGCCCTACCTGCGCCCGTACGCGACGGAGTTCGCCTGGCTGCTGGTCGCCGCGCTGGCCGCGACCGCGGCGAGCCTGGCCGTCCCGCTGGTGGTGCAGCGGGTGGTGGACGGGCCGGTGGCCAGGCACGACGGGGCCGGGTTGCTCCGGCTCGGCGCGCTCGCGCTGCTGCTCGGGCTCGCCGAAGCCGTGCTGATCTTCATCCGGCGGTGGACGCAGTCGTCCTCCTCGGTGGGCATGGAGGCGGCCATCCGGGCCGACATCTACGCGCACCTGCAACGGCTCCCGGTCGGCTTCCACGACCGCTGGCAGTCCGGTCAACTGCTCTCCCGGATCACCAGCGACCTCTCGGTGATCCGCCGGTTCCTCTCCTTCGGCCTGCTCTTCCTGGTGCTCAACCTGATCACCTACGCCGCCGTGGTGGTGCTGCTGATCCGGCTGCACCCCTGGCTGGGGCTGCTGGTCGCGGCCAGCGCCGTCCCGCTGTTCCTGATCAGCCGGCGGTTCGCCCGGCACTACCACGCGGCCTCCCGTCGCATGCAGGACCAGCAGGGCGACGTGGCCACGCTGGTCGAGGAGACCGCGCAGGGGCTGCGCACCATGCGGGCGTACGGGCGGGGCCCGGAGCTGGCCGCCCGGTTCGCCGCCGACACCCGCCGGCTGCACGACACCGCAATCGGCAAGGCCCGCCTGCTGGCCCGCACCTCCGCGCTGTTCGACCTGGTGCCCAACCTGACGCTCGGCGCGGTCCTGGTCGCCGGCGCCGCCGCCGTGGCCGGGGGCGCGCTCACCATCGGGCAACTGGTCGCGTTCGTCAGCCTCCAGCTCATGCTGATCTGGCCGGTGCAGTCGCTCGGCTGGATCATCGCGAACGGGCAGGAGGCCGCCACCGCCGCCGACCGGATCCAGGAGGTGCTCGACACCCCGCCCACCATCGCGGACGCCCCGCACGCCCGGTCGCTGGGCCGGGGCGAGGTCCACGGCCGGCTCCGCTTCGAGCGGGTGAGCTTCCGTTACCCGGGCGCGCCCGCCCCGGTGCTGCACGACCTGGACCTGACCGTCGAGCCGGGCGAGACGCTCGCCCTGGTCGGTGCCACCGGGTGCGGCAAGAGCACGTTGCTCTCACTGGTCCCCCGGCTGCACGACGTCACCGACGGCCGGATCACCCTCGACGGGCACGACGTGCGTGACCTGCGACTCGGCTCGCTGCGCCGGCTGGTCGGGGTGGCCTTCGAGGAGGCCACGCTGTTCTCCATGTCGGTCCGGGAGAACCTCACCCTGGGCCGGCCGGAGGCCGGCGAGGAGGAGGTCCGGGCCGCGCTGGCGCTGGCGCAGGCGGAGTTCGCGTACGAGCTGCCGTGGGGGTTGGCCACCCGAATCGGTGAGCAGGGGCTGTCGCTCTCCGGCGGGCAGCGGCAGCGGCTCGCGCTGGCCCGGGCGGTGCTCGGCCGCCCCGCCCTGCTGGTCCTCGACGATCCGCTCTCCGCGCTGGACGTGCACACCGAGGCGCTTGTCGAGGCCGCGCTGCGCCGGGTGCTGCGAGACACCACGGCGCTGCTGGTGGTGCACCGGCCCTCGACCGTGGCGCTGGCCGACCGGGTGGCGCTGCTGGAGGCCGGTCGGGTGGTGGCCGTCGGCACCCACTCCGAGATGCTGGCCGGGGTGCCGGCGTACCGGGCGGTGCTCTCCGCCGAGCCGGAGGGTCGGCCGGGCGGCGTCGGCCTGGTGCGGTCGTGACCGCGCCGGACGCCGACCTGACCCGGTGGCGGGGCCGGGCCACCGACCCGGACGCCGACCGCAGCCGCGCGGAGGGCTCGTCACCGGCGGCGGTGACCCGGCTCCGCGTCCGCAGCCGGCTCCTGCTGCGGACACTGCTCCACCCGCACCGGGCACCGCTCGGGCTGGCCGTGGCGCTGCTGCTGGCCCAGAACGCGGCGGCGATGACCGGTCCGTACCTCGTCATGCTCGGCATCGACCGCGGTATCGGGCCGCTGCGGGCCGGTGACGCCGGCCCACTGGTCGCGGTCGCCGCCGCGTTCGTCGTGGCGACCGCCGTCGAGTACGCGGCCCGGCGCGCGTTCCTCGCCCTCGCCGCCCGGATCGGCCAGGCCGTCCTGCTCGACCTCCGCCAGCGGGTGTACGCGCACTTTCTCCGCCTCGACGTCGGTTTCCACGAGCGGTACACCTCCGGCCGGATGGTGTCCCGGCTGACCAGCGACCTGGAATCCATCGGTGAGCTGGTCGACGGCGGGATCGACCGGCTGGTCATGGCCGTGCTGTCGGTGCTGTCGGTGGCGGGCATCCTGCTCTGGCTGGACCTGCCGCTGGCCGCGGTCACGCTGTTCGCGTTCCCGTTCCTGTTCGGGCTGTCCCGCTGGTTCGCGCGGGCCTCCGCCGGGGCGTACCGGCGCACCCGGGAAGCGGTGGCGCTGGTCATCGTGCACTTCGTCGAGTCGCTGCGCGGAATCCGGGCCGTGCAGGCGTTCCGCCGCGAGCCCCGCAACCAGCGCATCTTCGCCGCGGTCAACGACGACTACCGGCGGGCCAGCCTGCGCGCGTTCCGGCTGATCGCGATCTACTCGCCGGGCATCCGGCTGATCGGCAACCTGACCGCCGCCACGGTGCTCGCGTACGGCGGCTGGCGGGTGCTCGGCGGCGACACCGAGGTCGGCGTGCTCGCCGCGTTCCTGCTCTACCTGCGGCGGTTCTTCGAGCCGATGGAGGAGCTGAGCCAGTTCTACAACTCGCTCCAGTCGGCGACCGCGGCGTTGGAGAAGCTGGCCGGGGTGCTGGACGAGCGCCCGGCGGTGGCCGAGCCGGCGCGGCCGGTGCCGCTGCCCACCGGGCCGGCGCGCGGCGCCGTGGTCTTCCGCTCGGTCTCCTTCGGCTACCGGCCGGAGACGCCGATCCTGTCCGGGCTGGAGCTGACCGTCCCGGCCGGGCAGACCGTGGCGTTGATCGGCCCGACCGGGGCCGGCAAGTCCACGCTGGCGAAGCTGCTGGCCCGCTTCCACGACCCGGACGCCGGCTCGGTCCACCTGGACGGGGTGGACCTGCGCGACCTGGCCGACGCCGAGCTGCGCCGGGCGGTGGTGCTGGTCACCCAGGAGACCCACCTGTTCAGCGGTTCCGTCGCGGAGAACATCAGGTTCGGCCGCCCGGACGCCGACGACGCCGCCGTGGTGGCCGCCGCCCGGGCCATCGGCGCGCACGAGTTCATCGCCGCGCTGCCCGACGGGTACGCCACGGACGTGCACCGGCGTGGCGGCCGGCTCTCCGCCGGGCAGCGGCAACTTGTCGCGTTCGCCCGGGCGTTCCTGGCCGACCCCCGGGTGCTGATCCTCGACGAGGCCACCTCGTCGCTGGACGTGCCGACCGAGCGGCTGGTGCAGCGCGCGTTGCGCAGCGTGTTGTGCGACCGCACCGCGCTGGTGATCGCCCACCGACTCTCCACCGTGGAGATCGCCGACCGGGTGCTGGTCCTCGACGCCGGCGGAGTAGTCGAGGACGGCCCGCCGGCCGAGCTGGCCGCCGCCGGCGGCCGTTACGCCGCCCTGCACCGCCAGTGGCGCGACTCGTTGATCTGAGTCGGCGGGTGATAGGGGCAGCCTCGTCGCACCGCTCACGCCGGAGCCGGTCGACCGTCCGTTGATGACTGAAGAAACGGTGCGGAGAGCCGATCTATTCGTAGGACCTTCCCGCTCGATGTGGGCCTCGCTGACGGTCGCCAGTTCGGCCCACATCCGTCTCCGGCCAAGTCAATGAGCCTTCCGCGCAACATGGATATCACGATCTGCGACGGTCTTGGATATTCTGGCGACTGACCTGTCAAGACGCAACTTGGGCAAGCCTGAGCACGTATTCGAAGCCGCGTTTCTGCGCGGGCGAATCCACCATTGGCAGGATCAGCGCTGGTATGCCCGCGGAAACCGAGCCGCCGTCGCTGGCTGGATGATCACCGACCATCAGGGTCTGGCCCGGTGCGGCATGGAGGGCTTCGAGGGCGGCACCCCAGATCCGAGGGTCCGGCTTGACGAAGCCGACCTCATAGGACAGTACGAACGCATCGACATAGCCGTCGAGTCCGTGCCGCGCGAAGTATTTTCGGATATCCCAGCCGACGTTGCTGACGACGCCGATGCGAACACCGCTATCACGCAGTGCGGACAGGGTGGCGACGGTGTCGGCGTACGGCTCGATCGCTTCGGCGTGTGTTTCGTGCAAGACCGATGCAAGCGCCTGGTCCACCCCAGGAATCTGTTCGAGCACGGCGAGGATCGCCCTATCCCAGACTCGCGGATCCAGATCTCGGGCGATGTGTGCCGGATCCGTGGCCGTCTTCCGCAACAGTTCCGCGAAGTCGCCAGCAATACGGTGCGCCTCGCCGGCAGCCAATGTCCGGTCGATCGATGCCGCCGCGTTGCCCGCCCAGCGCTCCGAGTCCCTGGCGAACAGAGTCCAGGCGAAGTCGAACAGCACTGTCGTCACGGACTTGGCGGTCATCGCATCACCCTAGATCAACACGACGAGTTCTGTGGACCGCGACGCAGTGAGCTACTCCGCGCAAAAGCCCTCGGTGACGGTTCGTAATCATATGGTCGATCAGCGTGCCGCCGATAATCACGTGCGGGTGGCGGCCATCTTGGCCGCCAGGAGTGCACCAGCCAGGCTGGGCACCTGCACCGCGATCACTTCGGGCAGCCGGGGCTCTGGGTCATGTCGGGTCAGCCCACGGGGCCGATCTGCTTGGCCAGTTTGACGAAGCTCTGCCAGGAGGCCGGCCCGAAGGTCAGCGTGCCGCCGTCACGGTCCTTGGTGTCCCGGACCAGGACCACGCCCGGGAGGTTGTCCGCGACCTCGACACACGAACCACCGTTGTTGCCGCTCTTCGTGCTCTTGCGCCACTGCGCACCGGTCATGTCCATGATCCTGCCGCTTCTCTGATCAGGTCTAGGGACTGGTTGCGGGAGAGGGCCTCACCTCTGATGCGCTCCCACCTACGGCTGAGCGTAGCAACGGGCGCAGCCTCATTGACGATCTGCGCTGGCCCCTGACTGTCAACATGGGCGACGTGCTCACCGCTGGGCAGTTCGGCGAGGATGAAGCCTCCGCCAAGCCCTGGATACATGCCAACGCCCGCCGGCACGATATGCACCTGCACCGGCGGGAGGGCCGCGCAGCGGGCAAGGTATTCGACCTGCTCCCGCATCAACTCACGGTCGCCATACGCCGACTGGTAGAGCACGGCTTCGAAGATGACGGCGACGAACAGAGGCGGGCGCTCACGACGCAGGACTGCTTGCCGCTCAATGCGTGAGGCAACCAAATCGTCCACCTCCACCGGGGTAAGCGCCTCACCGGCAAGCGTCGCCCGTGCATACGCCTCGGTCTGGAGCAGGCCAGGTATCCAACAGTGCTCAAACCAGCGGAGTGCTACGGCCTCCCGTTCCCAGTCGACCCACTCGCGTAGCCACTGCGGCTCACGTCGTTTCAGGACATCGGGCCATAGGTCCCCGACGTCCCGGCCAAGGAGCGCGGCCACCATTGCGCGCCGCCGTGGTTGCGGCACCCGTCCCGGGGAGACCCAACGCGCTGCTGTCTTCGGATCTACACCGGTCTGATCTGCAAGGCTCTCGGCCGTCTCGCCAGCCTCAACCATCGCCGCTTGGAGTACGTGGTTCATCCCGTCTCCCCTGTGGACGTCCCGGATATCTCGGCACCATACCTTAACGCTGTGTACTGATCCCGTAGCTCTGAGGAAGGTGGTGGTGTGCGGCACTGCCCGGTGGAGGCCCGATGCCCGGCGGGAGCGCTGCCGGGGCCGCTCGTGGGCGAGCAACCATGAGCGGCCCCGTCCCAGCCGCAGAGGGGGAAAACGTGCCGAAGACCACTGCGTCGATCAAGGGCGGAGATGTCCTGCACCTGACCCGCTCCGCGAGCGTTCAATTCGTCCGCCCGATCATCGTCCGCGTCATCCGAGAGATCACGGACCGGCACTCCTACGACGGCTGGACCTGGATCGAGGCTTACGAACTGGACGCCAGGGGCGACGCAGTCGCCAAGCGTGAGTTGTTCGTGCAGCCGGCCGGACTGCGCTGGCTCACTGCCCCCACACCGGCAGCGCCGGTCAACCGTCGCCGGTCCCGTGTAACGGCTTCGGTGCCGGCATGAGTAACGCCGGTCGCCCGCACCTACCGCTACGCCCGATTTGGCTCTGCAAGCGCTGCGCCCAACCATGGCCATGCGCGGTCGCCCGCCTGGCCCTGATCACCGAGTACGCAGGTGATCGGGTGGGCATGTCGGTCTACCTGTGTGGGCAGCTCTACGAAGCGGCGACCGACCTGCACCGTCTGAATCCGGGCGAGGCACCGTCACCGCAGGCACTGTTCGCTCGGTTCGTCGGCTGGACCCGCGAAGCCGTGGAGCGGCCCCGACGCGCCCGCCTACCATGGGCGGATGAGTGACACGACGAGGACGGGGCGCGGCGGGCCTCCCGAGCGTCCGAGCCTGGACGGCCTCGAGGAGACCTGGGCCCACCGCTGGCAGTCCGACGGCACGTACGCGTTCGACCGCACGAAGGAACGCGCGGACGTGTACTCCATCGACACCCCGCCGCCGACCGTGTCGGGCGAGCTGCACATGGGGCACGTCTTCTCGTACACGCACACCGACGTCGTGGCCCGATTCCAGCGGATGCGCGGGCGGACCGTCTTCTACCCGATGGGCTGGGACGACAACGGGCTGCCCACCGAGCGCCGGGTGCAGAACGTCTACGGCGTGCGCCCCGACCCGGCGCTGCCGTACGACCGGGACTGGCGACCGCCGGCCACGCCGGTGAGCGCTGACGCCCGGAAGAACCCGACGGCGATCTCCCGACGCAACTTCATCGAGCTGTGCGAGACGTTGACCGTGACCGACGAGCAGGCGTTCGAGGCGCTGTGGCGGCGGCTCGGCCTCTCCGTGGACTGGTCGTTGACGTACACCACGATCGGGCCGGCGGCCCGCGCGGCCAGCCAGCGCGCGTTCCTGCGCAACCTGGCCCGTGGTGAGGCGTACCAGGCCGAGGCGCCGACGCTCTGGGACGTCGGGTTCGGCACCGCGGTCGCGCAGGCGGAGCTGGAGGACCGGGTCCGGCCCGGCGCGTACCACCGGCTGCGGTTCACCGGGCCGGACGGACGCGAGGTGCTGATCGACACCACCCGGCCGGAGCTGCTGCCGGCCTGCGTGGCGCTGGTCTGCCACCCCGACGACGAGCGGTACGCCGACCTCGTCGGCACCGCTGTGCGTACCCCCGTCTTCGGGGTGGCGGTGCCGGTGCGCGCGCACGCGCTGGCGGACCCGGCCAAGGGCACGGGCATCGCGATGGTCTGCACGTTCGGTGACCTGACGGACGTGACCTGGTGGCGCGACCTGCGGCTGGACACCCGGGTGGTGATCGGCCGGGACGGGCGGCTGCTGCCGGAGCCGCCGGCGGACGTGCCGGCGGGGCCCTACGCGGCGCTGGCCGGGCAGAGCGTCAACGGCGCCCGGCGCGCGGTGGTGGAGCTGCTGGGCGAGGCCGGCGACCTGGTCGGCGAGCCGCGCCCGATCACCCACCCGGTGAAGTTCTACGAGCGCGGCGACCGGCCGTTGGAGATCGTCTCGACCCGGCAGTGGTACCTGCGCAACGGCGGCCGGGACGCCGACCTGCGCGACGAGCTGCTGGCCCGCGGGCGCGAGCTGCGCTGGGTGCCGGAGCACATGCGGCACCGCTACGAGCACTGGGTGGGCGGTCTCACCGGTGACTGGCTGGTCAGCCGGCAGCGGTTCTTCGGCGTGCCGGTGCCGGTGTGGTACCGGCTCGACGACACTGGCGAGCCGGACTGGACCCACCCTCTCACACCGGACGAGGCGACGTTGCCGATCGATCCGACAAGCGAGCCGCCGCCCGGTTTCGACGAGTCGCAGCGCGGTCGGCCCGGTGGCTTCACCGGCGATCCGGACGTGCTGGACACCTGGGCCACCTCGTCGCTGACCCCGCAGCTCGTCGGCGGGTGGGAGACCGATCCGGACCTGTTCGCCCGGGTCTTCCCGATGGACCTGCGCCCGCAGGGACACGACATCATCCGCACCTGGCTGTTCGCCACCGTGGCCCGCTCGCACCTGGAACACGGTGTGCTGCCCTGGCGCACGACGGTGCTCTCCGGCTGGATCCTCGACCCGGACCGGAAGAAGATGTCCAAGTCCAAGGGGAACGTGGTCACCCCGATGGGGTTGCTGGCCGAGCACGGCTCCGACGCGGTCCGCTACTGGGCCGCCAACGGCAAGCCGGGCATGGACCTCGCGTTCGACCCGGCCCAGGTCAAGGTGGGCCGCCGGCTGGCCACCAAGCTGCTCAACGCGTCCCGCTTCGCGCTGGGACTGGGCGCCGCCGACGCGCTGCGGGCCCCGGTGAGCGAGCCGTTGGACACCGCCATGCTCGCCGAACTGTCCGGCCTGGTCGGGGCCGCGACGTCGGCCCTCGACGGGTACGACCACACCGCCGCCCTGATGGCCACCGAGGGGTTCTTCTGGCGGTTCTGCGACGACTACATCGAGTTGGTGAAGGAACGCGCCTACGGTGAGGGGCCGGCGGCCGACTCGGCGCGGGCGGCGCTCGCCACCGCGCTGTCGGTGCAGTTGCGGCTCTTCGCGCCGGTGCTGCCGTTCGTCACCGAGGAGGTCTGGTCCTGGTGGCGGTACGGCTCGGTGCACCGCGCGACGTGGCCGACCACGTACGAGGTGGACCGCGCGCTGGCCGCGCCCGGCGACCCGGAGCTGCTGCGGCTGGCCGCCGACGCGCTGGGGCAGGTGCGCCGCGCCAAGTCGGAGCGGAAGCTGTCGATGAAGGCGGACGTGCCGCTGGCCGAGGCGCTCGGGCCGGCGGCCCTGCTCGACCAGCTCACCACCGTGGCCGACGACGTGCGCGCGGCGGGGCGGATCGCCAAGCTCGACCTGCTTCCCGACCGCACCCCCGAACTGGTCATCGCCTGCGCGTTCTAACCCCGCCCTCGGGTAAGGAAGGGCCCCTTCTTAACGCCTCCGGTAGAGAAGGGGCCCCTTCTCACCCAAGGGTGTTAAGAAGGGGCCCTTCCTTCTAGCTCGTCTCGCCAGCGACGCTGAACGAGCGGAGGCGGTCGACGGCCAGCGCGGTGAAGCCGACCGTCACCAGGGCGATCAGTACGCCCGCCACCGGCACCGAGACGGTGGTGCCGAGCAGCGCGGTCGGCGCGATGCGGTCGGCCAGCGCGATCACCCACTGCTGGACCGAGAGCACCTTGGTGCCGTCGACGAACCGGCCGAGCAGCCCTTCCCAGATCAGCACGTAGACCAGGCCGAGCAGCACCGGCCGCCGGCTCACCAGGCTGAGCGCCAGGAACAGCGCCGAGTAGGCCAACGCGCCGGCCACCGACGCGGCGACCAGGGCCAGGCCGAGGCGTACCGAGTCGGCCAGCACGCCGGCCACGTAGAGCGGGACGGCGACCGTGACCGCGCTGACGCCGGCCGCCACCGCGAGCTTCGGCAGCACGATCTGCCAGCGGGGCAGCGGCTTGGTGAGGATGTGCACCACGGTGCCGTCGTCGATCTCGGCGCCGAGCACGCCGGTGCCGACGATCAACGCGACCACCGGCAGCACCACGGCCAGGCCGAGGCCGACCAGCACCGGCGGCCCCCACTGGCCCGGGTCCACCCCGAGCGACCGGCAGAGCACCGCCAGGCCGATCAGGACCAGCGGCAACGGCAACAGCATGAGGAACCGGCTCCGGCCGAACAGGCCGCGGGCGGTGATCCAGGTAACGGTCGACATCAGGCCTCCACCAGATACGAGAAGACGCTCTCCAGCGACTCGTCCTCCGGCAGGAGCTGCCGGACCCGGATGCCGTGGCGGAGGGCGATCCGGGGCAGGGCCCGGGTGAACGCGCCGTAGTCGCCGGCCTTGACGGTCAGGCCGGTGCGGCCCAGCTCGACACCGGAGACCGAGGACTCGGCCATCAGCGCCACCGCCAGCGCCCGGTCGTCGGTGGAGCGCACCGCGAAGACGTGCGGCCGGTTGGTCATCAGGCGGCGGATGGTGCGGTAGTCGCCGGAGGCGGCCAGCCGACCGGCCACCATCACCTGGACCGTGCCGGAGACCTGCTCGACCTCCTCCAGGATGTGCGAGCTGAACAGGATGGTCCGGCCGGCGTCGCCGAGCCGGTGCAGCAGCGCCATCATGTGCAGCCGCTGTCGCGGGTCCATCCCGTTGAACGGCTCGTCGAGCAGCAGCACCTGCGGGTCGTGCACCAGCGCGGCGGCCACCCGGGTGCGCTGCCGCATGCCCTTGGAGTAGGTGCCGATCCGGCGGCCCTGCGCGCCCTCCAGCTCGACCAGCTCGATCGCCCGCCGGGCCGCCGCCTCCGGGTCCGGCAGCCGGTGCAGCTTCGCGCTGGCCAGCACGAACTCGTACGCGCTGAGGAACGTGTGCACCGCCTCCCGCTCGCTGACCAGGCCGAGTCGCCGGTAGACGCCCGGGTTACGCCAGGTCGGCTCCCCGTCCAGCGTCACCGCGCCCCGGGACGGGGCGAGGAACCCGGCCATCATGTGCAGCAGCGTGGTCTTCCCGGCGCCGTTCGGGCCGAGCAGGCCGGTCACCCCGGGGCCGAGCCGCATGGTGACGTCGTTGACCGCCACCACGTTGCCGTACCAGCGGGAGACGCCGGCCAGGTCGAGGGTGCTGGTCGTGGCGGCGGGCGCGTCGGCCGCCGGTTGCGTGTGCAGCGCCGTCATCGGGCGGCCACCTTCCGGTATCGCAGGAGCAGCAGGCTGACGCAGGCGGCGACCAGCAGGACGGCGACCACCGCGTAGACCGGCCCGAAGCCGCCGATCGGGATGCCCCCCTCCTGTCCCTGGGTCAGCAGGTCGCCCAGCGCCCAGGTGCCCACGCCACTGACTAGCGACGACGGGGAGGCGAGGAACGCCAGCTCGTTTACCGTCCGGGAGGGCATGATGGACAGCACGCCGACCACCGGCGTGGTCATCAGGAACACCGCGACGATGCCGCCGGCGGCGAAGGCGCGCTTGCCGGTCAGCGAGGCGACCAGCAGGCCGATCGAGGCGAAGACCACCGCCCACAGCCCGGCGTAGAGCAGGCCGGGCAGCAGGTCGAGCAGCTCGTCCCACACCCCGCGCATGCCCCGTGAGGTGGTGAACGCGGCGCCGAGGAACATCACCAGCTGCGGACCGCCGAGCAGCAGCCAGAGCGCGGTCATCAGGGCCGCCAGTTTGGCCAGCGCGTAGTCGCCGCGGGGCAGCGGACGGGAGAAGTAGAGCGGGAGCACGCCGCTGCGCAGGTCGCGGGAGACCAGCTCGGGCGCGGCCACCGCGACGAAGAAGATGACCAGCCAGCTCATCGCGTCGGCGAACTGGGCGTACGTCAGCACCACCTGGCCGAGCTGGCTGCGGACCGCGGTCAGGCCGGCGGCCACCACGGTGACCACGGCCACCACCAGCCAGGGGAAGATCTTCGCCTTGGCGCTACGCCCCAACCCGAAGACGGTACGCACGCCGTGCCCGTAGAGCGCGCCGAAGACCTGCCGCCGGCCCAGCCGAGGGCCGGTGTAGCGCTGGTATCCGATGTCGTGGATGACGCCTGTCGCGTCAGACATGGCTGGGCTCCCTCGGGGCGAAGAGCTCGGCCACCCGGTGCCGTCGCTGGTCCAGCCGGTGCAGCGGCAGGTCCAGCTCGGCGACCGCGCCGAGGATCAGGTCGTAGGTGTGGTCGTCGGCGAGCGGGACGAGCAGCAGCCGCCCGTCCCGGGTCACCGGCAGGTCGAGCGCGGCGAGCCGGGCGGCCAGTTCCTCCGTGCCCTCGCTCACCTCGACGGCGAGCACGTCGGTGGCGGTGGTCATGGCGGCGACCCGGTCGGCGCGCAGCAGCCGGCCGCCGTCGATGGCGACGAGCGTGTCGCAGATCCGCTCCACCTCGCCGAGCAGGTGGGAGCAGACCACCACCGAGATGCCGAACTCGGTGCCGATCCGGTGGATGAGCGCCAGCATGGCGTCCCGGCCGGCCGGGTCGAGGCCGTTGGTGGGCTCGTCGAGCAGCAGCAGGTCGGGGTCGTGCACCAGGGCCTGGGCGAGCTTGACCCGCTGCTTCATGCCGGTGGAGTAGCCACCGACCGCCCGGTGCCGCTCCTCGTGCAGGCCGACGTGCCGCAGCGCCTCGGAGGCGCGTTCCCGGGCCACCGTGCGCGGCAGCCCGCTCATCCGGCCCAGGTGGGTGACCAGCTCGGCGGCGGAGAGGTCCGGCGGGAGGGCGTCGTGCTCGGGCATGTAGCCGACCCGGGCGCGGACCTGCGCCGGATCGGTGGTGGGGTCGAGGCCGAGCACCTGCACCCGGCCGCTGGTCGGCGGGAGCAGACCCAGCAGGATCTTGATCAGGGTGGACTTGCCGGCACCGTTGGCGCCGACCAGCCCGATGATCCCCGGCTCGACCGACACGGTGAGGTCGGCCAACGCGGTGACCCGGCCTCCGTACGTCTTGGTCAGCGACTCGGTCGCGAGCAGTGTCACGCTGCCAGCCTAGGAAGCGCGGGCCCGCCTTTGCACCGGGAAACGCTCGGGGTTGTCCCTGATTCGGCCCGGACACCGCCGGTAAGGCTTCCGTAAGCGGCCGGACCGGTGCCCGCCGCGCCCGGCACCGGGACACTCGACGCATGCCGATGCGTCTGCTGCGTGCGCCGCTGACCTGGATCGCCGTCGCCGTCCTCGTGGTCGGGGCGGCGACCGCGCTGTACTGGTTCCAGCCCTGGAAGCTGGTCACCGACACGGAGGTGCACGAGGAACTGGTGGCGGTGCCGTCCGCAGTGCCCTCCGCGGTGCCGTCCACGGGGTCGGCCGTGCCGTCGCGTCCGGCCACGCCGTCGCCGACGCCCGCCGGCCCGGTGCTGCTCGGCGGCGGCGAGTTCGTCAGCCACGAGCACGACACCCGGGGTGCCGCCCGGATCGTCCGCACCGCCGACGGGCGGTACCGGCTGGAACTGGTCGGGCTGGACACCTCGAACGGTCCGGATCTTCAGGTCTGGCTGACCGACCAGCCGGTTCGGACCGGGCCGTCCGGGTGGCGTGTCTTCGACGACGGGCGGCACGTGGCGCTCGGTCCGCTCAAGGGAAACCGGGGCGACCAGGCGTACGAGATCCCCGCCGGAACCGATCTCACCGGGCTGACCAGCGTCTCCATCTGGTGCGAGCGGTTCGCCGTCTCGTTCGGCGCGGCGGCGCTGACGACCGCCGGCTGAACCCGCCCGGCGACACCCGGTCGACCTCCGGGTGGCCGGGAGGTGGAGTGGCGCTCTCGACCGATCGCCGGTGGGCTGCGAAACTGTGTGCCGGCCGGCGAGTTGGGGGTTCGATGAGCAACGGGTGGATCCTGCCCGAGGATGTGCTGCGGGATGCGCCGTCGTACGCGCCAAGGCCCGCTGAGCTGGCCGATCTGGAGTTGTTGCTGACCGGGGCGTACGCGCCGCTGAGCGGTTTCATGACCCGGGCGGACCTGGCCTCGCTGGGCCGGCGTGGCCGGCTCGCCGACGGCACCCCGTGGCCGGTGCCGGTGACGCTCCAGGTGCCGGCGGCGCTCGCCGACGGGCTGGAGCTGGCCGACCCGGCGCGTCGGGCGCTGGTGCTCACCGACGGCGAGGGCGCCCCGGTGGCGGCCATGGACGTGAGCGACGTCTGGCCGGCCCGCGAGGGCACGGTCGGCGTGGGCGGCGCGGTACGCCGGCTCGGCGACGGCGGCCACGGGCCGTTCCAGCGGTTGCGACGCGGCCCGGACGAGGTGCGCGGGCTGCTGCCGCCGGGCCGGGTGCTCGGCGTCTTCGCCGACCGGGCGCTGCACCGCCCGCAGCTGGCCCAGATCGCGCACGCGGCCCGGACGCTCGGCGCGCACCTGCTGGTGCTCATCCCGGTGGGCGAGGAGTCCAGCGGTGGCCTGCCGGCCGAGGCGCTGGTGCGCAGCGTGTTCGCGGCCCGCGACCGGATGCCGCCGGCGACGCTGGTGGCGGTGCCGCTGGCGCGGCGCAGCGACGAGATCAGCGACGCGTTGCTGCGGGCGCGGGTCGCCGCCGCGTACGGCGTGACCCATCTGCTCTCCACCGAGGGCATGCTCTCCGGCGCCGGCCTGCGGGTGCTGGTGCCGCGCGAGTTGGCGTACGACAACCGGGACGGGCAGTGGCGCTGGCGGGAGGACATCCCACCGCGCAACCGCCGGTTGGCGCTCGGCCAGCACGAGATCGACGACCTGCTGGACCGGGGTTTCCCGCTGCCCGAGTGGCACACCCCGCCCGCGGTGGCGCGGGAGCTGGCCCGGGCCCGCCCACCCCGGCGGCACCGCGGTCTGGTGATCTTCCTGACCGGCCTCTCCGGCTCGGGCAAGTCGACGATCGCCCGGAGTCTCGCCGACGTGCTCCGGGAGCAGGGTGATCGGACGATCACGCTGCTCGACGGCGACGTGGTGCGGCGGGAACTCTCCGCCGGGCTGGGCTTCAGCAAGGCCGACCGGGACCTGAACGTGCGCCGGATCGGCTGGGTGGCCGCCGAGATCGCCCGGCACCGGGGGGTCGGCATCTGCTGCCCGATCGCGCCGTACGCGGCGGCCCGGTCGACCGCCCGGGAGATGGCCCAGGCGGCCGGCGCGGGTTTCCTGCTGGTGCACGTGGCGACGCCGCTGGCGGTCTGTGAGCAGCGCGACCGCAAGGGTCTCTACGCCCGGGCCCGGGCCGGCCTGCTCACCGGCATGACCGGCATCGACGACCCGTACGAGGAGCCCACCGACGCCGATCTGGTGGTGGACACCTCGGACCTGACCGTCGAGGAGGCGGTCCAGCGGGTGCTGGAGCACCTCACCGAGACCGGCTGGGTGGAGCCACGCATGCAGCCGGCCTGACCGGCACGGATCCGCCGACCGCCGCCGTTCCGTCCCGGGACGGCGGCGGTGTCGCGTGCGCCCCCGCCGACCGGTAGTGTTCGTCTTTGTTGGAACACGTTCGACCGCGTTCGCGGTGGGGAAGCTCGGGAGGTGACCGGCGATGCTCGCGCGACAGCGGCAGACCGCCATCCTGGAGCGGGTCCGCGCCGCCGGCGGCGTCCGGGTCACCGAGCTGGCCGCCGAGTTCGGCGTGTCGGACATGACCATCCGGCGGGACCTGGAAACGCTGCACGACCAGGGTCTGCTCGCCAAGGTGCACGGCGGGGCGACGCTGGCCGGGTCCGGCTCGACCGACGAGCCCGGCTTCCGGGCCAAGTCGGTCCGCCAGGCCGCGGAGAAGGCGGCCATCGCCGACCACGCCGCGCGGCTGGTCCGCCCCGGCGCCGCGATCGCGCTCTCCGCCGGCACCACCACCGCCGCGCTGGCCCGCCGGCTGGTGGACGTGCCCGGCCTGACGGTGGTCACCAACTCACTGCCGGTGGCCGAGATCCTGCACGTCGGTGGCCGGCCGGACCAGACCGTGGTGCTCACCGGCGGGGTCCGCACCCCGTCGGACGCGTTGGTCGGCCCGCTGGCCGTGGCCGCGATCGCCGCGCTCCACCTGGACCTGCTCTTCCTCGGTGTGCACGGGATCAGCGAGCGGGCCGGGTTCACCACGCCCAACCTGATGGAGGCGGACACGAACCGCGCGCTGGTGGCCGCCGCCGACGGGCTGGTGGTGCTCGCCGACCACACCAAGTGGGGCACGGTCGGCATCTCGTCGATCGTCGGCCTCGACGCGGCGGACGTGCTGGTCACCGACGACCGGTTGACACCCGACGCGCGAGGGGTACTCGAGGACCGGGTGGGTGAGCTGGTGACCGTGCCCGCGACGGAGGGAGCGGAGTGAAGCGTACGCAGATCGAGCTGGCCGACGGCCGGGAGCTGATCTACTTCGACGAGCGGGACGACGCGGTGCGGGACCAGCCGGACCGGCGGGACCTGCCCCCGCCGCCGCCCGCCTCGCAACTGCGGTACGACCCGCTGACCGACGAGTGGGTGGCGGTGGCGGTGCACCGGCAGACCCGCACGTTCCTACCCCCGGCCGACCAGTGCCCGCTGTGCCCGTCGCGCGGCGACCGGCACAGCGAGATCCCGGCGCCGGACTACGACGTGGTGGTCTTCGAGAACCGGTTCCCGTCGCTGAGCCAGCGGGTGGCCGAGGAGCCGGCCGAGATCACGCCGTTCACGCCGGTGCGCCCCGGGCTCGGCCGGTGCGAGGTGGTCTGCTTCACCGACGACCACAACGCCTCGTTCGCCCGCCTCTCCCCCGGCCGGGTGCGGACCGTGCTGGACGCGCTCGCCGACCGCACCACCGCGCTGAGCGCGCTGCCCGGCGTCGAGCAGGTGTTCCCGTTCGAGAACCGGGGCGTGGAGATCGGGGTGACGCTGCACCACCCGCACGGCCAGATCTACGCGTACCCGTTCGTCACGCCGCGGACCCGGAGCATGCTGGCCGCCGCCCGCCGGCACGCCGAGCGCACCGGCGGCAACCTCTACGCCGACGTGCTGGCCGCCGAGCGCGCCGCCGGCGACCGGGTGGTGACCAGCAACGAGCACTGGACCGCGTACGTGCCGGCGGCGGCCCGCTGGCCGTTCGAGGTGCACGTGGCCCCGCACCGGCCGGTGCCGGACATCCCGGCGCTCGACGACGCCGAGCGGGACGCCTTCGGCCCGCTCTATCTGGACCTGCTGCGCCGCTTCGACGGGCTGTTCGACCTGCCGATGCCGTACATCGCGGCGTGGCACCAGGCGCCGGTGCGCGTCGACCGGGAGCTGGGGCATCTGCACCTACAGCTGTTCACCGTCCGCCGGGCGAAGGACAAGCTGAAGTACCTGGCCGGTTCGGAGTCCGGCATGGGCGTCTTCATCAACGACATCGCCCCCGAGCGGGCCGCCGAACTCCTGCGCGCCGCGTGAAAGGCGGGGCCCCTTCTTAACGCCTCCGGTAGAGGTCGGCTCCCCTGTTGGCACCCTCCGGGCGTCCGCGCCCCGGAACAGGGCGCGGGGGCCCGGTGACCGGGCCCCCGCTGGGAAGGGACGGGTGGACGGGACTGGCATCGCGTCCACCCGGTGCAACGAGTCCGGCCGGGCCCGGGTGACGCCCCCACCGCGTGCGCACCGCACGGCAACGACGACGCACGGACATGACGGAGCCCGCCGGTGCGTACCGGCGGGCTCCGTCGTGATCGGCGAGAGGGCTCAGGCCGCGAGCTTGCGGGCCAGGTTCTCGTCGAGCGCGTTCATGAACTCGTCGGTGGTCAGCCACGGGGCGTCCCGCGAGATGAGCAGCGCGAGGTCCTTGGTCATCTGGCCGCCCTCGACGGTCTCCACGATGACCTGCTCCAGCGTGTTGGCGAACTCGGTGACCGCCGGGGTGCCGTCCAGCTTGCCCCGGTGGGCCAGGCCCCGGGTCCAGGCGTAGATCGAGGCGATCGGGTTGGTCGAGGTCTTCTCGCCCTTCTGGTACTGCCGGTAGTGCCGGGTGACCGTGCCGTGGGCGGCCTCGGCCTCGACGGTACGGCCGTCCGGGGAGAGCAGCACCGAGGTCATCAGGCCGAGCGAGCCGAAGCCCTGCGCCACGGTGTCGGACTGCACGTCACCGTCGTAGTTCTTGCAGGCCCAGACGTACCCGCCCTCCCACTTGAGCGCGGCGGCGACCATGTCGTCGATCAGCCGGTGCTCGTAGGTCAGACCGGCGGCGTCGAACTCGGCCTTGAACTCGGCCTCGAACACCTCGGCGAAGATGTCCTTGAACCGGCCGTCGTACGCCTTGAGGATGGTGTTCTTGGTCGACATGTAGACCGGGTAGTTGCGGTCCAGGCCGTACCGGAACGAGGCGCGGGCGAAGTCCCGGATCGACTCGTCGAAGTTGTACATGCCCATGGCGATGCCGCCGCCGGGGAAGTTGGCGACCTCCATCTCCATCGGCGCGCCGCCGTCGGCCGGGGCGTACGTGATGGTGACCTTGCCGGGGCCGGGGACGACGAAGTCGGTGGCCTTGTACTGGTCGCCGTGCGCGTGCCGGCCGATGATGATCGGCTTGGTCCAGCCCGGGACGAGCCGCGGCACGTTCGACATGATGATCGGCTCGCGGAACACCACGCCGCCGAGGATGTTGCGGATGGTGCCGTTCGGCGACCGCCACATCTTCTTCAGGCCGAACTCCTCCACCCGGGCCTCGTCCGGGGTGATGGTGGCGCACTTGACGCCGACGCCGTGCTCCTTGATGGCGTTGGCGGCGTCGACGGTGACCTGGTCGTCGGTCTCGTCGCGGTACTGGATCGACAGGTCGTAGTAGTGCAGGTCGACGTCGAGGTACGGCAGGATCAGCTGCTCCCGGATCTGCTTCCAGATGATCCGGGTCATCTCGTCGCCGTCGATCTCCACGACCGGGTTGTTTACCTTGATCTTCGCCATCGGCCGGCGCTCCTCTCGGGGGACACGTGCTCAAGCAGTACGAGCGTACTGGAAACCGTCGGAGGTGACCCAGCCGGCCTCGCGGTGACATCCTTCCCGCATGCCGCTGACGCACACGCTCGGGTCCATCACGATCACCTCGCTGCTCGACGGAGCGGGCCCCTTCTTCATGCCGCGCGAGGAGGCGTTCCCCGACGCCACCGAAGCGAACTGGCGCGAGGCGGACCGGCGGGACCCGGACGCGGTCGGGCCGGACGGCGGCTGGTGGCTGCCGTTCCGCGCGTTCGCGCTGCGTACCGGTGACGGGCCGGTCACCCTGGTCGACGCCGGCATCGGCCCGGCGGACGCGCCGGCGGCGAGCTGGGCGCCGGTGCCCGGCCGGCTGCCGGCCGAGCTGGCCGACGCCGGCATCGACCCGGCGGACGTCCGCACGGTCGTCCTCACCCACCTGCACAGCGACCACGTGGGCTGGGCCGGGCCGCTCTTCCCGAACGCGGACCACCTGGTGCAGCGCGCCGAGCTGGACGCGCTGGAGCTGTTCCACCCGGAACTGCCGGCCCGGCTGCTCGGGCCGTTGCGCGCCGACGGCCGGCTGCGGGTGCTCGACGGCGACACCGACCTCACCCCGGGGGTACGCGTGCTGAGCACGCCCGGCCACACCCCCGGGCACCAGTCCGTGCTGGTGGAGTCCGGCGACGACCGCCTCCTGGTCACCGGCGACCTGCTGGTGCACGCGATCCAGTTGATCGACCCGGCACTGTGCTACGTCCACGAGGAGGACCGGGCCGGGGCCGGCCGGACCCGCGAGCGCGTCCTGTCGAACCTCTCCCCGCTGCTCCTGGCCACCCCCCACCTGGGCGCCCCCTTCACCCCCCACCCTCGCGTGGGCTGACCGGGGGTGGGACGCGCGAGGGGCGGCCGGCGGAAGCCGGCCGCCCCTCGCGGCGGGTGGTGCTCAGGTCACATGGAGGCGACGTCGCCCTGCTTGGCACGGACGGCCTCGGCGGCCTCCTTCAGCGCGGCCAGCTCGTCGGCGTCCAGCTCGGTCTCCACGACCCGCTTGACGCCCTCGGCGCCGATCTCGGCCTCGACGCCCAGGTAGACGCCGGAGATGCCGTACTCGCCGTCGACCCAGGCGCAGACCGGCATCACGTCGCCGGAGTCCTCGGCCACGGCCTTCGCCATCCGGGCCGCGGCGGCGGACGGCGCGTAGTAGGCCGATCCGGTCTTGAGCAGCGCGACCACCTCGGCGCCGCCGTTGCGGGTCTTGACGACCAGTTCCTCGATCTGCTCGGCCGGCATGACGTCGCGCAGCGGCTTGCCGTTCACGGTGCTCTTCGACGGCACCGGGACCATGGTGTCGCCGTGCGAGCCGAGCGTCAGGGTCCGGACCGACTTCACCGGCACGCTCAGCGCCTCGGCGACGAAGTTGGTGAACCGGGCGGTGTCGAGCATGCCGGCCTGGCCGAGCACCCGGTTCTTGGGGAACTGGGTGGCGATCTGGGCCAGCGCGGTCATCTCGTCGAGCGGGTTCGACACCACGATGACGACGGCGTTCGGGGCGTACTTGGCGACGTTCTCGGAGACCTGCCGGACGATCTTGGCGTTCGTCTCCAGCAGGTCCATCCGGCTCATGCCCGGCTTGCGGGCCAGGCCGGCGGTGATGACGACGACGTCCGAGCCCTCGATGGCCTCGTAGCCCTCGCCGTTCGGGCCGGTGGTGACGCCGACGAGCTTGGTCTCGAAGCCCTCGACCGGCCGCGACTGGTTGAGGTCGAGGGCGAGGCCCGCCGGCTTGCCCTCCACGATGTCGGTGATCACGACGGTCTCGAAGATGTCGTACTCGGCCAGGCGCTGTGCGGTGGTGGAGCCGTAGAAGCCGGCCCCGACGACAGTGACCTTCTTACCCATGGTCGTCCCACTCCCTGATACCAGTCGGTTTTCCGGACCGTATCAGCCATCCTGGCACCGATCGGGCGAGGGGCGGACGGTTATGACCTGTCTGGGTGGTCAGCGGTCCCGCTCGGCGCGTTCGACCACGTTGGTGAGCAGCATCGCCCGGGTCATCGGGCCGACGCCGCCGGGCATCGGCACCATCTTGCCGGCCACCTCGGCCACCTCGGGGTCGATGTCGCCGGTGTAGCGCCCCTTGCCGTCGTCGCCGATCACCCGGGTGATGCCGACGTCCACCACCGTCGCGCCGGGGGTGATCATGTCGGCGGTGAGCAGCCCCGGCACGCCGGCGGCGACGATGACGATGTCGGCGGCGCGGGTGTGGCCGGCGAGGTCCAGGGTGCCGGTGTGGCAGAGCGTGACGGTGGCGTTCTCGCTGCGCCGGGTGAGCAGCAGGCCGAGCGGGCGGCCGACCGTGTTGCCCCGACCGACCACCGCGACGTTCGCGCCGCGCAGCGGCACGTCGTGCCGGCGCAGCAGCTCGACGATGCCGCGCGGGGTGCAGGGCAGCGGGGCGTCGTAGCCGAGCACGAGTCGGCCCAGGTTGACCGGGTGCAGGCCGTCGGCGTCCTTGTCCGGGTCGATCGACTCCAGCGCCCGCTGGGTGTCCAGGTGGGCCGGGAGCGGGAGCTGGACGATGTAGCCGTGACAGGCCGGGTCCGCGTTCAGCTCGGCCAGTGCCGCGTCGAGCTGTTCCTGGGTGGCGTCGGCCGGGAGCGTGACGCGCAGCGAGGCGATGCCGACCTCGGCGCAGTCGCGGTGCTTGCCGTTGACGTACGCCTGGGAGCCGGGGTCCTCCCCGACCAGGACCGTGCCGAGCCCGGGGGTGATGCCGCGCTCGGCGAGCGCCTTCACCCGCGCTCGCAGCTCGTCCTTGATCTCCGCCGCGGTGGCCTTGCCGTCCAGGATCGTCGCCGTCACGTCGTGATCGTCTCACGTTCCCCGGCGAGCCGGACGACGACGGGCACCGATCACGCTCCGCAACGTGGTTTCCGTCACTGAGAGTGGTCGTCCGGGCCACGAAACGGGACTCGACGGCACGTTCCGTTACCAGCTCGCAACGCATCCGTTGTTGATCCGCCGCAGCGCGACCTACCGTTACGACTCGTTGCGCAGCGTCACCCAGCGTCGGGCCGACCGCGCAGCGTGAGGAGATGAGGAGACTCCATGCGTGTTCGTAGGCTCGCGGCCTGGGCCGCTCTGCCGCTCGCGGTGACCCTGGGCCTGACGGCCTGCGGCTCCGGCGGCGGGAGCGGCGGCGCAAGCGACCCCGACGCGGCCGTGCGGATCGAGATCGCCGAGCCGCAGCACCTGGTGCCGACCAACACCAACGAGACGAGTGGCTCGCAGGTGCTGTCGGCACTGTTCAGCCCGCTCGTCGACTACGACGAGGCGAACAAGCCGCACGAGGTGGCGGCCGAGTCGGTGACGTCGTCGGACAACAAGGTCTGGACGATCAAGCTGAAGCCCGGCTACACGTTCCACAACGGCGAGAAGGTCACCGCCGACAACTACCTCGACGCCTGGAACTACGGCGCGTACGCGCCGAACGGCCAGAACTCCAGCTACTTCTTCGAGAAGATCGCCGGCTACCAGGACCTCCAGGGCGAGAAGCCGAAGGCGGAGACGCTCAGCGGCCTGTCGAAGGTCGACGACCTGACGTTCACCGTGACGCTCACCGAGCCGTACGTGGACTTCAGGACCATGCTCGGCTACACCGCGTTCTACCCGCTGCCCAAGGCGGCGTTCTCCGCGCCGGGCGTGCTGGCCGAGGGGTACGAGCAGGCGCCGATCGGTCAGGGCCCGTTCAAGATGAAGGGCTCCTGGCAGCACGACGCCAAGGTCGAGGTGGAGCGCTACGACGCGTTCCCGGGCCAGCAGCCCAAGGTCGGCGGCGTCGAGTTCCGGATCTACCAGCAGCCGACCGCCGCGTACGCGGACGTGCTGTCGGACAACCTCGACGTGATCAAGACGATCCCGACCGAGAACCTGTCGACCGCCGCCACCGACCTCGGCGACCGGTTCCAGCAGAGCCCGGCCTCGTCGCTCCAGGTGCTGGCGTTCCCGACGTTCCAGAAGGAGTTCAGCAAGCCCGAGGTGCGCAAGGCCATCTCGATGGCGATCGACCGGGACGAGATCACCAAGTCGATCTTCAAGGACTCGCAGCAGCCGGCCCGCTCGTTCGTCTCGCCGGTGGTCGCCGGCTACCGGGAGAACACCATCGGCACCGCCGGCGCGTTCGACCCGGCCAAGGCCAAGGCGATGTACGAGGCCGCGGGCGGCCCGAAGAAGATCGAGCTGTCCTACAACGGCGACGGCGGCCACAAGGACTGGATCGACGCCACCTGCAACCAGCTCAAGGCCAACCTGGGCGTGGAGTGCGTGGGCAACGCCGAGCCGAAGTTCGCCGACCTGCTGACCAAGCTCAAGCAGAAGCAGTCGGTGGGCCTGTTCCGGATGGGCTGGGTGATGGACTACCCGTCCATGGAGAACTACCTGGGCCCGCTGTACAGCACCAACGGCTCGTCGAACTACTACGGCTACTCGAACCCGGAGTTCGACAAGCTGCTCGCCGAGGGTGCCCGCGCGGCGAGCGCGGACGAGGCGGTCAAGAAGTACCAGGCGGCGGAGGACCTGCTCGCGCAGGACCTGCCGGTGATCCCGCTGCGGTACGGGCAGAACAACTTCGGCCACTCCACCAAGGTCAAGAACGTCCACGTGGACCTCTTCGACCGGGTGGACCTGCTGAAGATCGAACGCGCCTGACCCACCCCCGACAAGGCCGGGCCACCCCCACCGGGTGGCCCGGCCTTGGCATTGGCCCGCATTTGCCCCATCTTCGGCAGACTCGCAGGCATGTTCCGGTTCATCCTGCGGCGACTGCTCCAGATGGTCCTCGCGTTCTTCGGGACCACGCTGATCGTCTACGCGTTGATGTTCGCCGGCCAGGGCGACCCGATCCAGGCGCTCGCCGGGGAACGGCCGGTCACCGCCGCCCAACGCGCCTACCTGACCGAGAAGTACCACCTGGACGCGACCGGGGTCGGCGGCTTCTTCTACCGCTACCTGAACTATCTCGGCGGCCTGCTCCGCGGTGACCTCGGCCAGTCGCTCACCGGCCGGCAGATCGGCGACATCCTGGCCGCAGCCTGGCCGGTCACCGTGAAACTGGCGCTGATCGCGCTGGCCGTGACCGTAATCTTCGGGGTCACCGCCGGCGTCATCGCGGCCATCCGCCGCTCCGGCGTCTTCGACCACGCCACGCTGGTGCTCACGCTGCTGGTGCTCGGCATCCCCACCATCGTGCTGGCCCCGCTGGCGCAGTACTTCCTCGGCGTACGCTGGCCGATCTTCCCGCCCACCGCCGGCGCCCAGCCCTCGTTCCGGGCGCTGCTGCTGCCCGGCATCGTGCTCGGCTCGCTGTCGCTGGCCACCGCGCTGCGGCTGACCCGCACCTCGGTGACCGAGAACCTGCGCGCCGACTACGTGCGCACCGCCCGGTCGAAGGGCCTGGTGCGTCGCCGGATCGTCGGCGTGCACGTGCTGCGCAACTCGCTCATCCCGGTGGTCACGTTCCTCGGCGTCGAGCTGGGCAACCTGATGAGCGGCGCGATCATCACCGAGGGCGTGTTCAACATTCCCGGCGTCGGCTTCAACCTGTTCCGCGGCATCCGCACCGAGGACGGCCCGCTGGTGGTGGGCATCGTCAGCGTCCTCGTCGTGGTCTACCTACTGTCCAACCTGGTGGTGGACGTGCTCTACGCCGTACTCGACCCGAGGATCAGATATGAGTGACTTCGAGACGGTGGCGGCGACGGAGGACCAGTCGGCGCGGCGCGGCGTCTCCGGCGAGCCCGGCACCCCGGACCGGGCCGGCCGGCCCGGCAGGTCCCGCAGCCTGGCCGGCGACGCCTGGCGGGACCTGCGCCGCAACCCGGTGTTCTGGCTCAGCCTGCTGCTGGTCCTGCTGGTCGCCGCGATGGCCGTCGCCCCCGGGCTGTTCACCGCCAACGACCCGCGCGACTGCGTGCTCTCCCGGCAGCACGCCGGACCGTCCGGCGGGGCCATCTTCGGGTACGACTTCCAGGGCTGCGACACGTTCGCCCGAGCGGTCTACGGCGCCCGGGCCTCGCTGCTGGTGGGCGCGTTCTCCGCGGTGATCACCGGGGTGATCGCGCTGGTCGTCGGCATGCTCGCCGGCTTCTTCGGCGGGTGGGTCGACGCGGTGCTCTCCCGGGTGATCGACATCGTGCTCGGCATCCCGCTGCTGCTGGCCGCGATCGTGCTGCTCAAGCGCGTGAGCACCAGCGGCGAGACGGTACGCCTGTTCGCGGTCATCCTGGTGCTGGCGCTGCTCGGCTGGACCACCGCGGCCCGCGTGGTGCGCTCCTCGGTGATCACCGCCCGCGAGCAGGACTACGTGGCCGCGGCCCGGATGCTCGGCGCCGGCGACGGCCGGATCATGTGGCGGCACATCCTGCCGAACGCGCTCGCGCCGGCCATCGTGGTGCTCACCATCGCGCTCGGGTCGTTCATCGCGGCCGAGGCGACGCTGAGCTTCCTCGGCATCGGGCTGAAGGCGCCGACCATCTCCTGGGGCATCGACATCGACGCCGGCCGGGTGCACATGCGCGAGTCGGCCACGCCGCTGATCGTGCCGTCGGTCTTCCTCGCGTTGACCGTGCTCGCGTTCATCATGCTCGGCGACGCGGTCCGCGACGCCTTCGACCCGAAGCTGCGGTGAGTTCCCCATGACCGAGTCCGCGATCCGGCCCACGCCGGCCTCCCCCACCCCGCCCGAGGGGCACCTGCTGGAGGTGCGGGACCTGCACGTCGAGTTCCGCACCCGGGAGGGCGTGGCCCGGGTGATCAACGGGGTGACGTACCACCTGGACGCCGGCGAGACGCTTGCCGTGCTCGGCGAGTCGGGCTCCGGCAAGTCGGTCACCGCCCAGGCGATCATGGGCATCCTGGACACCCCGCCCGCGTACGTGCGGGGCGGTCAGATCCGCTACCGGGGGCGGGACCTGCTCACCCGGTCGGAGGAGGAACGCCGGCAGGTCCGGGGCACGGAGATCGCGATGATCTTCCAGGACGCGCTGTCCGCGCTGAACCCGGTCTTCCCGGTCGGCTGGCAGATCGGCGAGTCGCTGCGGCAGCGGGCCGGACTGTCCCGCGCCGACGCGCGCCGGCGCACGGTCGAGCTGATGGACCTGGTCCGCATCCCGGCCGCGGCGAGCCGGCTCGGCGACTACCCGCACCAGTTCTCCGGCGGGATGCGGCAACGCGTCATGATCGCCATGGCGCTGGCGCTGGACCCGAAGGTGCTGATCGCCGACGAGCCCACCACCGCGCTCGACGTCACCGTGCAGGCGCAGATCATGGACCTCCTGGCCGACCTGCGCCGGGACCTCGGCATGGCGCTCATCCTGATCACCCACGACCTCGGCGTGGTCGCCGGCGTGGCGGACCGGATCGCGGTCATGTACGCCGGCCGGATCATCGAGCACGCCGACGTGCGTTCGCTGTACCGGGCGCCGGCCCACCCGTACACCAAGGGGTTGCTGGAGTCGATCCCCCGGCTCGACGTGCGCGGGCAGGCGCTGTCGACCATTCCGGGGCTGCCGCCGAACCTGATGCGGATCCCGCCCGGCTGCCCGTTCCACCCCCGCTGCCCGTACGCGCAGCAGGTCTGTGTCGACGAGGTGCCGCACGACCTGGTGCTCGGCGACGGCCGGACCAGCGCGTGCCACTTCGCGCAGGAGGTCCACGATGACCGCGCCCGCTAGCCCGGCCAAGGTCCGCGGCGAGACCGTCCTCGCCGTCGACGAGCTGGTCAAGCACTTCCCGATCACCCAGGGCGTGCTGTTCAAACGGCAGATCGGCGCGGTGCGGGCGGTCGACGGGGTGAGCTTCGAGCTGCGCCGGGGCGAGACGCTCGGCGTGGTCGGCGAGTCCGGCTGCGGCAAGTCCACGCTGGCCCGGCTGCTGATGCGGCTGGAGACGCCGACCGCCGGCCGGGCCACGCTGGAGGGGCGGGACCTGTTCCGGGCGTCCGGCGGGGAGCTGCGGCGGCTGCGGCGGAACATGCAGATGGTGATGCAGGACCCGTACACCTCGTTGAACCCGCGGATGACGGTCGGCGACATCGTCGGCGAGCCGTTCGCGATCCACCCGGACGCCGCGCCGAAGGGCAGCCGGCGGCAGCGGGTGCAGGAGCTGCTGGACGTGGTCGGGCTCAACCCGGAGCACGTGAACCGCTACCCGCACCAGTTCTCCGGCGGCCAGCGGCAGCGCATCGGCATCGCCCGCGCGCTCGCGCTGCGCCCGGAGATCATCGTCTGCGACGAGCCGGTGTCGGCGCTTGACGTCTCCATCCAGGCCCAGGTGATCAACCTGTTGGCGCAGCTCCAGGACGAGTTCGGGTTGTCGTACATCTTCATCGCGCACGACCTGTCCGTGGTCCGGCACATCTGCGACCGGGTGGCGGTGATGTACCTGGGCCGGATCGTGGAGATCGGCACCGAGGAGCAGATCTACCAGCGCGCCACCCACCCGTACACCCAGGCGTTGCTCTCGGCGGTGCCGGTGCCCGACCCGGAGGCCCGCGACCGCCGGACGATCATCCGGCTCAGCGGCGACGTGCCCAGCCCGGCCGACCCGCCGTCGGGCTGCCGGTTCCGCACCCGGTGCTGGAAGGCGGAGGAGGTCTGCGCCGTCCAGGACCCGCAGACCGTGCCCCGCGCCGCGGACCCGCACCCCAGCGCCTGCCACTTCGCCGAGGTGCGCCCGGACGTCTGAGGCCCCGTCCCCCGGAGGAAGGAGGGGCGGGGCCGCAGCGGGACGTGGACGGGGTGCGTGAGGGGCGCCCCCGTGGGCGACGGCAGCGCGCGGTGGAACCGCCGGGTCGACGCGGCAGGCTCCGGCGCGACTCAGGCGGTGGGCGGCGCCCGCGCGGCCAGCGCGCCACGCGGCGGCAGCGACAGGGCCGGCGGCCGGCGGCCCGGCGTGAGCCGCGCCGACATGACCGGGCCGGCGACGCTCGGGGGCGCGGTCGGGAGCGGTTCGTCCGGCCCGTCGCCGTAGGCGAGGCCGCCGCGCCGCTCACCCCACCACCCGCCGGACAGCTCCGCGCACCGCCGTTGCGGGTACGCGCCGAGCGACGCGACCGGCCCGGCCCGGCACCCCGAGGCGGGTACGACGGCAGCCGGCCCGACGGCGTTCCCGCCGACGACGGACGGGGCGAGGGTGTCCGCGCCGACTGCGGGCAGGCCGGCGGCGTGCGGGCCGGCGGCGGAGCCGAGCGCGGCCAGGACGAACGCCAGCGTGACGACGACGGCGGTCAACCGGTCGCGCACGCGCATGGCACACCTGCCGGGGCTCACGGACAGTGGAGACGGTCGATCGATCGTCGCCGGCACACGCTAGCAACCACCCCCGACGGCCGGCAACGACGCGCGGCGGCGGGCTACCCGGGTCCGGCGCGTTCCGCCATCGGCTTCCGGCGTGTCGGGGCAGCGGCACCAATGGTGTCTGAAGCGGTATACCTCAGAGTCATAACTATGCCTCTGAGGTATACCGCGCAGATCTGATTGTCCCTCCCCTGCGGCTACGCACGGTAACCAGCGGCGAGGTGCAACCCGTGCGGAACAGACCTAGTGGAAGAAGTGGCGGGTGCCGGTGAGGTACATCGTCACGCCGGCCGCCTTGCAGGCCGCGATGGTCTCCTCGTCGCGGATCGAGCCCCCGGGCTGCACGATCGCCCGGATGCCGGCGTCGATGAGGATCTGCGGGCCGTCCGCGAACGGGAAGAACGCGTCCGAGGCGCAGACCGAGCCGCGGGCCCGCTCGTCGCCGGCCCGGCTGACCGCCAGCCGTGCCGAGTCGACGCGGTTGACCTGGCCCATCCCGACGCCGACGGTGGCGCCGTCGCGGGCCAGCAGGATCGCGTTGCTCTTCACCGCGCGCACCGCCCGCCAGGCGAACGCGAGGTCGCGCAGCGTCGCCTCGTCGGCCGGGTCGCCGGTGGCCAGCGTCCAACCGGACGGGTCGTCGCCGGGCGCGTCGACCGCGTCCCGCATCTGCACCAGCACGCCGCCGCTGACCTGCCGCCACTCCGCCGGCCGGCTGGCGAACGCGGGCGCCCGCAGCAGCCGGATGTTCTTCTTGGCCCGCAGCAGCTCCAGCGCGCCCTCGTCGAAGCCGGGCGCCACCAGCACCTCGGTGAAGATCTCCGCGACCTGACCGGCCAACTCCACGCTCACCGGCCGGTTGACCGCGATCACGCCGCCGAACGCGGAGACCGGGTCGCAGGCGTGCGCCTTGCGGTGCGCCTCGGCCACGTCCGCGCCGACCGCGATGCCGCACGGATTGGCGTGCTTGATGATCGCCACCGCCGGCTGGTCCGCGAAGTCGTGCGCGGCCCGCCACGCGGCGTCCGCGTCGACGTAGTTGTTGTAGGACATCTCCTTGCCGTGCAACTGCTCGGCCTGGGCCAGCCCGGCCGGGGCGCCCGGGTCGGTGTAGAGCGCCGCCGCCTGGTGCGGGTTCTCGCCGTAGCGCAGCACGGCCTGGCGGCGCAGCGCCAACCCGGCGAACTCCGGCCAGCCGTCCTCGGCCGGGGCCACCGTGGTGGCGAACCAGTCGGCCACCGCCACGTCGTAGTCGGCGATGTCGGCGAACGCCCGGGCCGCCAGCGCGCGCCGCCGGGCCAGGGTGAACCCGCCGTCGGCGAGCGCGGCCACCACCGCCGGGTACGCGGCCGGGTCGGTCACCACCGCGACCGAGGCGTGGTTCTTCGCGGCGGCCCGCACCATCGCCGGACCGCCGATGTCGATCTGCTCCACGCACTCGTCGGCGTTCGCGCCGGAGGCGACAGTGGCCTGGAACGGGTAGAGGTTGGAGACCAGCAGGTCGATCCCGGCGATGCCGTGCTCGTCGAGCTGCATGGCGTGCGAGTCCTTGCGCAGGTCGGCGAGGAGGCCGCCGTGGATCTTCGGGTGCAGCGTCTTCACCCGGCCGTCGAGGATCTCCGGGAAGCCGGTGACCTGCTCGACCGGGGTGACCGGAACCCCGGCGCCGGAGATCGTCGACGCGGTGCTGCCGGTCGACACGATCTCCACGCCGGCCTCGTGCAGGGCGCGGGCCAGCTCGACCAGGCCGGTCTTGTCGTAGACGCTGACCAACGCGCGCCGGATCGGGCGGCGGGCGTCGTCATGGGTGCTCACGGAACGGTGACCTTTCTGCCGGTGATCGTCCAACCTTCACGTACCAGGCGGCCGACCTGCTCGACGAGCTGGCGCCGCTCGGCGGACTTGATGCGCTCGGTGAGCGTCTCCTCGTCGTCGTCGTCGAGCACCGGTACGGCGACCTGGGCGACGATCGGGCCGGTGTCCATCCCGGCGTCGACGAAGAACAGCGTGGCCCCGGTGACCTTCACGCCGTACGCCAGCGCGTCGCGGGGGCCGTGGATGCCGGGGAACGCCGGCAACAACGTGTTGTGCGTGTTCAGGTAGCGGTCACCGAACGCGGTGAGGAACTCCGGGCCGACCAACTTGAGGAACCCGGCGCTGATCACCAGGTCGGGCCGGTGCTCGGCGACCCGGGCCGTGAGCGCCTTGTCCCAGTCGGCCCGGGTGGGGTGGTCCTTGACCCGCTCGACGAAGGACGGCACGCCGGCCGCGGCGGCGCGGTCCAGGCCGGCTATCCCGTCCCGGTCGGCGCCCACGGCCACCACCCGGGCCCCGTAGCCGGGTTCGGTGGCGGCGTCCAGCAACGCCTGGAGGTTGCTGCCGGAGCCGGAGACGAGGACGACGAGGCGGGCGACGGACGCGGGCTCGGTCACGCGGCCACCCTATCGGGCAGGTCGGGCGGTCCGGCTGTCGGGCGGCGGCCTGTCGGATGATCTCCGGAGGTAGTGGGCTCGCGGTACGCTGCCGGTCGCCCGGTGTCCGGCGTACGCCCGACCCGCACCCCGAACGAGTAACCGGCACGCGCCGTGCCGCCGGCCCGAGGAGTCACCCCCATGCAGCCCGGATACCCCCAGAAGCAGCCGTCGCAGATCGACAACAACATGACGATGTCCATCGTCGCGATCTTCCTGTGCTGGCCGCTCGCGATCCCGGCGATCATCAACGCCTCCAAGGTCAACCCGCTGATCCAGCAGGGCGACTACGCCGGCGCGCAGGCCGCCGCCGCCGAGTCCAGGAAGTGGTCCAAGTGGGCCCTGATCGTCGGCCTGGTCCTGATCGGCATCATTGTGGTGTGTTGCCTGTTCGGTGGCCTGGCGGGTCTCGTCGGCGGCAGCACCGGCACGAACTGACCGACAGCCCACCAACTGAGGAGTTTCCCGACATGCAGCCCGGACACCCCGGACAGGACCCGTACGGCCAGCAGCCGAACCAGGACCCGACCGCCCAGCCGCACGACCCGTACGGCCAGCCGCCGCAGCCCCCGCAGTACGGCCAGCAGCCGCAGTACGGCCAGCAGCCGGACTACGGGCAGCAGCCCCAGTACGGGCAGCAGCCGGACTACGGCCAGCCGACCTCCGGCCAGCCCTACGGCCAGCCCACCTCGGGTCAGCCCTACGGTCAGGACCCGTACGCGCAGCAGCCGTACGGCGCCGCGCCGCAGTACCCGGCCGCCGGCTACCCGGCCGGCCCCGGCCAGGGCCAGAACAACACCATGGGCCTGATCGGCATGATCGTCGGCATCGCCTCGATCGTGCTCGGCCTCTGCTGCCCGCTGCTGGGCGTCCCCGCCGGCATCGCCGGCGTGGTGCTCGGCTTCCTGGGCCAGAAGAAGGTCCAGGCCGGCGAGGCCAGCAACCCGGGCCAGGTGAAGGCCGCCCTGATCTGCGGTGGCATCGGAGTGGTCCTCGGGATCATCAGCGCCATCGCCGGCGCCGCGATCAACATGAGCAACTTCGGTTCCTGACCGGCTCCGACGAAGGGGCGTCCGGCAGCCGCCGGGCGCCCCTTCGTCACGTCCACCCGTCGATCCGGGTGGCGAAGACCCGAGCCGTCAGCGCGGGGTCGGGGCGGGCCGGGGCGGGGGCGGGGCGGTCCGGGTGGTGAGGGTGTGGGTGGCGGCGGCGCCGAGCACCGCGCCCACGGCGATCACCAGCGTGGCCACGGCGGTCACCGGCCAGGGCGCCGGGCCGATCTCGGCCAGCCGACCACCGCCGAGCGACCCGCCTGAGGCCGCCGCGAGCAGCCCCAGCAACACCCCGGCGACCGGGCCGGCGAGCACGGCCGGGACCAGCAGCTCCGGCCAGCCGACCTCGGCCCGGTCCTCGGCCGCCGCGCGCAGCAGCCGCCGGGCCAGCAGCCAGCCGGCCGCCATCGCGGCCAGCACCGGCACCGCGAGCAGGCCGGTGCCCAGCCCGTCCACCGGGCCACGCGGCAGGCCGGCCAGCAACGGCACGGCCGGCAACGCGCCCACCGACACCTCACTGGTGCGGACCGCGGTGTCCGTGCCGACGGCGAACCCGGGACCGAGCAGGTAGCTGGCCGACCAGGCGGTGGCGTTCGGCGCGTACGCGACGCTGACCAGCGTGATGCCCGCCTGCCCGGCCACCCCGGTCCGGTACGCGCCGATCATGTCGGCCGCGTCGCCACCGCCGGTGGCCACCGCCAGCCCGGCCGCGCCGGCGCTCGCGCCGAGCAGCAGCAGCACCGCGACCAGCCCGGCCCGCAACCCGTCGCGCACCGCCGGCGGGCACCGCCGGGCCAGCAGCGCCCAGACGCCCGTGGTGCGCAGCGCGCCGACGAGTGCGGCCGGGGCGGCGAACACGGCGAACGTCACGGCGGTCGTGACCGGGGAGACGCGTACGCCACCCGCGCCGACCGCCACCGCGGCGATCGTGCCGAGCAGCGCGTACCCCACCGCGACCGCGACCGCGACGGCGAGCGCCTGCCGGGGCGAGCCGGCGCCGCGCGCGCCCACGGCCCGGCTGACGTGCACCCCGGCCCGGGTGAGCCGCCAGACGACCAGCACGCTCAGCGCGAGCGGGGCCAGACCGAGCGGCCCGGCGGCGGTCTGCAACGGCACCCCGTGCCCGAGCAGCCAGCCGGCCAGGCCGGCGCGCAGCGCGCCGCCGAGCGACCCGGCGTCCTCGGTGAGCTGGGCGAGGCCGAGCACGACGACGACCGGCAGCAGGGTGGTCAGCGCCGCCCAGAGCGCGGCCACGCCGGCGGCCACGGGCAGCGGGGCCCGGCTGCGCGACGGCTCACCCGCCCGGGGCGGGGGCACGCGCGCGGCGGGGCGGGCACGGGCGCGCGGCCGGGCGCCGGTGGTGGGGCCGGCGGCCGGACGGCGGGGCTGGTCAGGGGTGACACGTGACATCGCGTCTACTCTGGCACGCCACGGGAGAGGACGGCAGTCCGATACCGGGCCGGAACCGTGGCGAGTTCGTCGAACCCGCGGATCGGCGGCGGTGATCCGGTCTAGCCTCGGCTTGAGACGCGACCGTTCCCGTCGCGGCACCGACCGCTCGGAGGAAGCCGTGAACGCTCCGTATCCGCCGCCCCCGCCGCCACCGGCCGCCGGTCGGGACCGGACCACGCTCTGGGGCGTCCTCGGCATCGTCTTCGGCCTGTTCTGCTGCGGCATCCTGGGAATCGTCTTCGGCTGGTTGTCGATCCGCGACGCGCGCCGCAACGGCAAGTCGCAGCTGCTCGGCTGGCTGGCCATCGCGTTCGGTGTGATCAACATCGTGGCCAGCGCCATCGTGCGGGCCCGGGGCAGCTACTACTACCCGTACTGGTACCGCTGAGCGTGAGGGGGCCGACCGGAACCGGTCGACCCCCTCGCCGTGTCAGCTGACCGCTCAGCGGCCGGACATGAGCTCCCGCATCAGCTCGGCGGTCTCGGTCGGGGTCTTGCCGACCTTGACGCCGACCGCCTCCAGCGCCGCCTTCTTCGCGTCGGCGGTGCCGGCCGAACCGGAGATGATCGCGCCGGCGTGACCCATGGTCTTGCCGGGCGGGGCGGTGAAGCCGGCGATGTAGCCGACCACCGGCTTGGTGACGTTGGCCTTGATGAACTCGGCCGCCCGCTCCTCGGCGTCGCCGCCGATCTCACCGATCATGACGATCGCGTCGGTCTCCGGATCCGCCTCGAAGGCGGCCAGCGCGTCGATGTGGGTGGTCCCGATGATCGGGTCACCGCCGATGCCGACGCAGGTGGAGAAGCCGATGTCGCGCAGCTCGTACATCATCTGGTAGGTCAGGGTGCCGCTCTTGCTGACCAGGCCGATCCGGCCGACGCCGGTGATGTCGGCCGGGATGATGCCGGCGTTGGAGGCACCCGGCGAGGCGATGCCGGGGCAGTTCGGGCCGATGATCCGGGTGCGCTCGCCCTTGGCCACGTTGTACGCCCAGAACGCGGCGGTGTCGTGCACCGGCACGCCCTCGGTGATCACCACGGCCAGGTCGATGCCGGCGTCGATCGCCTCGACCACGGCGGCCTTGGTGAACTGCGGCGGCACGAAGATGACCGTGACGTCGGCCCCGGTCTCCTTCATCGCGTCCGCGACGGAGGCGAAGACCGGCAGCTCGGTGCCGTCGAAGTCGACGGTGGTGCCGGCCTTGCGCGGGTTCACGCCGCCGACCACGGTGGTGCCGGCGGCGAGCATCCGCCGGGTGTGCTTGGAACCCTCGGAACCGGTCATACCCTGCACGATGACCTTGGAGTCCTTGGTCAGCCAGATAGCCATTGTCAGACCCCCGCCGCTGCCAGCTCGGCGGCCCGCTCGGCCGCGCCGTCCATGGTGTCGACCCGCTGGATGAGCGGGTTCGCCGCGCCGTCGAGGATGGCCCGGCCCTCCTCGGCGTTGTTGCCGTCGAGGCGGACCACGAGCGGCTTGGTGGCCTTCTCGCCGCGCTGCTCCAGCAGCGCCAGCGCCTGCACGATGCCGTTGGCGACCGCGTCGCAGGCGGTGATGCCGCCGAAGACGTTGACGAAGACGCTCTTCACCGACGGGTCGGAGAGGACGATCTCCAGGCCGTTCGCCATCACCTCGGCGCTCGCGCCGCCGCCGATGTCGAGGAAGTTGGCCGGCTTGACGCCGCCGTGCCGCTCCCCGGCGTACGCGACCACGTCGAGCGTGGACATGACCAGACCCGCGCCGTTGCCGATGATGCCGACCTCGCCGTCGAGCTTGACGTAGTTGAGGTCCTTCTCCTTGGCGGCCTGCTCCAGCGGGTCCACCGACGCCTGGTCGACCAGGGCCTCGTGGTCCGGGTGCCGGAACCCGGCGTTCTCGTCCAGCGTGACCTTGGCGTCCAGGAGCAGCAGCTTGCCGTCCTTCGTGGTGGCCAGCGGATTCACCTCGACCAGGGTGGCGTCCTCGGCGACGAACGCCTGCCACAGCCCGACCGCGACGTCGACGATCTGGTCGGCGACCTCGGCCGGGAAGCCGGCCGCGGTGACGATCTCACGCGCCTTGGCCTCGTCCACGCCGGTGTTCGCGTCGATCGGCGCCTTGACGACCTTCTCGGGGGTCTCGGCGGCGACCGCCTCGATGTCCATGCCGCCGGCGACGCTGGCGATGCAGAGGAAGGTGCGGTTCGCCCGGTCGAGCAGGTACGAGAAGTAGTACTCCTCGGCCACGTCCGCGGTCACCGTGATCATGACCTTGTGGACCGTGTGACCCTTGATGTCCATGCCGAGGATGTCGGTGGCGCGGGCCACCGTCTCCTCCGCGCCCTCGGCCAGCTTCACGCCGCCGGCCTTGCCGCGGCCACCGACCTTCACCTGCGCCTTGACGACCACCCGGCCGCCGAGGCGTTCGGCGATCGCGCGGGCCTCCTCCGGGGTAGTGGCGACGCCGCCGGCGAGCACGGGCAAACCGTGCCGCTCGAACAGGTCCCGCCCCTGGTACTCGTACAGGTCCACGATTGCGCGTCCCGTCCCGTCTCCGCGGCGCGCCGTCGCGCCGCCACCAGCGTTGGAAAATCAGTTTGACGCCTGTCATCAGAACAGACAGGCCATTTGCCGCAGCCTAACGAGATGGGAACCGGCGGCAACCGAGCGGGTGCGGGGTGTGCGGTAATGCACAACCGTCGTCGCGGTAGCGCACGACGAGAGACGCGGTGTCAGCCGTCCGGGGGATGTCCGCGTCGGGGCGTAACCCCCGGTCAGGGGCGTCGTTGAGTCTGATGTCGGAGCGCTGGTCAAGCGCGATGACGGGAGCGGCCGATGCCCTGTCGGTCGAGGGGTGGCGGCGGGGCATCGTGCATAGAGGGGCCGGGCGTGTGAGGGGTGCGTCCGGCCCTTCCCCCTGCCCGGAATCAGCCGACCGGCTGGGCCACGTTCTCCCGTACCCAGTCGACGATCGACCCGGTGGTGGCGCCCGGGGTGAAGATCTTCGCGACGCCGAGCCGCTCCAGCTCCGGGATGTCGGCCTCCGGGATGATGCCGCCGCCGAAGACCACGATGTCGGCCGCCTGGCGGTCGGTGAGCAGCTCGACGACGCGCTTGAACAGCGTCATGTGCGCGCCGGAGAGCACCGACAGGCCGACCGCGTCCGCGTCCTCCTGGATCGCCGTCTCGACGATCTGCTCGGGAGTCTGGTGCAGGCCGGTGTAGATGACCTCCATGCCGGCGTCCCGCAGTGCGCGGGCGACGACCTTCGCGCCGCGGTCGTGGCCGTCCAGGCCGGGCTTGGCGACGACGACCCGAATCCGAGAGCTCATCTGCGCACACCTTTCACCGGCACCGGCACTGCTGACCCTGAACGAACGGTAACCCGGGCGGACCGGGGGCGGAAAGCCGGGCTGCGCCATACCGCCCACCCGGGCGCGCCGGAAGTCGGACACCTCCGCCGATCGGTCACGGTCCGCGACGAAAGGCCAGTCGGCGGGCCATCCAACCGGCGGCACGAGATGACACAAGACAGGATGTAAACGGACATAACGAAACGCCGATTCGGCGCTTCGGCTTGTGACAGGAGTGGCGGTTGGCTAACGTGTCCACGGTTGTCATCAGGTCCACGGACGGGTGACGACGCGGCACCGGACGTTCGGCAGAGCTTCACCGAACGGCCCGAGGTCGCATCGGATCCCCGACAACGGAGGGTGTGCGTGCGCCAGCGCCTGTCGTCTGAGCCCGATAGATATCGCGGTCGTCGCCGCGTACCCACCCCCCCGCGGAGCCGCTACGCGGCGGTCGTCACGACCGCCTTCGTCGGCGCCGGCATCGTCGCCCTCGGCGCGAACGCCCTTCCCGACGCCAAGAGCGTCAGCCCGTCCGTCCTCGACGAGCTCCGGCAGGCCTCGGTCGCCAGCCAGGACGCCGCGGCCCGTGCCGACAGCGCCGACCGCGCCACCCGCGACGACCGGTCGGGTGGCGACACCGCCGCCACCGAGCAGGACCCCTGGCTCCTACCCCTGCACGGCTACGACTTCAAGTCGCCCTACGGCATGCGCTGGGGCAAGCTGCACACCGGCATCGACCTGGTCGCGCCGGAGGGCACGCCCTACAAGGCGGTCCACGCCGGCACCGTCACCAAGGCCGGCTGGTTCGGCGGCTACGGCTACGCCGTGATCGTCCAGCACGCCGACGGCAGCGAGGCCATCTACGGCCACTCCTCCGCGGTCACCGTGAAGGAGGGCCAGCAGGTCAAGGCCGGCGACCAGCTCGGCCTGGTCGGCAACACCGGCCACTCCTACGGCTCGCACCTGCACCTCGAGGTGCATGTCAACGGCGAGCCGCGCGACCCGGTGACGTTCCTCCAGGAGCGCGGAGTGGACATCAAGCTCGAAACCGAGGCACTCTACGGCGACGTAGCCGCCTCCTGACGCTCCGCACCGCCCGATGACCGCCCGGATCCCGCGATCCGGGCGGTTTCGCGTGGGCGCATGTCTGCCCCGTCACACCGCACGATGTGAGCGGGCCCACACCACCCGGTGATCGACGCTTGTCGTGAATCGCCCAGCCGGGCCCGATCGCGGACACGATCCGGCGACGCACCCGACCGGGCCGCGAACCCGCCACCGGCGCGCTCGGAGACCGACACCAGTATTTCCAGGTCCACGTGCCCCTCAACTGGTGAAGGTTCCCGTGCAGCACAGCAGTCCCACCCCGAACGGCGCCACCCCGGACCCCGCCCCCGCCCGGCACCGGCGGACCGGCCGGCGGACCGCGTACCTGGTCACCGGCGCGCTGGCCCTGCTCGGTCTCGGCCTCGGCGGCGTCCTGGTCGCCACCGACGACAGTCCGGCGCCGGCGCCGGCCGCTGTCGACTTCGACGCGCGGGCCCGCGCCGAGGCTGCCGCCCGCGCCGACCGGTCGGCCCGCGAGTCGCTCCGCCCGGTCACCCCGTCCGCGACGCCGGCCAGCCCGTCCCCCAGCCCGAGCGCGACCAGCCCGAAGCCGAAGCAGACCGTGCCGCCGAAGCCGAAGCCGAAGCCGAAAAAGAAGAAGGCCGCGCCGAAGCCGAGCTGGGTCATCCCGATGCCGGGCGCCGACATCACGTCCTGCTTCGGGCCCCGGTGGGGCACACTGCACGCCGGCATCGACTTCGCCATGCCCGCCGGCACCCCGATCCGGGCCGCCGCGTCCGGCACCGTGGTCAAGGCCGGTGACGTGGGCGACGGCTACGGCAACTCCGTCTTCGTCGACCACCACAACGGCTACCTGACCCACTACGCCCACCAGAGCCGGCTGCTCGTCGACGTCGGCGACCGGGTCAAGGCCGGTCAGGTCATCGGCTACGAGGGCGCCACCGGTGACGCCACCGGCCCGCACCTGCACTTCGAGGTGCACCAGGGTGCGATGTGGAACCAGATCGACCCGGCGCCGTTCCTGCGCGCCCGCGGCATCGACGTGGCCTGCTGAGCGCCACGACACGACGAGGCCCGGCCCGGTGCGACACCGGACCGGGCCTCCTCGACGCTCAGAGCTTGTCGATCGGCGCGTGCCGCAGCACCAGCCACATGGTCTGTTCGCCGAAGTCGATCTGCGCCCGGGCCCCCGGCCCGGCACCCTCCACCGCCAGCACCCGGCCCAGGCCGTAGCGCTGGTGGTTGACCCGGTCGCCCACCGAGACCTTGGGCGTCTGCTTCAGGTCGCTCGCGGTGGCCAGCCGGCTGGCGTCCACGCCGAGACGCTTGGCGAGCTGGGTCGCCCTGGGCGTGCCGCCGGTGAAGCCGCCCCGGCCGCCGCCGGACAACCGGTCCGCCCGGCCACCGACGCCACCACCGCCGCCACCCCACGAGGTGTACGACCCCTCGGTGCGCTCCCACCGCACCAGCTCCGGCGGCAGCTCCTCCAGGAACCGCGACGGTGGGTTGTAGGCCGGTGCGCCCCAGGCCGACCGGGTGACCGCTCGGGACAGGTAGAGGCGCTGCCGGGCCCGGGTGATGCCCACGTACGCCAGCCGGCGCTCCTCCTCCAGCTCGCGGGTGTCGCCGAGCGAACGCAGGTGCGGGAAGACGCCGTCCTCCAGGCCGGTCAGGAAGACCACCGGGAACTCCAGCCCCTTGGCGGTGTGCAGCGTCATCAGGGTGACCACGCCTTGGTGGTCGGGGTCGTCGGAGGGGATCGCGTCGGCGTCGGCGACCAGCGCCACCTGCTCCAGGAAGCCGGCCAGCGTGGCCCGCTCGTCGTCCGCGCCCAGCGACTCGATCCGCTCGGTGTACTCCCGGGCGACGCTCACCAGTTCCTGGAGGTTGTCCACCCGGCCGGCGTCCTGCGGGTCGAGGCTCTCCTCCAGCTCGGCCAGGTAGCCCGAGCGGGTCAGCAGCGCCTCCAGCACCTCCTCCGGGGTGCCGGTGGCGGTCAGCTCACGGGCCGAGTCGAGCAGCCCGACGAACTCGGCGATGCCGTTGGCCGCCCGGGTGGAGATCCCCGGCGCGTCCTTCGCCCGGCGCAGCGCGGCGCCGAACGAGATGCGGTCCCGGGCGGCCAGCGCCTCGACGCAGGCCTCGGCCCGTTCGCCGATGCCCCGCCGGGGGGTGTTGAGGATCCGGCGCAGGCTGACCGTGTCGTCGTCGTTGACCACGGCCCGCAGGTAGGCCAGCGCGTCGCGGACCTCCTTGCGCTCGTAGAAGCGCACCCCACCGACCACCTTGTAGGGCAGGCCGACCCGGATGAACACCTCCTCGAACACCCGGGACATGGCGTTGGTGCGGTAGAAGACCGCCACGTCACCCGGCCGGGTGTCGCCGGCGTCGACCAGCCGGTCGATCTCCCGGGCCACCCAGTCCGCCTCGGCGTGCTCGGTGTCCGCCACGTAGCCGACGATCTGCTCGCCCGCGCCGGCGTCGCTCCACAGCCGCTTGGGCTTGCGTGAGGTGTTCCGGTCGATGACCGCGTTGGCCGCGTTGAGGATGGTCTGGGTCGAGCGGTAGTTCTGCTCCAGCAGGATGGTGCGGGCGTCGGTGAAGTCCCGCTCGAACTCCAGGATGTTGCGGATGGTCGCGCCCCGGAACGCGTAGATCGACTGGTCGGCGTCGCCCACCACGCACAGCTCGGCCGGCGGGATGCCCTCGGTGCCGGAGACCAGCTCCTTGATCAGGACGTACTGGGCGTGGTTGGTGTCCTGGTACTCGTCGACGAGCACGTGCCGGAACCGGCGCCGGTAGCTCTCCGCCACGTGCGGATGCGACTGGAGCAGGTGCACGGTGGTCATGATCAGGTCATCGAAGTCCAGCGCGTGGGCCTCGCGCAGCCGGCGCTGGTAGAGCGCGTACGCCTCGGCCAGCGCCCGCTCGTTCGGCCCCTTGGCCCGGCCGGCGAACTCCTCCGGGTCGACCAGCTCGTTCTTCAGGTTGGACACCTGGGCCGCCAGACCCCGCGCCGGGTAGCGCTTCGGGTCCAGGTCCAGCTCGCGGGCCACCAGCTGCATCAGTCGCCGGGAGTCGTCGGCGTCGTAGATGGAGAACGTCGACTTGAGGCCGGCGTGCTCGTGCTCGGCCCGCAGGATCCGGACACAGGCCGAGTGGAACGTCGACACCCACATCATCCGGGCGCGCGGGCCGACCAGCGCGGCCACCCGTTCCTTCATCTCACCGGCGGCCTTGTTGGTGAACGTGATCGCGATGATCTCGCCGGGGTGCGCGTCCCGGGCGGCGAGCAGGTAGGCGATCCGGTTGGTCAGCACGCGCGTCTTGCCCGAGCCGGCGCCGGCCACGATCAGCAACGGGGAGCCGGCGTGGGTCACCGCGTCCCGCTGCGGGCCGTTCAGGCCGTCGAGGAGGGCCTGCGGGTCCGACCGGGCACCCCCGGAACGGCGCGGCGGGGTCGGCCGGGACTCCGGCGCGGGCGGGGACGCGGGAATGTCGAAGAGAGGATGCATCGCAGCCCGAGTCTATGCCGTCGCCCGGACACTTCCCCGCCCGCGCGCCCGGGTCCCCGGACCGCGTCCCGTCCCACCAGTTGGCCGGTTTCCTTGCGCGTCCGCCCCGCCGGTCGGCATACTCGACGACGTGTTCGACAAGCGCTTTTTTTACTACGGCACCGGGAGTCCGGCAGCCGTGGGTCGCGCCTGATCACATCAGACCTACGAAACGCCCCGGGCTCCCCGAGCCCGGGGCTTTTCCGTCCCGGGATCCGGGTACCGGGTCCGAGCCCCGAGAGGGACGACGATGATGACTGACGTGGTGGAGTCCAGCGGCGGCCTGGCGCGGCACGACCGGAAGGCCGGCGGTGACCCGACCGGCGCCGCGGCGGCGCGGACCGGCACCGACGACTCGGTGGCGGCCGAGCGGATCGGTGAGATCCGGCGCCGGATCGACGAGATCGATCGGACGCTCATCGCGCTCTGGCAGGAACGGGCGGCGCTGTCCCAGGAGGTCGGCGCGACCCGGATGGCTGCCGGGGGCACCCGGCTGGTGCTCTCCCGCGAGCGGGAGATCCTGGAGCGGTTCCGTACCGAACTCGGCGCCGACGGCACTCAGCTCGCGCTTCTGCTGCTGCGCGCCGGCCGGGGCCCGCTGTGACCCGACCCGCGCCACAGACGACGAACCGCCTGCCGGCGTCGGGCTGACGTCGGCAGGCGGTCCGGTCTGGTTCAGGCCACCTCGTGGGTGACGACGATCTCCCGCTTCTCCGCGAAGTGGCAGGCGCTCGGGTGGTCCGAGCCCGGCCGGATCTCCAGCAGCGGCACCTCCTGGGCGCAGACGTCCTGCGCCTTCCAGCACCGGGTGCGGAACCGGCAGCCCGAGGGCGGGCTGACCGGCGAGGGGACGTCGCCCTGGAGCCGGATGATCGCCTTGCTCTCCCGCACGGTCGGGTCCGGCACCGGCACCGCCGACAGCAGCGCCTGGGTGTACGGGTGGGTCGGCCGCTCGTAGATCTCGTCCTCGGTGCCGACCTCCACCATCTTGCCCAGGTACATGACGGCGACCCGGTCCGACAGGTGGCGCACGACCGACAGGTCGTGGGCGATGAAGACGTACGACAGACCGAGCTCGGCCTGGAGCTTCTCCAGCAGGTTCATCACCTGGGCCTGGATGGACACGTCCAGGGCCGACACCGGCTCGTCGCAGACGATCACCTCGGGCCGCAGCGCCAGCGCCCGGGCGATGCCGATGCGCTGCCGCTGACCGCCGGAGAACTGGTGCGGGTACCGGTTGATGTGCTCCGGGTTGAGGCCGACCAGGTCGAGCAGTTCCTTGACCTTGCCGCGTCGGCTGCCGCGCGGAGCCACCTCGGAGTGGATCTCGAACGGCTCGCCGATCAGGTCACCGACAGTCATCCGGGGGTTCAGCGAGGTGTACGGGTCCTGCATCACCAGCTGGATCTGCCGGCGCAGCCGCCGCAGCGCGCCACCGGAGAGCTTGGAGATGTCCTGGCCCTTGTAGAGCACCTGGCCGGCGGTCGGCTTCTCCAGGTTCATCAGCACCCGGGCGAGCGTCGACTTGCCGCAGCCGGACTCGCCGACCACGCCGAGCGTCTCGCCGGCCTTCAGGTCGAAGGAGACGCCGTCGACCGCCTTGACGTGACCGATGGTCTTCTTGAACACCACACCCTGGGTCACGGGGTAGTGCTTGACCAGGTCACGAACCTCGATGATGTTCTCAGTCACGGTTCACGAGCTCCTCGGCGAAGTGGCAGGCGCTGGCCCGGCCGTGGCCCAGTTGCAGCAGCGGCGGAACCTTCTCCCGGCACACCGGCTGCGCCATCGGGCAGCGCGGGTTGAAGGCGCAGCCCGGCGGGATGTTCATCAGGTTCGGCGGGAGCCCCTTGATGGTCCGGAGCTCCTGCCCCTTCTCGTCCATCCGCGGGATCGAGTTGAGCAGGCCGAGCGTGTACGGGTGCGCCGGCTTGGCGTACAGCTCGTAGACGTCGGCTTCCTCGACGATCCGGCCGGCGTACATGACCGCGATCCGGTCCGCGACGTCGGCGACCACGCCGAGGTCGTGGGTGATCAGGATCATGCCCATCTGCCGTTCCCGCTGGATTTCGCCGAGCAGGTCCATGATCTGGGCCTGCACGGTCACGTCCAGCGCGGTGGTCGGCTCGTCGGCGATCAGCACCTCCGGGTCGAGCGCGATCGACATCGCGATCATGGCGCGCTGCCGCATACCGCCGGAGAACTGGTGCGGGTAGTTGCTGAACCGACCCTTGGCGTTGGGGATCTTCACCTGGTCGAGCATCTCGATCGCGCGCTTCTTGGCGTCCGAGCGGCTGAGGCCGCGCCGGATGCGGAACTGCTCGGCGATCTGGAAGCCGACGGTGAAAACCGGGTTGAGGGCCGAGAGCGAGTCCTGGAAGATCATGGCGATGCCCTCGCCACGGATCCGTCGCCGCTGCTCGGCGGACTGCTTGAGCATGTCCTTGCCGTGGAAGCGGACCTCGCCACCGGTGACGAACCCGGGCGGGGTGTCCAGGATGCCCATGACCGTCTGCGCGGTGACGCTCTTCCCGGAGCCGGACTCGCCGAGCACGGCGAGGGTCTCCCCCGCGTCGACGTGGTACGTCACACCGTTGATGACCTTGGCGACGCCGTCCCGGGTGCGGAACTCGACCCGCAGGTCGTCGACCTCGAGCAGGCGGCCCGAGGGGCGGCCGGATCCGTCGGCGCCGGCCGCGGACTGCTCGGACACGAGAATGTCGGACAACTCAGTTCCCCTATCGGAGCTTCGGGTCGAGGGCCTCGCGGACCGCCTCGCCGAGCATCACGAAGCTCAGCACGGCGGTGACGAGGAACGCGGAGGGGAAGAACAGCAGGAACGGCGAGACCCGGATGTAGTTCTGCGCCTCGCTGATCATGATGCCCCAGGAGACCACCGGGCTCTTCAGGCCGATGCCCAGGAAGGAGAGCGTGGCCTCCGCGCCGATGAACGAACCCACCATGATCGTGCCGTAGACCAGCAGCGGCGCCAGGCAGTTGGGCAGCAGGTGCTTCAGGATGATCCGGCCGGTGCCGGCACCCAGCGCGCGGGCCGCGACGATGTAGTCGGCCTCCTTGGTGGCGAGCACCGAGGAGCGCATCAGCCGCATCACCACGGGCCAGCTCAGCACGCTCAGGGACAGGATGACCAGCCCCATGATCGTCCACTCGCCGTTGTCGGTGCCCGAGCCGTTGAACGTGGTCAGGATGACGATCGAGCCGAGCACGAAGGGCAGGCCGAAGAAGATGTCCGCGACCCGGGACAGCACCGCGTCCACCCAGCCGCCGCGGTAGCCGGCGATGATGCCCATCGCGCCGCCGAACAGCAGCGTGAGGATGGTGGACACCAGGGCCACCACGATCGACGCGCGGGCGCCGTAGATGACCCGGGAGTAGACGTCGCGGCCCTGCACGTCGTAGCCGAACCAGGCGGACGACGACGGCTCGACCCGGCTGCGCTCCAGCGCGCCGTTGACCGCGTCGCCGGAGGTGAACAGCGACGGGAACGCGGCCATCACGATGAAGAGCAGGATGAACGCGGCGGAGATCCAGAACAGCGGCTTGCGACGGAGGTCGAGCCAGGCGTCGCCGAGCAGGCCACGCGGCTTCTGCTGCTTGGCGCTCTCCGGCAGGCCGGCGTTGGTGGGCGCGCCGGACCCGGCCTCGGTGGGCATGGTCGCGGGCGGCGTCGACACGATCGACGCGGTACTCGGGTCACTCATGCCCGCACCTCGCTGCGCTCGGCGCGGGCGTGGTTGCCCGCGCAGACTGCTGGGACGATTCGTTCGCTGCGGCGCTCGTCACTCATAGCGGATCCTCGGGTCGAGGGCGGCGTAGAGCAGGTCCACCAGCAGGTTCATCACGAGGTAGACGACCACCAGCACCACCACGATGCCGACAACGGTAGCGCTCTCCTTGGTGACGATCGAGCGGAGCACCTGCCGGCCGATGCCGTTGATGCCGAAGATGCCCTCGGTCACGATCGCGCCACCCATCAGCGCACCGAGGTCGGTGCCGAGCAGCGTGACCACCGGGATGAGCGAGTTGCGGAGCAGGTGCACGCCGACCACCCGGCGCATCGGGAGGCCCTTGGCGATCGCGGTACGCACGTAGTCGGCCCGCCGGTTCTCGGCGATGCTCGTGCGCGCCACCCGGGCGATGTACGCCATCGAGGCGCTGCCGAGCACGAAGCCGGGCACGATCAGCTCGCTGAACCGCATCTCGTTGGAGACGGTCGGGTTGATGATGCCCCACTTGACGCCGAGCACCCACTGCAGCACGAAGCCGATGACGAAGACCGGCAGGGCGATCAGGAACAGGGTGGAGACCAGGACCAGGTTGTCCAGGAAGCCGTTGCGTCGCAGACCGGTCAGGATGCCCGCGCCGAGACCGATCACGGCCTCGATGGCGAGGGCGACCACCGCCAGCTTCAGGGTGTTCGGGTACGACGTGGCGATGATGTCGCTGATCTCGCGACCGCCGAACGTGATACCGAAGTCACCCTGGAACAGGTTCTTCATGTAGCTGGCGTACTGCACCCAGATCGAGTCGTCGAGATGGTACTTCTCGGTCATCATGGCCCGGTAGTTCGGCGGGCAACCGCGGTCGCCGCACTTGCCGGCGAAGGGGTCACCGGGCACCGACCAGACGAGCCAGTAGATCAGGAACGTCGTACCGATGAACACCGGCACGAGTTGCAGCAGCCGTCTCAAGAGATAACGGCCCATGGGGTGGTCCTCCAGACAGGGAGCGCCGGGCACCCGACGCGGTGACGACAACGTGCGAGGGGTTTGTTGTACACCCCCTCGCGGAACGGCCCCGGGCCGGGCTCACCGGTAGGCGAGCCCGACCCGGGGTCAGACCGTTCGGATCAGAGTTCGACCGAGGTGATGTCGAGCTCGCCGACGTTGGTCAGCTCCAGCTTCTTGATCTTCTCCGAGTGGCCGGACTGCTCGCCGCTGAAGTAGATCGGGATCGTCGGGACGTCCTGGTCGATCAGCTTGACGGCCTCGGCGAACTTCTTGTGGGCCTCCTCGATGCTGGGGGCCGCGGAGGCCTCCTTGGCGAGGGCGTCCACCTGCGGGTTGCTGTACTTGCCGTCGTTCGAGGAACCGCCGGTCACGTAGAGCGGGTTGATCCAGTTCTCGACGTCCGGGTAGTCCTGCTGCCAGCCGGCGCGGTACATGCCGGTCATCTTGTAGTTGTTGATGTTGGCACGGAAGACCGCGAAGGTCGGCACGCCGACGGCGACCGCGTCGATGCCCAGGTTGGTCTTGATCTGCTGGGCGACCGCCTCCATCCACTCCTTGTGGCTGGCGTCCGCGTTGTACGACAGGGTCAGCTTGCCCTGGAAGCCACCGGCCTCCTGGAGGAGCTGCTTGGCCTGGGCCACGTCGAACTTGCAGGCGGTGCAGTTGCCCGGCTCGGCACCCGGGGTCAGCGGGTTGGCCCAGCTGTCGGCCGGCTTGCGGTTACCGAAGAAGATCTTGTCGGTGATCGCCTGCCGGTCGATGGACAGCGAGATCGCCTTGCGCAGCTTCGGGTTGGTGAAGCGCTTGTCGTAGATCGGGAAGGCGATGATGCCGGTCGACGGAACGGTCGTCTGGATCGCCCGCTCGCCCAGGTCGGTCTTCCACTTGTCGCCGGCCAGCGACGAGACCGGAACCTGCTGCTGGAAGTCCAGGTTGTTGGCGAGCAGGTCGTTGTAGGCCGCCGTGTCGTCCTGGTAGATCTTGACGGTGACGTCCTTGATCTTCATCTTGTCGCGCAGGCTGTAGTCGTCGAAACGAGTCAGCTTGATCTCGACGTCGTCCTGCCAGGAGACGAGCTTGACCGGGCCGTTACCGATCGGCTTCTTGCCGAACTCCGCCGGGGTGGTGGCGAAGAACGCGTCCGGCAGCGGCATGAAGGCGCTGTAGCCGAGCTTCACCGGGAACACGGCGGTCGGCGCGGAGAGCGTGACCTCGAAGTTCCAGTCGTCGACGACCTTCAGGCCGGACATCTCCTTGGCCTTCGGCTCCGGGGCCTTCTTCGGGCCGTCCGGGCCGTCCGGGTCCTCGGTGTAGACGTCGCCGAAGCCCTGGATGTCGGAGAAGAACGAGGCGTTCTGCGCGCCGTTCGGCCCGTACGCCGCCCAGTTCCAGGCCTTGACGAAGCTCTCGGCCTTGACCGTGCTGCCGTCGTGGAACTTGGTGTTCTGCTTGATCTTGATCTTGAAGACCTTGGAGTCGCTCGTGTCGATCGACTCGGCAAGCAGGTTCTGCGGCGCCCCACCGTTGTTGGGGTACTCGACCAGGCCGCTCCACACCCAGTCGATGATCTTGCCGCCACCGGTCTCGGTGGTGTTCGAGGGAACCAGCGGGTTCTCCGGCTGGGTGCCGTCGATGACGATGGCGCCGTCCTTGCTCGCGCCGGTGTCGCCACCGTCGTTGTTCCCGCTGGAGCAGCCGGACGCGACGAGCGCGAATGCCGCGCCCACCGCGAGCGCGCCGCTCGCCCGCTTCGAGACTCTCATTGCGAGGGGCCTCCTCTTTCTAACCTGGTTCCGTCGTGGGTTTCACGCACGTGTGGGGGGTGACACCGCCGACGACCCGAACCACAGGCCGCCGGTTTACCGCAGAGGAAATCGGGACACCCCTGGGGTACCGATCCGCCGGGCGCCACACCCTTCGACGAGGACATCACGCAGGATCGACAACCACGGGGCGGCGCGGTTGCGGCGTTCCGTGGTCGGCGGGCCCGACGAGATGCCTCACACCGGGGGGTGAGGTGCTGCCACTGTGACACCCACCGGCCCTTTCCGTGAAGGTGCCGTTATCAAGCCGTTAGTTGCCCGCCACGTCGCCGATACTTGAGAAAAGATCACAAATGGCGCGGATCACACGCCTCTGACCAGGCACGACATGCCCACCTCGATCCAGACCACCCCGAACCTCCGGCGCACGGGCAGGCCGCGGCCCGCTGCGGAACACCCGAGCGAGCGCCGGGTACGCGCAGTTTTTACCCGTACGGCTGAGGTCCTCGTCGACTGTGCGGGCACCCCCGCCGACCAGGTGGACGAGGCTGCCGGCGATCAGACCAGCCGACGGTCGGCGGCCCAGCGGGACAGCTCGTAGCGGTTCGACATCTGGAGCTTGCGCAACACGTTGGAGACGTGCGTCTCCACCGTCTTGATCGAGATGAACAGCTCCTTGGCGATCTCCTTGTACGCGTACCCCCGGGCGAGCAGCCGCAGCACCTCGCGCTCCCGGTTGGTGAGCTGATCCAGCTCGGGATCGGCGACCGGCGCGTCCGGCCGGGAGGCGAACGCGTCCAGCACGAACCCGGCCAGCCGCGGACTGAACACCGCGTCGCCGTCGGCCACCCGGCGGATCGCGTCGGTCAGTTCCTCGGGCGAGATGGTCTTCGTCACGTACCCCCGGGCGCCCGCCCGGATCAGCCCGATCACGTCCTCGGCCGCGTCGGAGACGCTCAGCGCCAGGAACCTCACCTGCGGGTGGGTACGCCGCATCGCCTCCAGCACCGCGCGGCCACCCCCGTCCGGCATGTGCACGTCCAGCAGCACCACGTCCGGCTGGGTGACCGCGATCCGGGCCACCGCCTCCGCCACCGAACTGGCCTCGCCCACGACCTCGACCCGGGTGCCCAGCTCGGCGCGGACGCCGGCCCGGAACATGGCGTGGTCGTCGACGAGGAACACCCGCAGCGGCCCTCGCGGCGCCGCGCCCTCGACCGGTTCCTGCTCGGACATGGTCACCTGTCCCTTTCCGCCGTGGAGCCGGCACCGGAGCCGGAGCCGCTGATCGGCAGGATCAGCCGGACCTCCGTCCCCTCCCCCGGCTCGGACCGGATCTCCGCCCGGCCGCCGTGCCGCTGCATCCGGCCGATGATCGAACCCCGGACGCCGTGCCGGTGATTCTCCACCGTATCCGGGTCGAAGCCCTTGCCCCGGTCCCGCACGAACGCGCTGACCTGCTCCGGCTCCACCTCGGCGTAGAGCGACACGGTCTGCACCCCGGCGTGCCGGGCCGCGTTGACGAGCGCCTCCCGGGTGGCCGCGACGAGCGCGCCGACCCGCTCGTCGGTCTCCCGGTCGCCGACCACCACCGCCTCGACCGTGATCGCGAACGTGTCCTCCACCTCGGCTGCGGCCTGCTCCAGCGCGGCCGCGAAGCGCTCGGTCGGCGAGGCGGCCGGCTTGTAGAGCCAGTTGCGCAGTGAGCGTTCCTGCCCCCGGGCCAGCCGCTGCACGGTCTTGACGTCGCCGGCGTTGCGCTGGATCAGGGCGAGCGTGTGCAGCACCTGGTCGTGCACCATGGCAGCGAGTTCGGCGCGCTCCTGCTCGCGGATCCGCCCCTCCCGCTCCGACCGGAGCTGGTTCCAGGTGCGCCACAGCACCGGGCCGGTGACCACGCCCACGCCGGCCAGCCCGACCAGCGCGAAGATGACGCCGTTGAGCACCGCGTCGAAGTTCTGCGCCGGGGAGTAGACGGCGGCCACGCCGATGATGCCGACCGCGACGAGCACGCCGCCGCCGATGAAGCGGAGCACGAACGCCCGCCGGTCGCTCTCCTCCACCACCGCGCCCAGCCAGGGCACCGCCGAGTCGCCCCACTGCCGGCGACGTTCCGGGCCGGACTGGTGCCAGATGACCCCGGCGCCGACCGCGATGATCGCGACCAGCCAGCCGGCGGTGCCGGCCGCCCCGACCGAGTCGAACGCGACCACCTGGAGCAGCAGCACGCCCAACCCGATCACCACGAACGGCAGCAGCTGGGCGAGGTCGCGGCGGGGCGGCACGGCGGTGTCGCCGGGCCGGGGCGGGACCACCGCCCAGAACGCGGCGTAGAGCAGCAGCCCGAGCCCGCTGAGCCCGAGCAGCACCATGAACGCCACCCGGACCCGGAGCACCGGGATGCCCAGGTGCTCGGCGATGCCGGCGGCCACCCCGGCCGCCAACCGGTGCTCGGTGGCCCGGTAGAGGCGCGGGGGATGCGGCGTGACGGTGCTGCTGATCTTCGGACTCCCGGTTCGGCGCGAGGTGCCGGCGGCGGCCGACGACCCGATCGTCACACGATCGGAACGCCCCGGACCACGGGGACGCCCCGGACATTCCCCGCCGGAGGATCTCAGGGTGGGGTCAGGGTCGGTTCCGGAGGTCGTCCGGGCGGCCGGGGCAGCACTATCGGAGGCATGACCGAGGACGCTGCCCGTCCGCCCCGCCCCTGGGCGGCAGCACAGGACGATCCACCGCCGCCCCCGCCGGGGCCGGCCCCCACCGACGACGACAGGCCCCCGCCGCCCGGCGGCGGCGCGCCGTTCGCCGATCCACCCCCCGGCGGGTACGCCCCACCGCCCGGCGCCGCCGGCTTCACCACCCGGTACGGGCTGGTCCGCCCTCGGGAGGGCCGCTACCTGGCCGGGGTGTGCGCCGCCATCGGCCGGGCCACCAACACCGACCCGGTGCTGTGGCGCGTCCTGCTGGCCGTGCTCGGCTTCTTCGGCGGCATCGGCATCCTGGTCTACGTCGCCGCGTGGCTGATCATCCCCGGGGAGGGCGACACCGCCTCACCCGTGGAGTCGATGCTCGGCCGGGGCCGCTCCAGCATGTCCCCGGTCACCGTCATCGTGCTCGGCATCGTGGTCGCGGTCGGCTTCGCGTACGTCGTCACCGACGGCTTCCGGGCCATCCTGCTCGGGGCCGTGATCCTGATCGGCGGCGCGCTGATGCTCAATCGCGACCAGCGCGGGCCCGCGCCCCGGGCCGGCGCGTACCCCGGTCCGGTGCCGCCGTCCGGCGGGCCGTTCCCCGCGCCACCCGCTGCCTCCTGGGCCGGTCCGCCCGCCGGATCCGGGCCGCCGCCGCCCGTCCCGCCGTGGCCGGCCGGACCCGCCGGGTACGCGCCGCCGGCCGGAGCCGGCGCCGCGTCCCGGACCGACGAACCGGTCGAGGTCACGCCGGGTTGGCCGGCCGGCCCGCCCGGGGCCGGCTCCCCACCGGCCGCCCGGCCCGCAGCCGGCGACCCGGTCAGCGCGTCCGCCCGGACCGAGCCGGGCCACCCCGCCGCACCGCACGCGGACGCCGAGCCCGGCTACCCGCCCGTCCACGCCGAACCCGGCTACCCGGCTGCCCCGTTCTCCGGCTACCCGGCCACGCCGCCCGGTCACGCCCGACCCGGATACCCGCCCGCACCGGCCACCGGGGCCGGGGCCGGCTACCCGACCGCGCCGCTGCCCGCCCCGGGTTGGCCCGCCGCGGCCGGCACCCGACCGGTCCGGTCCGAGCCGGTGACCGCCACGTTGCCCACGGTGACGTCACCGGCCGGTGACACCGGCACCGGCGCGGCCCCGAGCTGGCCCGCCGCACCGACCACCGGCGCGCCGCTCGGCGGGCCGACCGCCGTGCCCCCGCCCGCCCCGATGGGCGCGCCGCTGCCGCCGGGCGGCTACCGTCCGCCGTTCGCCCCGCACGGCCCGTACGCCGGGTCGCCCCCCGCCCCGGCGCCGGTCCGACCGCCCCGCCCGCCGAAGCGGCCGAAGGAACGCTCCCCGCTCGGTGCGATCACGTTCTCGCTGATCTTCCTGGCGCTGGGCCTGGTGGCGATGCTCGACCTGCTCGGCGTGTTCCCGGTCGGCGCGGCCGGCTACTTCGCCGCGGCGCTGGCCACCATCGGCCTGGGGCTGCTCGTGGGCACCTGGTTCGGCCGCGCCCGCTGGCTGATCGCTCTCGGTCTGGTGACGGCGGCGGCGCTCGGCGTCGCCACCGTCGCCGAGTCCTACGACCGGGTGCGCGGCATCGACGGCAACGTCACCTGGGCCCCGACCGACCGCCGCGACCTGGCCGACCGGTACGAGAACAACCTCGGTGACGCGGTGCTCGACCTGCGGGCCATCGACTTCGACAAGCAGGACATCCAGGTGACCGTGGACGTGAACCTCGGCAACGCGACGGTGGTCGTGCCGGCGAACGTGGACGTGACCACGGTGGCCGACGTGAACGCCGGTGACGCCACCGTCTTCGGCCGGCACACCGGCGGGCTCAGCGGTCGCCGCTGGGAGAGCACCGACGCCGGCGCGGACGGCCCCGGCGGGGGCAAGCTGCGTCTCTACGTCCACGTGAACGCCGGCAATCTGGAGGTGACCCGGTGAAGGCCCACCGTACGGACATCGTGTCGTTCGCCTTCGGACTTGTCTTCCTCGGGCTCGCCCTCTGGTGGCTGCTGGCCCGGATCCTCGGGCTGGACGTGCCCCCGGTGGGCTGGTTCCTGGCCGGCGGGCTGGTCGTGATCGGGTTGCTCGGCCTGGTCGGCGCGCTGCGCTCGGTCCGCGGCCCGGACCGGCCGGCGGCACCGGCTCAGCCCGACCGGTACGGGCAGCCGGGCGGGGCGGAGACGACGGTGGCCGCGCCGTACCGGGACGGCACCCCGGCCGGCGACGGCCCGGCTGCCGAGCGGGCCGACGAGTGGGCCACCGACGCGGTGACCGAGGTGCCGGCGCCGGCCCGGGAGGACCTGCCGGCCGAACACGGGCCGGGCCGGTCAGCGGCCGGACCGGCGACCGGGGAACCGACCACCGCCGAACCGGAGAACCGGTCCGGGCCGGCCACCCGCGAGCTGCCCGCGGTCGACCCGGGGGCCGTCGCGCCACCGGCCGGACGGCGTACCCCCGGGGAGCCGCCGGCCTGACCGCGCCGGTGCGGCGGCCCGCGGGCGCGGCCTATGCTGGGTCGAGGGAGACCTCCCCTCCGCCGTCCGGTCCGGGCCGCCCCGACCACGCCCGACGCTCCCGTTCCGCCCCGGCCGGCCGGCCGGCCGGCCGGTCGCGTCGCCGCAGCGGCCCCCGTCCGTCCCTACCGCGTCAGGAGCTCGTCCGACATGACCCAGTCCCCCGCCGTGCGTGTCACCGGTCCGTCCGGTGCGGTCCGCCTCGGCGAGCGCGCCGCCCGCACGCTCGTCAGCGAGTTCGCCCGGCGTAACGACCCGAAGACCGGACTGCTGGTCGGCGCGACCCCGGAGTCCGCGGTGCTGGCCGCGGCGATCGAGGCGCTGCTCCCGGGCGACCGGCTGGTCGTGGTGCCGGCGGAGGGCGCCGCGGCGACGGCGCTCCGCGAGCACGTGACGGCCCAGGGCCGCTGGGTCGCCGACCGGGTACGCGTGGTCGACACGCTCACCGAGGCGGAGGCCGCCGCGGTGGTGTTCGTCGCCGAGCCGTTCACCGGCACCGCCGAGGAGGCCCGTGCCGCGGTGGACGGCCTGTCCAAGTACCTGGCCGACGGCGCGGTGCTCAGCGTCGCCGCGCCGCTGTTCCGCACCGAGGGCGCCGGCCCCGAGCTGGAGCGGCAGGGCGTGCTGCACGGTGTCCGCACCGACGTGGTGCTGCGCAACTCCCCGCCGGTCCGCGTGCACCACCTGCGCCTCACCCCGGCGCCGGCCGCGCTGGCGGCCTCGCTGTCGCCGGCGTACCGGCCGTCGAGCGTGCCGGTGACCCGGCAGATGCACATCGACTCCAACGGGGTGGCCGCCGCCGGCATCACGCTCGGCCTGGCCGCCCTGGCCCGGGCCGCCCGGCCGAAGTCCAAGCTCTGGCTGGTGCCGGCGTTGGCCGCGGCGCCGGTGGCCGCGTTCTTCCGGGACCCGCAGCGGGACGTCCCGGAGGACCCGTCGGCCGTGGTCGCCTCCGCGGACGGCCAGGTCCTGTCCGTGCAACGGCTCACCGACGAGCGCTTCGGCGACGGCGAGTGGCTGCGGGTCGCGGTCTTCCTGTCGGTGCTGGACGTGCACGTCAACCGGGCTCCGGTGGCCGGCAAGGTGGTCGACTACTTCGTCGCCGACGGCGGGTTCGTCAACGCCATGAAGCCGGACGCCGAGCACAACGTGGCGGCGTACACGGTGTTGGACACCGACCACGGCACGGTGATCGTGGCGCAGCGCACCGGCCTGATCGCGCGCCGTATCGTGCAGCGGGCACCGGTCGGCTCGCTGCTGGCGAAGGGCGAGCGCTTCGGTCTGATCCGGTTCGGCTCACGCACCGACGTCTACCTGCCGGTCGACGCCGCGGACCCGCTGGTCGGCCCCGGCGACAAGGTGATCGGCGGGTCGACGGTCATCGCCCGCTGGCGCTGACCCGCCCGCGACGTACGAAAAGGGGCGCCGCTCTCGCGAGCGGCGCCCCTTTCGGCGTTAGGTGACGCGTGTCAGGCGGCGCGGCGCTGGTGCAGCCAGAGCAGCGGGCCGCTGGCCAGGTAACCCACCACCACGAGGGCGAAGGTGAGCCGGATGTCGACGAGCGCGCCGACCACCGGGGCCACCCAGAGCCACGGCGGCAGCTTCAGCAGCCGGGCGAGCTTGGCGTAGGGGAAGCTGGACACCATCGCGAAGGCGAGCAGCGCCACGCCGGCGACCATGACCAGGCCGGGGACCGGCACGCCGATCGCCACGGTCAGGGCGAGCACCATCGCCGCCATCGTGGTCGGCACGCCGCAGAAGAACCGGCCGTCCTTCGGCGAGACGTTGAACCGGGCGAGCCGGATGGCCGCGCACGCCGCGACCAGGGCGCAGGCGACCGCGGCGGCGGCCGGCGGCACCGAGCCGGCCAGTGAGGCGTAGACCACCACCGGCGCGGCGAGGCCGAACGAGCACATGTCGGCAAGCGAGTCCATCTGCGCGCCGAACGGGCTGGCCACGCCGAGCTTGCGGGCCAGGGCGCCGTCGAGGCCGTCGAACGCGACACACGCGATCAGGCAGACCGCGGCGAGCCGCACCTCGCCCTGCATGGCCAGGAAGATGGCCAGCATGCCGAGCATGAGGCTGCTCAGGGTGCACGCGTTGACCAGCGCGAACTTGGCGCGCCGGGCGGCGGTGCGCTCGCCGGGCAGCAGCGGGATCGACATGGCCGGGGACTCGTCGACCGGCGCGGCCGGGACGAGCGCCGGGCTGATCGGGCGTACCGCTTCGACGTCGGCGTCGAACCGGCCGTAGCGGAGACGCTGGCGGTCGGCGTAGCGGCGGTCGCGGGTGACCAGGTCGGTCCCGGGGCCGGCCAGGCCGTCCCGGCGGCCCACCCGGACCAACAGCACCTGGCGGGCGAACGTGCTGCTGCGGCGCAACCGGCCCGCCCAGCGACGCCCTGCGGGGCGCGGACTGTCAGTAGTACGACGCCGGCGCCATGGGGCTCTCGGCACGTTTCCTCCATCACCGGATCGGCTGGCCGCCCACGTCGGGGCGGGTGTCCGGCTGTCTCGTGCCGGACCTTTCGGGCCCGGCAGCCCATTTGCGGAGTACACCATTGCACAGGGGACGGGGGCTTGGCGATAGCTGCCGGCGGTACTTATATCTGCCTCAACCGCACTAACCGCTCAGTTATTCCCATCTCGGGCCGCAACGCCCTTTTCTCTCCGTCATCCCTCTTCCTGACTGTACCGGAGGTGGCCCAGGGCGGCTCGGTGAGCGGTTCAGCTCACTCCGCGCCGGGTGGCCCGGACCGCCACCTCGGTCATCGACAGACCGGCCACCTGCGGTCGGGTGAACCAGGCGGCCCGGGCGGTGGAACCGCCGGCCAGTTCGGTCACCACCGCCTCGGTCGGCGCGTCCACCCGGACCCGGTAGATCACCCGGATGCCGTGCCAGTCCAGCGGGCGGCCCTCCGGGCCGAGCGCGGCGGGCGTGTGCAGGTTGTCCACCGCCAGCAACTCGACCACGCGGCCCAGTTGCCCGGCCTCCTCGACCAGCTCGCGGAGCAGCCCGGCGGCCGGCTGCTCGCCGTGGTCGGTGCCGCCGCCGGGCAGGTGCCATTTGCCGGCGCCCGGATAGCCGGGGGCGATCATGGTGAGCAGCACCCGGTCGTCCGGGTCGGTGACCAGCCCGTACGCGGCGAAACGCTGCCGGCGGTCGGTGGCCGGCGCGGCCGGCAGCGCCCGGGGCAGGTCGGCCGGCAGCGGCGACACGGGCAGGCCGAGCAGTTCGGCGGTGAACGGCATCAGCAGCCGGCCGGCGGCCTCGTCCGGGGTGAACCAGCCCAGCTCGTCGCTGCCGCCGGCCGGCTCGGGCCGCGGCCGTCCGCCCCGGGCCTCGACCTCGAAGACCAGCCGGTCGGTGTGCACCGCCACCGCGTCGGCCTGGGAGAGGGCCACGTCGGCGACCGCAGCGCGGACCGTGCCGACCGCCACGGTCAGCCCGGTCTCCGCGGCGAACCCGCGCACCACGGCGTCGGCCGGGTGCTCGGCGTGCGCGACCGCACCGCCGGGCAACTGCCACACCCCCGGGTACGGGCCCCCGGCCGCACCCCGCGCGAGCAGCACCCGCCCCGCCGCGTCCCGGAGAACCCCGTAGGCCCCCACCCGCCGCCACCGCTCCACCCCGCACCCTCCCCGACCCGTTCCAGCGTCGATCATGAGGTTAGCGGCCCCGGGACGGACATTTCGTCCCGGCAACCTCATGATCATCGACGCGGGAGGGCGGTGGGCGGGGTGGGGTCAGATGAGGTGGGCGGCCTGGACGGCCTCGGCGGTGACCTCGGTGAGGCGGTCGGTGGGGAGAGCGCCGAGTTCCTCGCGCCGGAACCAGCGGGCCTCGCACGTGGAGCCGCCGACGTCCGCCACGGTGGGCGGGGCGGGCTGGTCCACGACCACCCGGTAGAAGGCGCGGACGCCGTGCCAGTCGATCGGGTAGCCCTCCGGGCCGAGCGAGGCGGCGTCCCGGTGGCTGGCCACTCCGAGCAGCTCGACGAGGCGGCCGGTCTGCCCGGTCTCCTCGACCAACTCCCGGATCAGCGCCGCGGCGGGCTGCTCGCCGTAGTCGGTGCCGCCGCCGGGCAGATGCCAGCAGCCGGCGCCCGGATAGCCGTCGGAGACGCGGGTCAGCAGCACCCGCTCCTCCGGGTCGGTCACCACCGCGTACGCGGCGAAGCGCTGCGCCCGGTGCAGCCCGTCCGGGCCGGGGACGGCGTAGAACGAGGGGAACTCGGGGACCTCCTCCGGCACCACGTCGTGCGAGGAGGTGGGCAGCCCCAGGGCACGCGCGGTGAACGACCGCAGCGGCAGCCCGCGGGCCTCGTCGAGGGTGAACCAGCGGGCCAGGTCGGTGGGGCGGTCGACCCGCTCGGTGAGCGTCCCGCCCCGCACCGACACGGTGTAGAGCAGGCGGTCGGTGTGGATCGTGATGTGCCGCTCGGGCAACGCCCGCATGTCGGCCAGCACGTCCTGGAGGCCGGCGACGGCGACGGAGAGCCCGGTCTCGGCCGCGGTCTCCCGGACGACTGTGTGCTTGGGGTCCTCACCGTGGTCGACCGCCCCTCCGGGGAGCGACCAGGTGCCGGGGGTGCCGGAGCGCTCCGATGCGCGGACCAGCAACACTCGGCCGTTCGAATCAGCACAAACTGCGTATGCCGCGATCCTGCGCAGCGGCTCCAGCGAGGTGGTCACGGGAGCAAATTCTCCCCGGCGGCCGTTACCTCCATCGAAAAGAGTCAGATTCCTGACTCTCTGCTGGCGCCTCAGGGACAGGTCAGGGTAAGTGTCCGGGCGGTCACCGAGGTCGCCCGCCGTCCGCCGCGCAACCGTGGACACATGACCTCCACGAACCCCTTCCAGCCCCCGTACAAGCAGCTCCGCCGGCCGGTGAGCGACCGCATGGTCGCCGGTGTGGCCAGCGGCCTCGGCCGCTACTTCGCCGTCGACCCCACGCTGGTCCGGGTGGCCTTCGCGGTCGCCACCGTGCTCACCGGCGGGCTGGCCGCGCTCGCGTACCCGATCATGTGGTTCCTGATGCCGGAGGAGCCGGCCGGCGCGCCCGCCTGGCCGCACCCCCCGGGCACCGCGCCCGGCTGGCCGCCGGTCCCGCCGGCCGGGCCGGGCTCGCAGGCCGGGCCGGGCTCGCAGGCCGGGCCGCCGCCCGCCGCCTGACCCGGCGTCACTCCCACTCGATGGTGCCCGGCGGCTTGCTTGTCACGTCCAGCACCACGCGGTTGACCTCGGCGACCTCGTTGGTGATCCGGGTGGAGATCCGGGCCACCACCTCGTAGGGCAGCCGGGACCAGTCGGCGGTCATCGCGTCCTCGCTGGAGACCGGGCGAAGCACCACCGGATGCCCGTAGGTGCGCCCGTCGCCCTGCACGCCGACGCTGCGCACGTCGGCCAGCAGCACCACCGGGAACTGCCAGACGCCCCGGTCCAGGCCGGCGGCGGTCAGCTCCTGCCGGGCGATCAGGTCGGCCTTGCGGAGCACGGCGAGGCGCTCCTCGTCGACCGCGCCGATGATCCGGATGGCCAGGCCCGGGCCGGGGAACGGGTGCCGCCAGACCATCGCCTCGGGCAGGCCCAGCTCCAGGCCGATCGTGCGGACCTCGTCCTTGAACAGCGTGCGCAGCGGCTCGACCAGGGAGAACTTCAGGTCCTCGGGCAGGCCGCCGACGTTGTGGTGGCTCTTGATGTTGGCGGTGCCGGTGCCGCCGCCGGACTCCACCACGTCCGGGTAGAGCGTGCCCTGCACGAGGAACTCCACGTCGCCGTGGGCGGCGATCTCCCGGGCGGCGGCCTCGAAGACCCGGATGAACTCGCGGCCGATGATCTTCCGCTTCTGTTCCGGATCGGTCACCCCGGCGAGCGCGCCGAGGAACCGCTCCCGCGCGTCGACCACCTTGAGCCTGATCCCGGTCGCCGCCACGTAGTCCTTCTCCACCTGCTCGGCCTCGCCGGCCCGCAGCAGCCCGTGGTCGACGAAGACGCAGGTGAGCTGGTCGCCCACGGCCCGGTGCACGAGCGCCGCCGCGACCGCCGAGTCGACGCCGCCGGACAGGCCGCAGATGACCTCCTTGTCACCGACCTGCTCGCGGATGCGGGCGACCTGCTCGTCGATGATGTTCTCCGGCGTCCAGGTCGGGGCCACGCCGGCGATGTCGTACAGGAAGCGGGTCAGCATCTCCTGACCGTGCGCGGTGTGCCCCACCTCGGGGTGGAACTGCACGCCGGCCCGGCGACCGGCCAGGTCCTCGAACGCGGCCACCGGGGCCCCCGCCGACTCGGCGGTCACCGTGAAGCCGGCCGGCGCCTCGGTCACGCAGTCGCCGTGGCTCATCCACACCGGCAGGTCGGCCGGCAGGTCGCGGAGCAGCACACCGGGCTCGGTCAGGCGCGGGCGCAGCGGGGTGCCGCCGTACTCCCGGTTGCCGGTGCGCGAGACCGTGCCGCCGAGCGCCTGGGCCATCGCCTGGAAGCCGTAGCAGATGCCGAAGACCGGCACGTCGGTGTCGAACATCCCGGCGTCGATCTGCGGGGCGCCCGGGGCGTAGACGCTGGACGGGCCGCCGGACAGGATGATCGCGGCCGGGTTCTTCGCCAGCATCTCGGACACCGGCATGGAATGCGGGACGATCTCCGAGTAGACCTTCGCCTCGCGGACGCGGCGCGCGATGAGCTGGGCGTACTGGGCTCCGAAGTCCACCACGAGGACGGGGCGAGGCGTGCTCATGTGCGCAAAGCCTACCGACAGTCACCGGGCCGCCGGACGCGCCCCGGCGGTGTCGCGCCTCGAATGTGTCAACAGGGGCCCCTGCCTCTACCGGAGGCGTTAGGAAGGGGCCCCTCCTTTCACCGCAACGCGGCGGGGGCGTGCGGGGGGACCGCCGGCCGGCGCGGGGGGACGGGGGGCACGCGGGTGTACGGGGAGCCGGGTGCGGGACGGGGGTCGGGGTCGCCCTTGTTGGGCCAGAACGACATCGCCCGCTCCGCCTGCGCGGTGATCGTCAGCGACGGGTTGACGCCCAGGTTCGCCGAGACCGCCGCGCCGTCCACCACGTGCAGCCCCGGATGGCCGTACACCCGGTGCCAGGGGTCGACGACGCCGTCGGCCGGGGTGGCGCCGATCACCGCGCCGCCGAGGATGTGCGCGGTCATCGGGATGTTGAACGGCTCGGTCACCGCGCCGCCCGGGGTGCCGTCGATCTCCTCGGCGAGCAGCCGGACCGCCTCGTTGCCGGCCGGGATCCAGGTCGGGTTGGCCGCGCCGTGACCCGGCCCGCTGACCAGCCGGCGGCCCCGCCAGCGGGTGGTCAGCGAGTTGTCGACCGACTGCATGACAAGCGCGATCACGGTGCGCTCGGACCAGCCACGGACGGACAGCATCCGGGCCGCCAGCCCCGGCTGCCGGACGATGCTGCCCAGCCACCGCCGGACCCGGTGCGGCCCGCCGTCGACGAGCAACGACTGGAGCAGCCCCATCGCGTTGGAGCCCTTGCCGTAACGGACCGGCTCGATGTGGGTCTGCGGATCGGGGTGGAACGAACTGGTGATCGCCACCCCCGCCGAGAAGTCCAGACCGCGCCGCCGGGCCGCGCCCGAACCCACCGAGGCGCCGAGGATCGCCTCCGAGTTGGTCCGGGTCAGCTCGCCCAGCCGGGGCGAGAGCGCCGGCAGCGCGCCGGTCGCCTTCATCTCGTGCAGCAACCGCTGGGTGCCGAGCGCGCCGGCCGCGAAGACCACCTGGTCGGCGTGGATCACCGCGCGGCGCTTGCGCAGCCAGGCTCCGGTGCGCGCGGTGTGCACCACGTAGCCGCCGGCCGGGTCGGGGCGTACCGCGGTCACCGTGGTCAGCGGGTGGACCTGCACGCCGAGCCGCTCGGCCAGCCAGAGGTAGTTCTTGACAAGCGTGTTCTTCGCGCCGTGCCGGCAGCCGGTCATGCACGACCCGCAGTGGCTGCACCCGGTGCGGTCCGGCCCCACCCCGCCGAAGTACGGGTCGGGCACCCGCTGGCCCGGGCGGCCGATGTGCACGCCGACCGGCGTCGGGTGGAACGTGTGCGCCACGCCCATCCGCTCGGCCACCGCCCGCATGGCCCGGTCCGCGCCGGTGTCGATCGGGTACGTGGTCACGCCGAGCATCCGCTTCGCCTGGTCGTAGTGGCGGGCCAACTCGTCGCGCCAGTCGGTGATGTCCCGCCACTGCGGGTCGGCGTAGAACGCGTCCAGCGGCTCGTAGAGCGTGTTCGCGTAGACCAGCGAGCCGCCGCCCACCCCGGCGCCGGAGAGCACCAGCACGCCGCCGCCGGCCTTCCGGTCGGCGGAGCGGAGCAGCGTGATCCGCTGCAGCCCGAAGCAGCCGAGTCGCGGCGCCCACAGGAACCGTCGCGCCTGCCAGGACGTACGCGGGAACTCCTCGTCGGCGAAGCGGCGGCCGGCCTCCAGGACGCCCACCGAGTAGCCCTTCTCGGCCAGCCGCAGCGCGGTGACGCTGCCGCCGAAACCCGAACCGATGACGACCACGTCGTAGCGCATGCACGCATCATTACCGACGGGTAGCTATGGCGCCAGCACGCGTTTTTCGCAGATCATGCAGAGCGCTTCCGGCCGCCGGTGCAACCGTCGGCGCCCCCGGACGCGTCGAACACACGGGGAGAGGAAACAACCGTGACGAGACGACGCCTGCTGGGCCTGGCCGCCCTGGTGGCGGCACTGCTGGTCGCCGGCGGGGCGGTGGCGGCCACCCGACTGACCGGGCACCACACGCCGACCCCGGCCGCCGCGCCGGCCACCTCACCGCCCGACGCGCCCACGCCGGCGCCGACCACCGGCAGCCCGACCCCGCCGCCCGGCGCCGACCTGACCGGCCCGCTCAACCTGATGCTCGTCGGCGTGGACACCCGGGTCAGCATCCCCGGCTGGGAGCCGCACGCCGACGCCGTGCTGGTGCTGCACGTGCCCGCCGGGCTGGACCGGGCGTACCTGTTCTCACTCCCCCGCGACCTGGTCGTCGACATCCCCGCCTACCCGAAGGCCCGCTACCCGGGCGGGAGGACCAAGCTCACCCACGCGATGAGCTACGGCAGCCGGGTGCCCGGCGACAAGGCCCACCCCAGCACCGCCCAGGGGTACGACCTGCTGCGGGCCACGGTCGCCCGCTACACCGGGCTGCGCATCGACGCCGGCGCGGTGATCACGTTCGGCGGCTTCGACAAGCTGGTGGACACGCTCGGGGGCGTCGACCTCTACGTCGACCAGAAGGTCGCCTCCCGGCACCGCCGGCCGGACGGGACGATGCGCCCGCTGGGCGGCGGCGGGTACACCGGGCCGCAGATGGTCTACCAGAAGGGCCAGCGGCACCTGGTCGGCTGGCAGGCGCTCGACTACGCGCGGCAGCGCTACACCGCCGGCGGCGACTACACCCGGCAGCGGCACCAGCAGCAACTGCTCCGCGCGCTCGCCGGCAAGCTCCTCGACCAGGGCACGGCCCGCGACCCGCAGCGGGTCGAGCAGGTCGTCGCCGCGCTCGGCAAAACCGTGGTGTACGTCGGCGGCGGCCGGAAGCTGGTCGACTTCGCGTACGCGCTGGGCGGGATGCCGACGGACCGGATCACGCTGGTCGGGCTCCCCGGCACCGGGGTGGGCAGCGGCGGCGCGTACCGCGGCGAGCAGCTCCAGCCGCTGGGCCGCGACTTCCTCACCGCGTTGCGCGGCGGCAAGGCCGACGCGTTCCTGGCCGCCCACCCGTCGCTGCGCGTCCGGACCTGACGCGCCTCACCTGGATTTCGGCAGCGGCGGGCGCTCGGTGCCGAACAGCCACGCGTCGAAGACCTTGTCGAGCTGCTTCCCGGCCACCCGCTCCGCCAGCGCCACGAAGTCCGCGGTGGTGGCGTTGCCGTTCTTCCGCTCGGCCGCCCAGGTCCGCAGGATACTGAAGAACTTGGTGTCGCCCACCGCGATCCGCAGCGCGTGCACGGTCATCGCACCGCGGTCGTAGACCGAGCCGCCGAACAGGTTCTCCACCCCCGGCCGGCCCGGCGGCGTCCGCCACACCTGGGCGGAGGCGCCCGCGTACTTCTGCTCGAACGTGCGCTGCACGGTCGAGGACCCGCTGTGCTCGGCCCAGAGCCACTCGGCGTACGTGGCCAGCCCCTCGTTGAGCCAGATGTCCTGCCAGCGCTGGATGGAGACGCTGTCGCCGTACCACTGGTGGGCCAGTTCGTGCGCCACGACCTCGGTGTTGTCGCCCTGCCGGAAGAAGCCGGCCGAGTAGACCGGCCGGCTCTGCGTCTCCAGCGCGTACCGGATCCGGGAGTCGGCGACCACCACACCCCCGTACGCGTCGAACGGGTACGGCCCGAACAGGCTCTCCAGGTAGTCGGCGACCTCGACGGTACGGGCGATCGAGCGGTCCGGCGCGCCCTCGGGCAACTGCGTGGTGACCGCGCTGAAGACCGGCCGGCCCTTGTGCTCGGCGGTGGTGACCCGGAACTTCCCGATCGCCACGGTGGTCAGGTAACTGGCCATCGGCGAGGTCTCCGACCAGCGCCAGGTGGTCCAGTCGCCGGCCGTCGACCTCCCCTTCGGCACGCCGTTGCCGACCGCCGTCAGCCCCTTCGGCACGGTGATGTCGACGTCGTAGGTGGCCTTGTCCGACGGGTGGTCGTTGACCGGGAACCAGGTGCTCGCCGACTCCGGCTGGCCGAGCGCGATCGCCCCGTCGGCGGTGTGCAGCCAACCGCCCTCGCCGAGCGCCTCGGTACGCAGCGGCGTCGGCTTGCCGTCGTACCGGATCTCGGTGACGAAGCCGTTGCCGGTGGTGAGCCCGGTGGCCGGCGTGACGACCAGTTCGTCGTCGGTGCGGGCGTGCCGGGCGGCGGCGCCGTCCACGGTGACCGAGCGGACGGTCAGCCCGGCCAGGTCCAGGTTGAACGCGGACAGGTCGGCGGTCGCGGTGGCCCGCACCGTGGTGGTGCCGGTGAGCTTGTCCGTCTCCGGGTCGTAGCGCACCTTGATGGTGTAGTTCGCGACGTCGTAGCCGCCGTTGCCGTAGCTCGGGAAGTAGCTGTCGCCGACGCCGGCCGCGCCGGGCGCGAAGCTCCGGGCGGCCGTGGGACCGGGCGCGGTCGTCGCGGCGCCCCGGTCGGGTTCGGCCGGTCCGCAGCCGGCCAGCAGCAGCGTCCCGCAGGCCAGCAGCCCGAGCCCTCGTCGTCCGCGGCGCCGCGTCATCGTCCCGATCCCTTTCGAATGCCTGCTCAGCGGTCCAGGACCAGGCCGACCTTCTGGAACTCCTTGAGGTCGCGGTAGCCGCACTTGGCCATCGCGCGGCGCAGGCCGCCGAAGAGGTTGAGCTGCCCGTCCGGCTCGTCGGCCGGGCCGAACAGCAGCCGCTCCATCGAGCCGATCGGCTCGCCGGCCACCTCGAACGCGCCCCGGGGCAGCGACGGGTGACTGGCCGCGGAGTGCCACCAGGCGCCGCCGGCCGGGGCCTCCTCGCAGAGCGAGAGCGGCTCGCCGAGCATCACCGCGTCCGCGCCGCAGCCGAGCGCCTTGGCGATGTCGCCGGAGGTCTGCATGTCGCCGTCGGCGATCAGGTGGACGTACCGGCCGCCGGTCTCGTCCAGGTAGTCACGGCGGGCCGCGGCGGCGTCGGCGATCGCGGTGGCCATCGGCACCCGGATGCCGAGCACCGACTCGGTGGTCGACCAGTCGTCGCCGCCGATGCCCACGATCACGCCGGCCGCGCCGGTACGCATCAGGTGCAGCGCGGTCTTGTAGTCGGTGCAGCCACCGACGATGACCGGCAGGTCGAGGTCGGCGATGAACTCCTTGAGGTTCAGCGGCTCGTCGGTGGTGGAGACGTGCTCGGCGGAGACCAGGGTGCCCTGGATGACCAGGATGTCCACGCCGGCGTCCAGGATCACCGGGGCCAGCGCCAGGGTGTGCTGCGGCGAGACCCGGACGGCCACCGTGCCGCCGCCCTCGCGCAGCTCGCGGACCCGCTCGGCGATCAGGTCGGGGCGGATCGGCTCGGCGTAGACCTCCTGGAGCCGCTTGGTGGCCCGGGCGTCCTCGCCGAGGCCGGCCAGTTCCTCCAGGATCTTGGCCGGGTTCTCGTAGCGGGTCCAGAGGCCCTCGACGTTGAGCACACCGAGGCCGCCCAGCTCACCGAGGCGCACCGCGGAGGCCGGGCTCATGGTCGCGTCCGAGGGGTGCGCGACGCAGGGGATGCCGAACGGGTAGGCGTCGAGCTGCCACGCGGTGGAGACGTCGTCGACGTCCCGGGTTCGGCGGCTCGGCACGATGGCGATGTCGTCCAGGTGGTAACCGCGCTGCGCGGTCTTGCCCAGCCCGATCTCGACCACGTCACGCATGGGGACTCCAGGTGTGTTCGGGGGTGGAGGGAGAGGTCAGCGGGAGTGGTAGTTGGGTGCCTCGACGGTCATCTGGATGTCGTGCGGGTGGCTCTCCTTCAGCCCCGCCGCGGTGATCCGGATGAGCTGGCCACGTCGGTGCAGCTCCGGGATGCTCTCGGCGCCCACGTAGCCCATCGCGGCGCGCAGGCCGCCGGTGAGCTGGTGGGCGACCTGGGCGAGCGGGCCGCGGTAGGGCACCTGGCCCTCGACGCCCTCGGGGACCAGCTTGTCCTCGGCCATCACGTCCTGCTGGAAGTAGCGGTCCTTGGAGTACGACTTGCCCTGACCGCGCGACTGCATCGCGCCGAGCGAGCCCATCCCCCGGTACGCCTTGTACTGCTTGCCGTTGATGAAGATCAGCTCACCGGGGCTCTCCTCGCAGCCGGCCAGCAGGCTGCCGAGCATCACCGTGTCGGCGCCGGCCACCAGCGCCTTGGCGATGTCGCCGGAATACTGGATGCCGCCGTCGCCGATCACCGGCACGCCGGCCGGCCGGGCGGCCCGGGCCGCCTCCATGATCGCGGTGACCTGCGGCACGCCCACCCCGGCCACGATCCGGGTGGTGCAGATGGCGCCGGGCCCCACGCCCACCTTGACGCCGTCGGCGCCGGCCTCGACGAGCGCCTTCGCGCCCGCGTACGTGGCGATGTTGCCGCCCACGATGTCGATGGTCACGTCCCGCTTGAGCCGGGCGACCATCTCCAGCACGGCCCGCTGGTGGCCGTGCGCGGTGTCCACGATGACCACGTCGACGCCGGCGTCGACGAGCGCGCGGGCCCGCTTGTAGCCGTCCTCGCCCACGCCGACCGCGGCGGCGACCCGGAGGCGGCCCGCCTCGTCCTTGGTGGCGTTCGGGTACTGCTCGCTCTTGGTGAAGTCCTTGACCGTGATCAGGCCCCGCAACGCGCCGGTGCCGTCCACGATCGGCAGCTTCTCCACCTTGTGGCGGCGCAGCAGGTCGAGCGCGTCGTCCTTGCTCACGCCGACCGGCGCGGTGATCAGCGGGGTGCGGGTCATGATGTCGCGGACCGGCGTGGCCGGGTCGGAGACGAAGCGCATGTCGCGGTTGGTCACGATGCCGACGAGCTGGCCCTGCCCGTCGACCACCGGCACCCCGGAGATGCGGTAACGGCCGCAGAGCGCGTCGACGTCGCGGAGCGTGTCGTCCGGGCTGGCGGTCACCGGGTTGGTGATCATGCCGGACTCGGAGCGCTTGACCAGGTCGACCTGGAGCGCCTGGTCCTCGACGGAGAGGTTGCGGTGCAGCACGCCGATGCCGCCCTGCCGGGCCATGGCGATCGCCATCCGGCCCTCGGTGACGGTGTCCATCGCGCTGGAGAGCAGCGGCACGGTCAGCTCGATGTTGCGGGTGAGCCGGGTCCGGGTGTTCACCCGGCTGGGCACCACGTCCGACTCGCCCGGCTGGAGGAGCACGTCGTCGAAGGTCAGCCCGAGCGGCACCACCCGGGCGGAACCGGCCGGCAACTCGGGCAGATGACCGCCCAACTCGCCGCCGTCGGGGCCGGCCGGGTTCTCGGTGCTGGGCGAATTCTCCACGATTGCTCCCCTGAGCTGGTCGAACGGGCTGCAGCGAGGCGGCGCGCGCGGACGCCGGCGCGCACCGGTGTGACGGCGCGTCGCCTCATCGTACCCATTGGCCCGGTCCGCCCCGGGCAGCGGCGGGCCCGGGGTAGGCCGGGCCACAGCGGGGCGGGGGGCGGGCTTTCCGGCGGCGCGGGGTCTACGGTGAGGGGGTGCACGACGAGCCCATCGACCCGTTCAACGGCGACCCGGCCGATCCGGCTGCCGGCCTGCACGACTCCGGCGAGGAGGACGCGCTCGACCCGCTGACCGAGGTCGAGCGCCAGGACGTGCTGGAGGATCTGGCCGATCTGGAGATCTACCAGGCCCTGCTCCAGCCGATCGGGGTGCGTGGCCTGGTGATCGAGTGCGAGGACTGCCGCGAGCCGCACTACTTCGACTGGGACCTGCTCCGGGGCAACCTGCGCCACCTGCTGAACTCGGGGCGGCCCCGGGTGCACGAGCCGGCCTACGACCCCGACCCCGACCACTACGTGAGCTGGGACTACGCCCGCGGCTACGCGGACGGCGTGCACGACACGCTCACCGAGGGCACGGACGACGCCGCGTCGGAGTGAACCCGGCCGGGCTCAGGCGACCAGGCCGGCCCGGAAACCGGCGGCCACGGCGTGCGCCCGGTCCCGCGCGCCGAGCTTGCGGAACAGCCGCCGGGCGTGCGTCTTGACGGTGTCCTCGGAGACGAACAACTCCCGCCCGATCTCCGCGTTGCTCTTGCCCTCCGCCATGCCGAGCAGCACCTGAAGCTCGCGCTCGGTGAGCCCGATCGCGCTGCGCGGGGTCCGCGCCGGGCGCTGGCCGGGGCCCGGCGGGGGCGTCTCCGCCCCCTCCGCCGCCGGGTCGTTGGCGTCCTCCCCACGCTGGACCGGCACCATCGTGGGCAGGCCCGCGGGGTCCGTCGCCGGCCAGCCCGGCCCACCCGGGGTACGCCCCGGCGCCGCCGGCCGGGTCGGTCCGCCGACCGCCGCCGCGTCCCGGGCGGTGTCGGCCACCCGGTGCCGGTTCGCCCGTCCCGGGGCGGAGAGCAGCAGCAGCGCCTTCGCCACCGCGCTGGTCAGGTCGTGGTCGGCGTTCTGGATCAGACCCCGCGCCCCGGCACTGATGGTGGCCGCCGCCGACTCCGACTCCTCGGCGCCGAGCAGCAGCACCGCGGCCTGGGGCGCGCGGGCGAGCACCCGCCGCACGAACCCGGCGCTGTCCGGCCGGGTCAGGGCGGTGTCGGCCAGCACGACGTCGACCGGACGCTCGGCGAGCCGCAACATCACCTCGGGATCGGAGACGGCCGTCCGGACGGCGCCGGACAGCCCCAGCCGCGCCGCCGCGGAGGTCAGATTCTGGGCCGCCAATGGGGTCCGAACGCAGATCAGAACGCTACGCACTGTGGTCTCCTCTCCGACTCAGAGCAGACCACGTGCGGGTGGGGTCGGGAGGGGGTTCCGAGCAATCATCCGAACTTTTCCGACAGATGGGGCATATGACATCGACTGTCCGAGGTTTTCGATCACAGATGTGTGAGCCGGGGACGGCTCGGGTACCGACTGGTTCATCCGGAACCGGCATCCCGCGCGGACCGCCGCCCGGTAGCTGGCCACAACATTCTCCGCGGTGCCGCGCGGGAGGAGGGGTGCTGATGTCGAACGTACGTAGGCTGCCTGGACCCATCGTCGACCTCTGGGACTGGCAGCGGCTCGGCGCGTGCCGGGGCCGCGACAGCGCCCAGTTCTTCCACCCGGACGGCGAGCGCGGCTCGTCCCGCATGCGCCGCGAGACCGGCGCGAAGACGGTCTGCCGCGCCTGCCCGGTGCGCGCCGAGTGCGCCGCGCACGCCCTCGCCGTCCGCGAGCCGTACGGCGTCTGGGGCGGCTTCAGCGAGTCCGAGCGGCTGCGGCTGCTCGCCCTCGGCTGGGAGGACCTGGCCGACCGCCGGCAGGCCCGGGTCGACATCGCCCGCCTCGAGGCCCGCCTCGGCCGGCCGCACAAGACCGCCGTTCCGGACCAGCGCAAGGTCGCCTGACCCTCGCACTTCCCGCCGCCGCGCCCCGCACCTCGGGGCGCGGCGGCGTTTCGTTCGCGCCGACGCGTGCCGGACCGTCACCGCTTCTCGGCACCGCCCGTCTCGCGGAACCGGTCGCCGCGCGAACCGGTCGCCGCGCCGCCGGTCGCCGCGCCGCCGGTCGGTAGCCGCCGATCGTGCCGCGACGGCCGACAGCGCTGTCCGACGCCTGCAAACTTCAACGCGTCGACAACTCACGCGGGAACGGCCGCCGCCACACTGGTTCGACGCGCTCGCCGGGCCCTCGTCGCGCTCGCCGGCGCGGCGGACGGTAAGGGCTGGCCGGTCGGGGCAGCACACCGGTCAACCGGCCGACCATCGACCGCTGAACCGTTCGCGCCATCAAGTTGGTAGGCAGCCATGACGACGGCCTTCACCCCGGGTTGGTCCGGCCACCCCGCCGGTCCACCCGCCGGTCCGCCATGCCGTGGAACCGGGTGACCCCAGCAGCCGGCGGTCAGGCGACGGTCACCGGGACGGTGTGCCAGCCGGTCGCGCCGTCCGGGGCCACCGGGCTGCGCTGCTCCGGCTGCGTCTCGCCGGCCGCGTCGGTGGCGCGCACCTGGAGGCGGTGCTCGCCCGGGGTGGCGTCCCAGCGCCACGACCACTGGACCCAGGTGTCCGACGACACGGCCGGGGCCAGCGTCGCCTCCCGCCAGGGGCCGTCGTCGACGCGTACCTCGACGCGGCGGACGCCCCGGTGCTGCGCCCACGCCACCCCGGCGACCGTCACCGGGCCGGCGGCCGGACGGCTGCGGGCACGGGGCGTGTCGATCCGGGACTGCGTCTTGACCGGCCCCTGGGCGGACCAGCCGCGCGGCACCCAGTACGCGTCGAAGTCGGCGAAGCTGGTCAGCTCCAGCTCGGTCAGCCACTTGCACGCCGAGACGTACCCGTAGAGGCCGGGCACCACCATCCGGACCGGGAAGCCGTGCTCGATCGGCAGCGGCTCGCCGTTCATCCCAACCGCGAGCAGCGCGTCCCGGCCATCGCGCAACACGGACGTGGGGGTGCCGCAGGTCCAGCCGTCGACCGCGCGGCCGACCACCTGGTCCGCCCCCTCCTCCGGGTCCGCCTCGTCCAGCAGCTCCTTGAGCGGCACCCCGAGCCAGCGGGCGTTGCCGATCAGATCGCCGCCCACCTCGTTGGAGACACAGGCCAGCGTCACGTAACGCTCCACCATCGGCCGGGCCAGCAGGTCGTCGAAGCTCAACTCGATCGGGTTACGGACCCGGCCGTGGATGCGCAGCTTCCAGGTGACCGGATCCACCTGCGGGACCACCAGGGCGGTGTCGATCCGGTAGAACTCCCGGTTCGGCGTGACGTAGGGGGCCAGCCGGGGCAGGGACAGGTCCGCGCCGGCCGGCACCGGCGGGGCGGGCGCGGCCGGGGCGGGCAACGTCACCGCCTGCCGGGCCGCCGAGACGCCCCGCCGCCCGGCCAGCCAGTGGCCACCCAGCCCGGCCACCGCCGCCGCACCGGTCAGCAGGCCGGCGCCGCGCAGGAACCGGCGACGCGACTCCAGGTCCCCGCGCTCCAGCGGCTCCCAACCGCCCGGGTCGTCCTCCTCACGCGCGAGCGCGGCGGCCACCGGAGACTGCGGCAGGGTGGCCGCCGGGCCGCGGTCCGGTCGCAGCGGGCCGGCCACGAAGGCCCAGAGCGTGAGCCCGCCGAACGCGCCGCCGACCAGGGCGGGCAGCGCGTCGAACGCGTCCGCGCCGGCCCGGGTCAGCGCGGCGACGACACCGAGCACGGCGAACGCGGCGATGCCGGCCAGGCCGGCCACCAGCCGTCGGGCCGCCGCCAGGCCGAGCAGCGCCGCGAAACCGGCCAGCAGCAGCGCCGTCCCGACCAGCAGGGCGATCTTGTCGTACGTGCCGAAGACGTCGATGGCGAACTGCTTGAGCGGCTCGGGCACCAGGTCGACCACGAGGCCGCCGACGGCGATCAGCGGGGCGGACCGGGGACCGGTCAGGACGGCCACCGGCTCGGCGACGCCGAGCGCCACCACGGCGGCGACGACACCGGACACTGCCGCGTGGCGGCGGGAGATCGTGCTCACCCGGCCCAGTCTGGTCGACCGGTCGGGCCGGCCGCCAATTCCGTCAGCGTTCCGTAAGCGATACGGCCGCGACGTCAGCGGCCCGAACAGGCGTCAGGGCACACCGCCGGCTCGGCGGTGTGCCCTGACGTGGGGCGTACTCCTCGGGTCAGAAGCCCGGGCCGTGCTGGTGGCCGTGGCCGTGGCCGTGGCCACCGCCGGCGGCCGGCTCCGCCTCGGCCGGCTTCTCCACCACCAGACCCTCGGTGGTGAGCAGCAGGCCGGCGATCGACGCGGCGTTGGTGACCGCGTTCCGGGTCACCTTCACCGGGTCGAGGATGCCGGACTTGGCCAGGTCGACGTACTCGCCGGTGGCGGCGTCGAGGCCGTGGCCCCACTCCTGGCCGATGACCTTCTGCACCACCACGTAACCGTCGTGGCCGGCGTTCTGGGCGATCCAGCGCAGCGGCTCGACGAGCGCCTTGCGCACGATCGAGACGCCGACCTTCTCCTCACCGGTGAAGCCCAGGTCGTCGTCGAGCACCGGCAGGATCTGGGCCAGCGCGGCGCCGCCGCCCGGGACCGTACCCTCCTCGACCGCGGCCTTGGTCGCGGCGATGGCGTCCTCGATGCGGTGCTTGCGCTCCTTCATCTCGACCTCGGTGGCCGCGCCGACCTTGATCACCGCGATGCCGCCGGAGAGCTTCGCCAGCCGCTCGGCCAGCTTCTCCCGGTCCCACTCGGAGTCCGAGGCCTCGATCTCCTTGCGGATCTGGGCGACCCGGTCGGCGACCTCGGCGGACTGGCCGCCGCCGTCGACGACGGTGGTGTTCTCCTTGTCGACCACGACGCGGCGGGCGGTGCCGAGCACCTCCAGGCCGACCTGGTCGAGCTTGTAGCCCAGCTCCGGGGCGACCAGCTCGGCGCCGGTCAGGATCGCCATGTCCTGCAGCATCGCCTTGCGACGGTCGCCGAACCCGGGGGCCTTCACCGCGCAGACCTTGACGGTCTTGCGGATGGCGTTGACCACCAGGGTGGACAGCGCCTGACCCTCGACGTCCTCGGCGATGATGAGCAGCGGCTTGCTGTTCTGGAGGACCTTCTCCAGCAGCGGCAGCAGCTCCTCGATGGCCGAGATCTTCTGCGTGGTGATCAGGATGTACGGGTCCTCCAGGACCGCCTCCTGCCCCTCCACGTCGGTGACGAAGTTCGGCGAGATGAAGCCCTTGTCGAACTGGAGACCCTCGGTCACCTCCAGCTCGGTGGTGAGCGCGGAGCCCTCCTCGACGGTGATCACACCGTCGCGGCCGACCCGCTCCATCGCCTCGGCGATCAGCTCGCCGATCGTGGCGTCCTGCGCGGAGATGGTCGCGACGTGCGCGATCGACTCCTTGCTGGCGACCTCGACGGCCTTGCCGAGCAGCGCCTCGGAGACCTTGGCGGCCGCCGCGTCGATGCCCCGCTTCAGGCCGGTCGGGTTGGTGCCGGCGGCCACGTTGCGCAGGCCCTCCCGGACCATGGCCTGGGCCAGCACGGTGGCGGTGGTGGTCCCGTCGCCGGCGACGTCGTTGGTCTTGGTCGCCACCTCCTTGACCAGCTGCGCACCGAGGTTCTCGTACGGGTTGGTGAGCTCGATCTCCTTAGCGATGGTCACGCCGTCGTTGGTGATCGTGGGCGCACCGAACTTCTTGTCCAGGACGACGTTGCGCCCGCGTGGGCCGAGGGTGACCTTGACCGCGTTCGCGAGGGCGTTGACACCGTGCTCGAGCAGGTGCCGGGCGTCATCCGAGAAGCTCAGGATCTTTGCCATCAGTATCCCTTCGAAGCGACGTTGCCCCGGCCCGGCGAGCCGGACCGGGGCAACGACACTGATCGGTTGCTTACTTCTCGATGACCGCGAGGACGTCGCGGGCGGAGAGCACCAGGTACTCCTCGCCGGCGTACTTGACCTCGGTGCCGCCGTACTTCGAGTAGAGGACGGTGTCGCCGACCTTCACGTCGACCGGCACGCGGTTGCCCTTGTCGTCGATCCGGCCCGGGCCGACAGCGAGGACGGTGCCCTCCTGCGGCTTCTCCTTGGCGGTGTCGGGGATCACGATGCCCGAGGCGGTGGTGGTCTCGGCCTCGTTCGCCTGCACCACGATGCGGTCCTCGAGCGGCTTGATCGCAACCTTGGTCGCGGTAGTCACGGGCATACCCTCCTGGGGTACTTGGTGTCGTTGCCGGTCGACACGCCGACCGGCGTCAATCTGCCACATGCCACCGGGCGGGGCCGTCGTCGCGGGTGCCGGTCCGCCTGGCGTTCAACGCTCGGGCACCAGGCCCGGGCGTTGGCACCCTCAGGGTGAGAGTGCTAATCGCAGGTTATTCCTCGGCTAGCACTCCGTCAAGGAGAGTGCCAGCGCGTCGCCCGTCGTGTCGCCTCCGGAGCGGGTCGGGAGAATGGGCGGATGGATCTCGACCAGCTCATCGCGCTGCGTACCCCCGAGGGGTCGGACGCCCTCGCCGCGGCGGAGCGGGTGGCCGGCGGCGACCCGCTGGCGGCGGCCGCCGCGCTGCGCTCGGCCGGGATCCCGGGCGGGCTCGCGGCGGCGGCGCTGACCCAGGCGGAGCTGCGCCGCCGGGCGGTCGGCAAGTTCGGCCCGGCGGCGGCCCGGATGTTCCTCACCCGCCCCGGGCTGGAGCAGGCCACCCGCCGGGCGGTCGCCGACCGGCGGGCCGCCCGGCTGCGCGCCGCGGGCGTGACCACGCTTGCCGACCTCGGGTGCGGGCTGGGCGCCGACGCGCTCGCCGCGGCCCGCGCCGGCATCCGGGTGTACGCGGTGGAGGCCGACCCGGTCACCGCCGCGATGGCCGCCGCGAACGCCGAGGCCACCGGGCTGGCCGGACTGGTCACGGTGGAGTGCGGCGACGCCACCGCGTTCGACGTGACCCGGGTCGACGGGGCGTTCTGCGACCCGGCGCGGCGGCGGGCCGGCACCGGGCGGCGCATCTTCGACCCGAACGCCTACTCGCCGCCGTGGGACTTCGTCACCGGGCTGGCCGCGCGCGTGCCGCGCACCGTGGTCAAGGTGGCGCCCGGCCTGGACCACGCGCTGATCCCGGCCGGCGCCGAGGCGGAGTGGGTGAGCGTCGACGGCGACCTGGTGGAGGCCGCCCTCTGGTGCGGCCCGCTCGCCGGCGTCCCCCGCCGCGCCACCCTGCTCCAGGAGAAGGACGGGCCCCCTTCTCACGCCTCCGGTAGAGACGGGGCCCCCTCTCACCACCTCACCGGCACCGGCGCCGACGAGGCGGAGGTGGGCGCGGTGCGGCGGTTCCTGTACGACCCCGACCCGGCGGTGGTACGCGCGCACCTGGTCGCGGAGCTGGCCGCCGACCTGGGCGCCACGCTCGCCGACCCGTCGATCGCCTACCTGTACGCGGACACGGCACACCCCACCCCGTTCGCCCGCTGCCTGGAGATCACCGACGTGCTGCCGTTCTCGCTGAAGCGGCTGCGCGCCCTGCTGCGGGAGCGCCGGGTCGGCCGGGTGGAGATCCTGAAGCGGGGCTCGGCGCTGGAGCCGGAGAAGCTGCGCCGTGACCTGCGCCTGGCCGGCAACGAGGCGGCCAGCCTGGTACTGACCCGGGTGGCCGGCGCACCCACCGTGCTGATCGGCCGCCCGGCCTCCGGCTGAGCGGCCCGTTCCGGCTCGCCGACCGGCGGCGGTCGGGTTAGCTTGACCGTCATGGCGGGACAGGGCACTCCGGCGATCGTGCTGCTGACCAGGCGGAAGATCGCGCACGCCGGGCGCTGCCGACCGTGGTCGACGCGTCCGCGCTGGCACACCCGACGGTGTACGTCTCGGCCGGTCGCCGCGGTCTCCAGGTGCAACTCGCACCGGGCGATCTGGTGGCGCTGACCGGGGCCGTGACCGCCCCGATCGCGGCCGGCTGAACCAGGACACTGGGAGCGTTTCCGCAGCCGGTGTCCGCCGGGTGACAACCGCGTTGCTGAATTGTTACCGCCGCCAACAAACTTCTGACCTCGGCACTCTTGCGGAGCGCGGGAAGCGCGGAATACGTTGCCGGACACAACAAAACACCGTCAACAACTCCCCCACCCCCCGAAAGGACCCGTGCACATGCGCAAGGGCTTCCTCACCTTCGCGGCCGTCGGTCTCCTCGCGACCGGCAGCATGGCCGCCTGTGGAGACAGCGGCGATTCCTCCGACAAGGCCGGCGGTTCGAACGACAAGAAGCCGAAGATCGGCGTGATCCTGCCGGACAGCAAGTCCTCCGCCCGCTGGGAGGGCGCGGACCGCAAGTTCCTCAAGGCGGCGTTCGACGCCGCCGGCGTCGAGTCCGACATCCAGAACGCGCAGAACGACAAGACCGCGTTCCAGACCATCGCCGACCAGATGATCACCAACGGCGTGAACGTGCTGATGATCGTCAACCTGGACTCCGGCACCGGCAAGGCCGTGCTCGACAAGGCCAAGTCGCAGGGCGTCGCCACGATCGACTACGACCGGCTGACCCTGGGCGGCTCCGCCCAGTACTACGTCAGCTTCGACAACGAGGCCGTCGGCAAGCTCCAGGGCGAGGGCCTGAGCAAGTGCCTGACCGACAAGGGCGCCAAGAACCCGTCGATCGCGTACCTCAACGGCTCGCCGACCGACAACAACGCCACCCTGTTCAAGAACGGGTACGACTCGGTGCTCAAGCCGAAGTTCGACTCGAAGGAGTACACCAAGGTCGCCGACGACTCGGTGCCGGCGTGGGACAACGCGCAGGCCGCCACCATCTTCGAGCAGCAGCTCACCAAGGCCAACGGCAAGATCGACGGTGTGCTGGCCGCCAACGACGGTCTCGGCAACGCGGCCATCTCGGTGCTGAAGAAGAACAAGCTCAACGGCAAGGTCCCGGTGACCGGTCAGGACGCCACCAAGGAGGGTCTGCAGAACATCCTCGCCGGTGACCAGTGCATGACCGTCTACAAGGCCGTCAAGAAGGAGGCGGACGCCGCCTCCGAGCTGGCCATCGCACTCGCCAAGGGCGAGCGGAAGGACACCGGCCAGACCGTCAAGGACCCGGAGGGCAACCGGGACGTGCCGGCCGTGCTGCTGGAGCCGAAGGCCATCTACAAGGACAGCGTCAAGGACGTCGTGGCCGACGGCTACATCACCAAGGACGAGCTCTGCACCGGTGCGTTCACCAAGCTCTGCACCGACGCCGGCGTGAGCTGACCCACCCCGCCTCAGGCGGCGCCGCCCGGCACGGGACGACTCCCGCGCCGGGCGGCGCCCACGCCGGACGGGATCCGAGACCTCCCTCCGCCCAAAGGAGACCCCCGTGTCCGCAACCCCCCTGCTGGAGCTACGCGGGATCGACAAGAGCTTCGGTCCCGTCCAGGTGCTGCGTGACGTCGCCTTCGCCGCACACCCCGGCGAGGTGACCGCGCTGGTCGGCGACAACGGCGCCGGCAAGTCGACCCTGGTCAAGTGCATCAGCGGCATCTACCCCACCGACGCCGGCGAGTTCCTCTTCGACGGCCGACCGGTGAGCATCAGCAGCCCCCGGGACGCCGCCGCGCTCGGGATCGAGGTCGTCTACCAGGACCTGGCGCTCTGCGACAACCTCGACATCGTGCAGAACATGTTCCTCGGCCGGGAGAAGCGCAGCGGCATCGTGCTCGACGAGCCGACCATGGAGCAGATGGCCGCCGAGACGCTCGCCGGCCTCAGCGTCCGCACCGTGAAGTCGCTGCGTCAGCACGTGTCCAGCCTCTCCGGCGGCCAGCGGCAGACGGTGGCCATCGCCAAGGCGGTGCTCTGGAACAGCCGGCTGGTCATCCTGGACGAGCCGACCGCCGCGCTCGGCGTCGCGCAGACCGCCCAGGTGCTGGAGCTGGTCCGCCGGCTGGCCGACAACGGCCTGGCCGTGGTGCTCATCTCGCACAACATGAACGACGTCTTCGCCGTCTCCGACCGGATCGCGGCGCTCTACCTCGGCCAGATGGTCGCCCAGGTGAAGACCACCGACATCACCCACTCGCAGGTGGTCGAGCTGATCACCGCCGGCCGCTCCGGCGGCCTCGGCCTCGCCGGCGAACCGGGCAGCAACGGCACCGGCGCCGCGCCCGCCGACACCACCCCAGGAGCCGTCCGATGACCGCCACCGTCGTGAAGAAGGAAGGCCCGGCGGGCGTCGCCCCGGCGCCGACCGTGGGCAGCCACGTGAACAACTACTGGCGCCGGGTACGCGGCGGCGACATCGGCGCGCTGCCCGCCGTGGTCATGCTGGTCGTGCTCGCGGTGGGCTTCTCGATCGCCCGCCCGTCGTTCTTCACGGCCGGCAACCTCGCCAACCTGTTCACCCAGGGCGCCGCGGTCACGCTTATCGCGATGGGTCTGGTCTTCGTGCTGCTGCTCGGCGAGATCGACCTCTCCGCCGGGTTCGCCAGCGGCGTCTGCGCGGCGATCCTGGCCAACACCGTCACCGTGCTCGGCTACCCCTGGTACGTGGCGGTGCTGGCCGCCGTCGTCACCGGCGTGGTCATCGGCGTCGTGCTCGGCCTGCTGGTCGCGAAGGTCGGCATCCCGTCCTTCGTGGTGACGCTTGCCGGCTTCCTGGCGTTCCAGGGCGTCGTGCTGACGCTGATGGACGAGGGCGCGAACATCGCGGTCCGCGACGACGTGCTGGTGGCGATCGCCAACCGCAACATCTCCCCGGTGCTGGGCTGGGCGCTGGCCGCGCTGGCCATCGCCGGGTACGCGGCCGTGCAGCTCCTGCGGCACCGCAACCGGTCCGCCCGGGGCCTGCTCACCGACCCGATCGCGGTGGTGGCCGCGCGGATCGGCGGGCTCGCCGTGGTGCTCGGCGTCGCGGTCTACGTGCTGAACCTGGAGCGCAGCCGCAACGTGCTGGTGGTCTCGCTCAAGGGCGTGCCGATCGTGGTGCCGATCATCGCGCTGCTGCTGGTCGTCTGGACGTTCGTGCTCCAGCGCACCAGCTACGGCCGGCACATCTACGCGGTCGGCGGCAACGCCGAGGCGGCCCGCCGGGCCGGCATCAACGTGGACAAGATCCGCATCTCGGTCTTCGTCATCTGCTCCGGGATGGCCGCCATCGGCGGCATCGTGGCGGCCAGCCGGGCCAACTCGGTCGACCCCAACACCGGTGGCAGTAACGTGCTGCTGTACGCCGTCGGCGCAGCGGTGATCGGCGGCACCAGCCTCTTCGGCGGCAAGGGCCGGGTCCTCGACGCCGTGCTCGGTGGCGCGGTGGTCGCGGTGATCGACAACGGTATGGGACTGATGGGATACAGCTCGGGCGTCAAGTTCGTGGTCACCGGCGTGGTGCTGCTCGCCGCGGCGACCATCGACGCGCTGTCGAGGCGGCGGGCCGCCGCCACCGGCACGCGCTGACCCCGGGGTACGGACACACCATGGCAGTGGCAATGCGCGCGGGTCCCAGCCAGGACGAGATCCGACGGCAGAACCTGGGCGCATTGCTCCGCTACGTGCACGTGCACGGGGCCACCACGCGCGCGGAGCTGACCACCGCGCTCGGGCTCAACCGCAGCACCATCGGCGCGCTGACCGCCGACCTGGCCGGCGCCGGTCTGGTCAGCGAGGGGACGCCGAAGGAGACCGGCCGGGCCGGACGACCGTCACTCGTCGTCCGGCCCGAGTCGGGACGGGTCTACGCGTACGCGTACAGCGTCGAGGTGGACCGGCTGCGGGCCGCGCGGGTCGGCCTCGGCGGTGAGGTGCTCGACCGCCGGGAGCTGGACCGGCCGCGCAACCTGGTCGCCGGCGAGGCCGCCCCGCTGCTGGCCGGCGCCGTCAAGGAGATGCACCAGGCGGTGCCGGACGGCTCGTTCTGCGTCGGCGCCGGAGTGGCGGTCTGCGGCATGGTGCGCCGCGACGACGGGCTGGTGCGGCTCAGCCCCACCACCGGCTGGGTGGACGAGCCGATCGGCGCGGCGCTCGCCACCGAGCTGGGCATCGACGTCCCCATCACGGTGGGCAACGTGGCCGACGTGGCCGCGTTCGCCGAGCACGCCCGCGGCGCGGCCACCGGCTGCGACAACGTCCTCTACCTGTACGGCGACGTCGGCGTGGGCGCCGGCATCATCGCCGGTGGCCGGCGACTGACCGGGCACGGCGGCTACGGCGGCGAGGTCGGCCACATGGTGGTGGTCCGCGACGGGGCGCGCTGCGACTGCGGCCGGTACGGCTGCTGGGAGACCGAGATCGGCGAGCACGGGCTGCTGCGGGCCGCCGGCCGGGCCGAGGCGCGCGGCCGGGACGCGCTGCTCAGCGTCTTCGACGCGGCCGACCGAGGGGACGCCCGCGCGCAGAGCGCGGTACGGCAGGCCGGCGACTGGCTCGGCTTCGGCGTGGCCAACCTGGTCAACATCTTCAACCCGGAGATGGTCATCTTCGGGGGCACCATGCGCGACCTCTACCTGGCCGCCGCCGCCCAGGTGCGCAGCCGGCTCAACCGCAACGGGCTGCCCGCCTGCCTGGAGCACGTGCGGCTGCGCACCCCGGAACTCGGCGACGACGCGGCCCTGGTCGGCGCCGCCGAGCTGGCCTTCGAACGCCTCCTGGCCGACCCGCTGAACTGATCGGCCCGGTGATCCGTACCAACGTGCGGACGGGCGGCCGGTGGGCTCGGCCGTCCCGCGACCCCGCGTACCGGTCCGGACCGAGGAGGCACCGCAACCATGGCATCGCTGGAATCCGCACGTCGCCGGCTGGCGCACCGGGTGACCCTGCTGCTCGTCGCGATCGGCGCAGGGATCGGCGTTCTTCCCGGCGCGGCCCTGGCCGCCCCCAATCCCGGGGTGCAGATGAACGCCGCGGACATGACGCTGCTCAACGGCGTCCGACTGGCCGGGCTCTGGGAGATGCCGGCCGGCACGATGGCCGCCGAGAAGGGCCAGTCCCCCCGGGTACGGGAGGTCGGCGCGGAGATCGCCCGCCAGCACGGTGTCCTGGACCAACTGGTGGTCGAGGCGGCGAACAAGCTGGGGGCGGTGCTGCCGACGGACCCGACGACCCAGCAGAAGGGTTGGCTGACCGAGATGCAGAACGCCAGCGGCGCGCAGTTCGACCAGATCTTCGTCACCCGGCTCCGGGTCGCCCACGGCAACATCTTCCCGGTGATCGGCGCGGTGCGCGCGAGCACCAAGGACCCGGTCGTACGCAAGCTGGCCGAGGACGCCAACAAGTTCGTCAACGACCACATGACCATGCTGGAGAGCACCGGGCTGGTCCGCTGGCAGCAGTTGCCGCCGCCCGCGCTGCCGGCCGCGCAGAGCGACTCGCTGGTCGCCGCCGCCCAGGCCAACGCGTCCAGCGGCGGCGGGCTCCAGGTGGGCACCGGGATCGTGTGGGCGGTCTTCCTGCTCGCGCTGGGCACCGGCGGGTACACGACCTGGCGGCTGATGCGTCGCGCCTGACGGGCGTTCAAGCGGGGCCCCTTCCTATACGCCAGGCGTTAAGAGAGGGCCCCTCCTTTCACCCATCAGCCGTGCCAGGAGCGCCAGAGGGCGGCGTAGGGGCCGTCGGCGGCTACCAGGGCGTCGTGTGGGCCCAGCTCGGTGATTCGGCCGTCGGACACCACCGCCACCCGGTCCGCGTCGTGTGCGGAGAACAGCCGGTGCGCGATGGCGATCACGGTCCGCCCGTGCAGCACCGCGGCCAGCGACCGCTCCAGCGCGCGGGCGGCGCGCGGGTCGATCAGCGAGGTGGCCTCGTCCAGCACCAGCGTGTGCGGGTCGGCGAGCACCAGCCGGGCCAGTGCGAGCTGCTGCGACTGCGCCGGGGTGAGCGGATGCCCGCCGGCCCCCACGGTCGTCTCCAGCCCCGCCGGCAGCGCCTCCGCCCAGTCCAGCGCGTCGACCGCGGCCAGCGCGGCGCGCACCGCCGCCCGGTCGGCGGTCGGTCGGACCATCGCCACGTTGTCGGCGAGCGTGCCGATGAACACGTGGTGCTCCTGGCTGACCAGCGCGACGTGGGTACGCAGCTCGTCCAGGGGCAGTTCGGCGAGGGGTCGGCCGTCGACGGTCACCGCACCGGCCGACGGGGTGTGCACGCCGGCCAGCAGCCGACCCAGCGTGGACTTGCCCGCCCCGGACGGGCCCACCATGGCCAGCCGCTCCCCCGGTCGGGGCACCAGCGTCACGCCGTGCAGCACGTCGTGGCCGGGGCGGTACGCGTACCGGACGTCGTGCGCGGCGAGCCGACCCTCGGTGGTCGGCCGACGCGACGCGACGGGCGCCGGGGAACGCTCGTCCGGCTCGGTGGCCACGCCGAGCAGCCGGGCCAGCGAGGCGCCGCCCACCTGGAACTCGTCCAGCCAGCCGAGCAGCCGTTCGATCGGGTCGGTGAGCTGCTGGGCGTAGAGCGTGGCGGCGGTGACCTGGCCCAGGCTGGCCCAGCCCTTCAGGTGGAACCAGCCGCCGATCAGCAGCGTGGCCACCATCGGCACCAGGTAGCCGAACTCGGCCACCGGCCAGAACACGGTACGCAGGTACAGCGTGTACCGCTCGGCCGCGTACGAGCGGCGGATGTCGGCGTCGCCGCGGGCCCGGCGGCGGGCCGCCTGGCGCAGCGCCTCGGTGGTCCGCGCCCCCTCGACCGTCTCGCTGATCCCGTCGGTGATGTCCGAGTAGGCGGCGTTCTCCCGCAGGTAGCCGGCCGGCGCGCGGCGCAGGTACCACCGGGTGCCGGCCCAGAGCACCGGCACCGCGAGCAGGCTGGGCAGCGCCAGCAGCGGCCCGGTCAGCACCAGCGCGCCGAGGATCAGCAGCACGGTCAGGGCCGCGATCAGCGTCTCCGGCCCGGCGAACCGGACCGTCCGCGACAGTGCCGACACGTCGCGGGAGGTGCGGGTGAGCAGGTCACCGGTGCCGGCCCGTTCCACCGTGGACAGCGGCAGCGCCAGCACCCGGTCGACGAACTCCTCACGCAGCTCGGCGAGGACCCGCTCGCCGAGCCGGGCCGAGGCCAGGTGCGCGAACCGGACCAGCACCGACTGCACCACCACGAACGCGGCGATGGCGGCCACCACCCGGTCCACGGTGGTGGCGGCCACGCCCCGCGAGATGCCCTCGACCAGGTCACCGAGCAGGCGCGGGGTGACCAGCCCGGCCGCCGCGGCGAGCGCGTGCAGGCCGAGCACGGTGGCCAGGCCACGCGGGTGCCGGCGGACCAGCTCCCGCACGTACCGGCGGACCCGCGCGGCGTCGGCGACGGGCAGCGCGTTGCTCATCGGTCCTCCTCCCGGCTCACCGTGGCCGCGTACCGGGGCTCGGCGGCGAGCAGTTCCTCGTGCCGGCCCTCGGCGACGACCTTGCCGTCCTCCACGAAGACCACGTGCTCGGCGCGCCCGAGCACCAGCGGGCTGGTGGTGCAGACCAGCGTGGTGCGGCCGGACCGGGCCGCGGCCAGCCGGTCGGCGACGCGCGCCTCGGTGTGCGCGTCCACCGCGCTGGTGGGCTCGACCAGGATCAGCGTCTCCGGGTCGGCGACCAGCGCGCGGGCCAGCCGCAGGCGCTGCCGCTGCCCGCCGGAGAACTCCCGGCCCCGCTCCGCGACCGCGCCGTCCAGGCCGCCTGGCAACGCCTCGACGATGTCCGTCGCGCCGGCCGCGGCGAGCGCCGCCTCGACCGTGGCGCGGTCCGCCCGGTCGTGCGGGTCCAGCTCCGTGCGGAGCACGCCGCTGAACAGCTGCGCGTCGTTGTCGGCCACCAGGATCCGCTCCCGCACCGTCGCCAGTGCCACGTCCCGCAGCGGTACGCCGTGCAGCGTCACGTCCCCGTCGGCGTACCGGCCGAGGCGGTCGGCGATCTCGGCCGCGTCCTGCGGTTCGGCGGCGGCCAGCGCGGTGAGCCGGCCCGGCCGCAGCACCAGCCCGGAGCGCGCGTCCGCCAGCTCGCCCGGCCCGGACGGCACCGGCACCGGCTGGGCCGGGTCGGTGAACTCCGGCGCGAGCCGCAGCAGCCGGACCACCCGGCGGGCCGCGACGTGCCCCCGGGTGAGCTTGTCGGCCGCCTCGGTGAGGTTGCGCAGCGGGCTGACCAGGAACGCGGTGTAGCCGTAGAAGGACACCAGCTCACCGGCGCTGATCTCGCCGCGCAACGCGAACCGGGCGCCGAGCCAGGTCACCAGCACCACGAACACACCGGGCAGCAGGATCTGGGCGGCCTGGAGCAGCGACTCCACCCGGGCCACCCGCAGGCCGTCGGCGCGCAACGCCTGCGACCGTTCCCGGTAGCGGGCGGCCAGCACCGGCTCCCCGCCCACGCCGCGCAGCACCCGCAGGCCGGAGACGATGTCCGCGGCGCGCGCGGTGAGCCGGCCGGTCGACTCCCGGTACGCCGCCTGCTGCCGGTGCAGCGGCCGGATCAGCAGCGCGACGAGCGCCATCAGCAGCGGCACGCCGAGCACCACCACCAGCCCGAGCGGCAGCGACGCGGTGAGCAGGATGGTGGCGACGGTGACGATGCCGACCACCGCCCCGACGCCCCGGGCGGTGATGTCGATCGCGCTGCCGATGTGCTCGATGTCGGACGTGCCGATGCTCACCACCTCGCCGGCGGCGACCCGGCGCGGCAGCGCGGCGCCGAGCCGGTTGGTGGCGTCCACGGTGACCTGCACCGTGCGGTACGCGGCGCCGAGCCAGTTGTGCACCGCGCAGCGGTGCCGCAGGATGCCGGCGCCGGCCTGGACCAGCCCCAGCCCGAGCAGGGCGAGGCTCCAGCGCACCAGCGCGTCCGGGTCGCGCTGGGCGAGCCCGGCCTCCACGGCCCGGCCGATCGCGGCCGGCACCAGCGCCTGGGCCAGCATCCAGATCACGCCGAGCGTCAGACCGCCGCCGAAGTACACGGGATGTCGCCCGGCGAGCCACACCAGGTAACGGGTGGCGGACCGCGCGTCGGGGGTGCCGGGATCGCCGGCCGGTGAGAAGCGCATGACCCACCGACGCTAGGTGGCGCGGCCGACCGCACGCCAACCAGTTTCCGGGCGCTGTGACGACCGTCGCCTAGCGGTCGACCTCGGTGAAGTCCCAGCTGTGCGGTGGACGGGCGACCAGGCGCGTGGGCGGTTCGGGCAACTCCCGGGGGTTGCTGCGCCACTTCGAGATGACCACCAGCCGGTGGTCGGTGGAGGAGAACACCTCGCTGCCGACGTGCATCGGGTCGTGCTCGAACTCGGGCAGCGCGGTCTCGCACACCCAGGTGATCAGCTCGGCGAAGCCGTACGGCTCGGCCTTCGCCTCCCACATCCGGACGATCATGTCGGTTTCCTCCCCGGTCAGACGCTGACCACGGTCAGCGGCATGGCCGAGTCGGCCGGCAGGTCCAGCCGGCTCGGGGCGACGCCCGCGGCGACCAGGTGCGACCCGAGCGCCGCCACCATCGCGCCGTTGTCCGTGCAGAGCTTCGGCCGGGGCGTACGCACCCGGACGCCGTGCTTGGCGGCCCGCTGCTCGGCCATCGCCCGCAGCCGGGAGTTGGCCGCCACCCCGCCGCCGATCACCAGCGTGTCGATCCCGCTGCTGCGGCAGGCATCAAGCGCCTTGCCGACCAGCACGTCGCAGACCGCCTCCTGGAAGGACGCCGCCACGTCGGCCACCGGCACCGGCTCGCCGGCCCGCTGCCGCGCTTCCACCCAGCGGGCCACCGCCGTCTTCAGGCCGGAGAAGGAGAAGTCGAACCGGTGTCCGACCAGGTCCTTCGCGGCGGTCAGCCCGCGCGGGAAGGCGATCGACGCCGGGTCGCCGGCCCGCGCCTCCCGGTCGATGTACGGGCCACCGGGGAACGGCAGCCCGAGCAGCCGGGCCACCTTGTCGAACGCCTCCCCGGCCGCGTCGTCGATGGTGGCGCCGAGCGGCACCACGCCCCGGGCCAGGTCGTCGACGCGCAGCAGCGAGGAGTGCCCGCCGGAGACCAGCAACGCGATCGCCGGCTCGGGCAGCGGACCGTGCTCCAGCGTGTCCACGGCCACGTGCGCGGCGAGGTGGTTCACGCCGTACACCGGCTTCTCCGCGGCCACCGCGTACCCCTTGGCGGCGGCGACGCCGACGAGCAGCGCGCCGGCCAGACCCGGACCGGAGGTGACCGCGATGGCGTCGATGTCGGCGATGGTGACGCCGGCTTCGCGCAACGCCCGGTCCATGGTGGGCACGATCGCCTCCAGGTGGGCCCGGCTGGCCACCTCGGGCACCACCCCGCCGAACCGGGCGTGCTCCTCGACGCTGGAGGCCAGCGCGTCGGCGAGCAGCGTGTGCCCGCGCACGATGCCGACGCCGGTCTCGTCGCAGGACGTCTCGATGCCGAGGATCAGGGGTTCGTCAGCCATCCGCGTTCAGTCCTCGTGGCGCTGCATGACCAGCGCGTCGGTATTGCTCGGTTGGTAGTAGCCGCGCCGCACGCCGATCGGCTCGAAGCCGTACGTGGCGTAGAGCCGCTGCGCGGGGGCGTTGTCGGCGGCGACCTCCAACAGCGTGCTGCGGATGCCGCGCCGGGCCGCCTCGGCGAGCAGCGCCTCCAGCAGCAGCCGGCCCACGCCCCGGCGTTGGGCGCCCCGGCGGACCGCGATGTTCTGCACCCACGCCTCGTCGGGCGGGGCCGCGGCCAACCCGGCGTAGCCGGCCACCGTGCCGTCGTCGTCGATGGCGACCAGGTAGAAGTGCCCGTTGGCGAGTTCGTTCCAGAACATGCCCGGGGACCACTGCTCGGCGCCGAACAGGTCCGCCTCGATGGGCAGCACCTCGTCGACGTGCCACCAGCGGAACCGGCTCAGCCTCATCGCAGGACCGGCTTGTGGCCGGTGGCCGCCACCGCGTCCGGGCGGCGCAGGTAGAGCGGGGTGAGCGCCTCACCCGGGGCACCCGCGCGGATCCGCTCGGCGGCGAGTCGGGCCAGCGCCAGCGGGTCCGGGTAGCGCGGCTCGGCCCGCACCGGCAGGCCGAGCACGTCCGCGTACCGCTGGGCGCCGTCGCCGACCGCGACGGTGACCGCCAGGTCGCGGGCTCGCTCGGCGACGACCGCCGGGGCGGCCACGTCCGGGCCGGCGACGCGCCGTCCGGCGCCGTCGTAGACGGCCCAGTAGACCTCGCGCCGCCGCGCGTCGCTCGCCGCCAGCGCCAGCTCACCCGCAGCGGCGGGGTGGCTTGCGGCGGTCGGCTGGCCGAGGCCGTCCAGCGAGCAGACGCCGTACGTGGGGACGCCGAGCACCTGGCCCATGGTGGCGGCGGTGACCAGCCCCACCCGCAGCCCGGTGAACGGGCCGGGGCCGAGCCCGGCGACGATCGCGCCCAGGTCGGCCGGGCGCCCGCCCACGTCGGCGAGCACCGCGTCGACCTGCGGCGCGAGCAGCTCGCCGTGGGCCCGGGCGTCGACCGTGCACCGGGACGCGCGCAGCACGACGCCGTCCGCCGAGACCTCGGCCAGCGCCGCGGTCACCGCGGGCGTCGAGGAGTCCACCACGAGTACGAGCACGGTAAGCCAGCCTAGCCCGTCCCCCGGCCTGGGCCGCCCACCGCATGCCGTCACGGACGGTAGCGTCCGGAGGGAACACCATGCGGTGAAGCGATATACCTAGGAGTCATAAATATGACACAGCGGTATATCGCTCCGCCGAGACATGCCACCCTGCCGGGATGACGGAGAGTCACCTGGCCCACCAGATCGCCCGCACGCTGCGGCACGAACGCGACCGGGCCGGGCTCACCCAGCAGGCACTGGCCGCCCGCGCCGGGCTGAGCCAGGCCGCCATCGCCCGGATCGAACGAGGCGACCGGCTACCCGGCCTGACCACCGTGGAGCGTCTCCTCGCCGCACTCGACCGGCAGCTACGGATCGAGGCCGAGCCGCTCGACAGCCACCTGGACGCGGCGCTCGACGAGCTGGCCGGCACCGACCCGGTCGAGCGGCTCGACCGCCTCGGGCTGGACCGCTTGGTCGACGCGCTCGGCGACCTCCCCCACGTGCTGGCCGGCAGCACGGCGGCCGTGGTGCAGGGCGCGCCGATACCGGTGGAGGCGGTCGAGATCGCCGTGCGATGGCGGGACTCCCCCTCGTTCACCGCGTTCCTGGGGCGGGCGCTCGCACAGCGGTGGAACGCCCGCTGGGAGGAGTGGGGCGGCGTGCGCCACGAGCCCGAGGAGCCGGGCGAGCACCGCTGGCGGACCCGCCACGGCGAGCTGCGGGCCCGGATGGTCGAGGAACTGCCCGAGCCGATCGAGGTGCGGCTGGGTGGGCGCACCTACCCGGTCGAGCCGCTGGTCCAGGTGGAGGTGGCCGACCGGCGCGCGGCCGAGCTGCTGCGCCGGCACCGGCAACGCCTGGCGGCCGGCGCAGCAGGAGCGGCCGACGCAGCCGACCGCACCGGCGGGTCAGCCGGCTGAGCGTTCCCAGTCGACGGTGGGCAGACCGGCGTCGGCGAGCGCCTTGTTGGCCGCGCTGAACGGCCGGCTGCCCAGGAAGCCGCGCGGGTTCATCGGGCTCGGGTGCCCGGCCTCCAGCACCACGTGCCGCGAATTCGTGACCAGCGCCGCCTTCTTGCGCGCGTAGCCGCCCCACAGCAGGAAGACCACCCGCTGGTCGAGCGCGTCGAGCGCCCGGATGGTGGCGTCGGTGAACTCCTCCCAGCCCCGGTTGGCGTGCGAGCCGGGGGTGGCCTGGCGGACCGTGAGCACCGAGTTGAGCAGCAGCACACCCTGGGCGGCCCAGCCGTCGAGGTTGCCGCTGCGCGGCTTCGGCACGCCCACGTCCTCGCCCAGCTCCTTGAAGACGTTGCGCAGCGACGGCGGCACCGCCACGCCCTCCCGCACGCTGAAGCTCAACCCGTGCGCCTGCCCCGCCTTGTGGTAGGGGTCCTGCCCGAGGATGAGCACCCGGGTCTCCGCCGGCCCGCACAACCGGTAGGCGGAGAACAGGTCCGCCAGCGGGGGAAAGACCATGGCGGTCGCGTACTCCCGGGCGACGAAGTCGGCCAACGCCGCGGTGCGGGCCGGATCGAGGTGCGGGGTGAGCGCCTCCCGCCACGGCTCGGGCAGGAGCGCCAACAGGTCGAGGGCGGGAACGTCGTCGGGCATCGGCAACCTTTCGCAGTCGTCCCCGGGACTCTAGGCACCGGGTACGACAGCGCTCAGTCGAGGGTCGCCAGCCGGGTCGCCCAGTCGCCGCCCACCGGTTCCAGCGTGACCACCCGCGTGTCGTCGTCCCGCCGGTCGATGCGGACCCGCAGGTGCGCGTCGACCAACTGCTCGACCATCCCCTCGCCCCACTCCACCACGGTCACCGCCTCGTCCACCGAGGCGTCCAGGTCGAGGTCGTCGATCTCGGCGCGCGGATCGGCGGACTCCCCCAACCGGTACGCGTCGGCGTGCACCAGCGTCACCCGGCCGCCCCGCGCCGGGTCCGGCCGGTGCACGCGGGCGATGACGAAGGTGGGCGACGTGATGTCGCCGCGTACGCCCAGGCCGGCGCCGACGCCCTGGGTCAGCGCGGTCTTGCCGGCCCCCAGCGGACCGCTGAGCAGCAGCAGGTCACCGGCGCGCAGCACCCCCGCCAGCCGCCGCCCGAACCCGTGGGTGTCGTCGAGGGTCCGCAGCTCCACCACCACAGTCACCCGGTCACCGACTCCAGGAACCGCTCCAGCGCCGCGTTGACCTCGTCGGCGTGCTCCAGCATCACCACGTGCCCGCTGTCGTGGATCTTCACGAACTCGGCGTCCGGCAGCCGCCGGACGATCTCCTCCGAGTGCGTCACCGGCGTGATCATGTCCTTGTCCCCCACGATCACCAGCACCGGCGTGCCGGCCAGCGCGGCGAGCGCCGGGAACCGCGAGTGCGTGGCCAGCGTCCGCAGGTAACGGGTGACCGTGTCGGCCGAGGTACGGGAGTTCATCGTCTCCACGTACGACACCAGGGCGGGGCTGGGCTTCGGGGTGCCGAACCCGTACTTGCGGGTCAGCAGCCAGGCCACGTTCGAGGTCGACTTGCGGGCCTTGTCGATCACCGTGCCGCCGTACCGGGTGGCGTTGCTCATCATGTAGAGCACCGGCGCGCCCACGCGACCGAGCAGCGCCGGCGCCACCAGCTTCGTCTCCGCCGCCAGGCCACCGGAGGTGGCCATCAGCACGGTGCCGACCACCCGGTCACCGAACAGCTCCGGGTACAGCTCGGCCAACGCCATGATCGTCATGCCGCCCATCGAGTGCCCGATCAGCACCAGCGGACCCTCCGGGACCACCTCGTCGAGCACCCGGCGCAGCGTGCGGCCCAGCGCGGTCAGGTCGTACTCACCGGTCTCCAGCCGCCCGGACCGGCCGTGTCCCGGCTGGTCGTACGCCACCACCCGGTAGTCGCCCCGCTCGGCGAGCAGCTTGCGCTGGAAGTGGAACGTGCCCATGTCCAGGCAGAAGCCGTGCACCAGCACCACGGTCGGGTGCCCGGCGACCGGCCGGGTCGGCTCGACCACCTCCACGTGGATGTCGGTGCCGTCCGGCATCTCCAGCCGGTACGCCTCGTCGTGGCGCTGCCGCCCGAAGACCTCGTGCGCGTACCGGTCGGTGGGGTCGTTCTTGAGCCGGCGGACCAGCACCCGCTCGCTGACCACGCCCGCCGCGAGCCCGGCGGCGGCCACCCCGACGGCGGCGCCGACCAGCCCGGCGACCTTCCCCGCGGCGCCTCGCGGACGCGGCACCCGCAGCCGCTGGCTCATGGCTTCTCGCCGTCATAGACGCGGGGCACCCGCACACCGCCGAACCGGGTGACGATCTCGTAGTTGATGGTGCCGACCGCCTCGGCCCAGTCGTCGGCGGTGGGCTCGCCGGCCGCGCCGCTGCCGAACAGCGTCACCACGTCGCCGGCGGCCACCTCGTCGTCACCGCAGTCGACCACGAACTGGTCCATGCACACCCGCCCCGAGATGGTCCGCCGCTCGCCGCCGAGCAGCACCGGACCGGTGTTCGAGGCGTGCCTTGGCACCCCGTCGGCGTAGCCGAGCGGCACCACGGCCAGGTTGCTCTCCGCCTCGGTGAGGTAGGTGTGGCCGTAGGAGACGCCGGTGCCGGCCGGCACCCGCTTGGTCAGCATCACCCGGGCCCGGGCGGTCATCGCCGGGCGCAGGCCGAACCGCTCGCCCGCGATCGGCGACAGACCGTAGACCGCGATGCCGGGACGGACCAGGTCGAAGTGGGTGTCCGGCCGGGTGAGCGTGGCCGCCGAGTTGGCCAGGTGCCGGTACCGGGGCCGCAGGCCGGCCCGCGTGACCATCTCCAGCCCTTCCCGGAAGACGGCGAGCTGGCGATCGGTGGTGGGGTGGCCGGGCGAGTCCGCGTACACGAAGTGGCTCCACACGCCGACCACCTCGACCAGGCCGTCGGCCTGGGCCTTCGCGGCGGCCTCCAGCAACGCCGGCCAGTCGGCGACGGTGGCCCCGCCCCGGGACAGCCCGGTGTCGATCTTCAGGTGCAGCCGGGCCGGGCGGTCCGCCCGGCGGCTCGCCTCGACCATCTCGTCGAGCTGGCTCAGGCTGGCGCAGCCCAGGTCGACCCCGACGGTGATCCCGTCGTGCAGCGGCAGGCCCGGATCGAGCAGCCAGGCCAGCACCGGCGCGGTGATCCCCTCCTGACGCAGCCGGAGCGCCTCGTCCAGGGTGCAGACGCCGAGCTGGTCCGCTCCGGCGTCGAGCGCCGCGCGGGCCGCCGGCACCATGCCGTGCCCGTACCCGTCGGCCTTGACCACCGCCATCAGCTCGGCGCTGGTGCCGGCCTTGAGCCGGGCCACGTTCTCCCGGATCGCGTCGAGATCGACGCGCACCTCCGACTGCCACATGCCCCCAGCCTACTTCCGCCGGTGATCATCGTGGCCGGGAGCCGCGTGGCCGGCGCCCCCGCCCCGCCAGCGCCGGCACCCGGATCAGGGCAGGCGGGCGAGGACCGGGCGCAGCGCGGCGGCCACGTCGGGCGCGGTCACCGGGCCGCCGCGGGCCGCCTCCCGGCCGGCCAGCCCGTGCAGGTACGCCGCGGCGGCAGCCGCCCGGTCGGGGGCCAGGCCGGCCGCGAGCAGCGAGCCGAGCAGCCCGGCCAGCACGTCGCCGGTGCCGCCGGTGGCAAGCGCCGGGGTGCCGGTCGGGTTCACGTACGCCCGGCCGTCGGGCGTGCCGACGATCGTCCGGTCCCCCTTGAGCAGCACCACCGCGTTCATCCAGGCGGCCAGCCGCAGCGCCGCGGCGACCCGGTCCGCACCGGGCATCTCGCCACAAAGTCGGGCGTACTCCCGGTCGTGCGGGGTCACCACGATCGGGGCGTCCCGCCCGCGCAGCCGATCGGCGAGCTTGCCGTCCACCAGCAGCGTCAGCGCGTCGGCGTCCAGCACCACCGGCACCGACGTGGCCAGCACCGCGCGCAACTCGGCGGCGGACGCGTCACCGGTGCCGAGCCCGGAGCCGCAGACCCAGGCCTGCACCCGGCCGGCGTCGGCGACCCGGTCGGTGGCGATCACGGACGGGTGCTGGCGCACCACCTCGGCCCGGGCGCCGCCGGCGTAGCGGACCAGGCCGGCGGGACCGGCCAGCGCGCCGCCGGCCGAGAGCACCGCCGCACCCGGGTAGGTGGCGGAGCCGGTCGCCACCCCGACCACCCCGCGGGAGTACTTCTCCGACGCGGCGCCCAGCGCCGGCCACCAGGCGGCCACGTCGGACCACTCGGTCACCCCCAGCGCCGGGGACCCGCGCAGCCACGGGGTGAGCCCGATGTCGACCAGGTCGACCTGCCCGGCCAGCGCGGCGGCCGGGCCGACCACCAGAGCCGGCTTGAGCGCGCCGAACGCCACCGTCACGTCGGCGTGGACCGCGCGCGGCCGGCCGGCGTCGGTAAGCGGGACGTGGCCGGTGTCGACAGCGACGCCGCTCGGCACGTCCACCGCGACCACGGTGGCCCGCGTGCCGTCCCGACCCCGGTGCTCGGTCAGGCTCGCGGCGAGCTGGTCGGCGGTCTCCCGCAGCCCACCGGCGCCACCGATGCCCACGATGCCGTCGAGCACCAGGTCGACACCGGCGGGTGGCCGGTCGACCACCTGACCACCGGCGGCGCGCAGCGCGGCCAGGCCGTCGGCGTGGGCGCGCTCCGGGGTGAGCAGCAGGGCGGCGACCGCCGCGCCCCGGCGGGCCAGGCGCGCCCCCGCGAAGAGCGTGTCGCCGCCGTTGTCACCGGAACCGACGAGCAGCAGCACCCGGGCGCCGTAGACGCCGCCCCGGTCGGCCAGCAGCAGCGCGCAACGGCGGGCCAGCCCGGCCGCCGCCCGCTGCATCAGCGCGCCGGACGGGAGGGTCGCCATCAGCCCCGCCTCCGCCGCGCGAACATCCGCGACCCGCCACACCGGTCTCATGCCGTCCCGCCCCGTCCGTTCCCGTCGGCTGCGATCACGGCCTCACCCTACCGGCGGCGCGAGGGCCGGGCGGGGCGCCGGGACAGCCCTGTGGACAACCGGGGCCGTTGTCCACAGGGTCGGCGCGGACGGCTCCCGCCGGCCTAGCGTCCCCGCTGTCCGGGTCGGCCGATGGGCTCGGCGGGGTGGGGAGGTCGTCGTGGTCGAGGAGCCGTTAAGCGTCGATCCGGAGCTGCTGCGCGCGGTGGCCCGGGAGCTGACCGACGACGCGCACCGGCTGGCGTACGGGCCGGGCGGGGTGCCGGGGCCGGTGGCGCCGCCACCGGACGGCTGGCGGGCCGACGCGGCGCTCGACGAGTTGGACGCCGCGCTGCGCCGCTGGTCCGGCGCGCTCGCGGCCCGGGTGGCCACCACCGCCGAGGCGCTGCGCGGCGGCGCGGACGGCTACGAGGCGGTGGACGACCGGGCCGCCCGCCGCCTCACGCGGAGCGCCGCCGGCCTCCCCGTCCGCCCGGCTCCGGCGGGCACCGCTCGGGACGGCGGCCGGTGACCGGCGGCGAGACGCGACGCCGCCCGCGCCCGGCAGGTGCCGCCCAGGGCCCGCGCCCGGCGGGCGCCACCCGGGGCCCGGGGCCGGCCGGCACCCGCCCGCACCGGGCGGGAGCCACCCACGACCGAGGAACTCCCGCACCCCGCCGGGCAGCCACCGCACGAGATCGCCGGTCCGGCCCGGGTCCGGTCGGCTACGCGCAGCTCTGGCGCGCCGAGCCGGGCGCCTGGCTCGCCACCGGGGCGGCCTGGCGTGGGCTCGCCGGCCCGGTGCGTCACCGGGCCACCGGGCTGGCCGCCCGAGCCGACGCGCTCCGGCCCGGCTGGACCGGTGCGGCCTCGACGGCCGCGCAACGGCGCCTCGGTGAGCTGCGCACCTCGTTGATCGAGGTGCTGCCCGCGCTGGTCGAGGTCGACCAGACGCTCGCCGAGTTCGCCAGCCGGGTGGGCGCGGCGAAGGCCCGCCTCGACGCCGAGGTGGTCCGCGCCGAGAGCGGCGGCCTGCGGGTGGACCGCTCCGGCGCGGTCCGGCCGGATCCCGCCCGGCCCGTCACCCGGACCGGCCCCGCCGTGGTGCGGGCGCAGGCCGGGATCCGGGACGCGCTCGCGCTGGCCGGCGCGGCGGACCGGGAGGCGGCCGACCGGCTGGCGGAGATCGCCACCGCGGCGGTGACCGGCTGGGTCAGCGTGCCGCCCGCCTGGCGACCGGGGCCCGGCGCCGGTCCGGCCGAGGTGAGCCGCTGGTGGGCCGGCCTGAGCCCGGCCGAGCGGCGGTGGCTGGTCGGGCACGAGCCGGGTCGGGTCGGCCACCTCGACGGCGTGCCGGTGACCGCCCGCGACCAGGCCAACCGGCTGCTGCTGACCGACCGGCGGGAGGAGTTGCTCGCGCGCCGCCTCGCGCTGCGGCGACCGCTGCCGGCCGGCCCGGCGGAGGTGGCCCGGCGGGCCCGGCTGGCCGGGGTCGAGGCGGCGCTGCGCGGCCTGGACGGGCTGGCCGAGCGGCTGGCCACGTCGGGGGCGCCGCGGGCGTACCTGCTGGGGCTCGACCCCGCCGGGGACGGTCGGGCGGTGGTGGCGCTCGGCAACCCGGACCGGGCCGGTGCGGTGCTGACCTACGTCCCCGGGATGACCGCCGACCTCGCGGACGCCCCGGCCGAGTTGGGCCGGGCCGCCCGGGTGCTCAGGCGGTGCGCGGCGATCGGGCCGGGCGAGGAGGCGGCGGCGGTCCTCTGGCTGGACTACGACGCGCCGGACTTCCTCCCCGAGGCGTCCGGCACCCGGCCGGCGGAGGCCGCCGGCCCGGCGCTGCACCGGTTCCAGGAAGGGCTGCGGGCCACCCACGACGGGCCGCCGGCCCGGCAGACCGTGCTCGGGCACAGCTACGGCTCGCTTGTCGTCGGCACCGCCGCCCGCGACCACGGGCTGGGCGCCGACGCGCTGGTCTTCGTCGGCTCACCCGGCGTCGGCGTCGACCACGCGGCCGAGCTGCGGATGCCGGCCGGCCAGGTCTGGGCGTCGACCGCGCCCGACGACGTGATCCGGCTGGCCCACCCGCCGGACGAGCTGGCCCGTCGCGCCGTGCTGGCCGGTACGCCGCTCGGCCCGGTGCTGGCCGCACACGACCGGCACAGCGAGCGGCTCTGGTTCGGCGCCGATCCGAGCGCGCCGGGCTTCGGCGGCCGGCGCTTCCCGAGCGGACGGCACGGCCACACCGGCTACTGGGACGCCGACAATCCGGCCCTTGACGGGATGGCCCGGATCGTGCTGGGCCAATGAGCGGACGCCGAGCGGGAAGACGCGACGGCCCCTCCGGTGTGGGCGGAGGGGCCGTGGCGGAGGCGGGTCGGCTACTCGACCGTGACCGACTTGGCCAGGTTCCGCGGCTGGTCGACGTCGTGCCCGCGGGCGGCGGCGATCTCTGCGGCGAGCACCTGGAGCGGCACGGTGGTCACCAGCGGTGCCAGCAGCGTCGGCGTACGCGGCACGTAGATCAGGTGGTCGGCGTAGCGGACCACCGCCTGGTCGCCCTCCTCCGCGATCACGATGGTGCGGGCGCCCCGGGCACGCACCTCCTGGATGTTGGAGACGACCTTGTCGTGCAGCATGCCCCGGCCGACCGGCGACGGCACGATGCAGATCACCGGCGTGCCCTTGTCGATCAGCGCGATCGGGCCGTGCTTCAGCTCACCGGCGGCGAAGCCCTCGGCGTGCATGTACGCCAGTTCCTTGAGCTTCAGCGCGCCCTCCAGCGCCACCGGGTAACCCACGTGCCGGCCGATGAACAGCACGGTCGGCTCGGACTTCAACTCACGGGCCAGTTCGCGCACCGGCTCGATCCGGTCGAGCAGCTCACGCAGCTTGCCCGGCATCTCCTGGAGCTGGGCCACCACCGCGCCCACCTCGTCGGCGAACTTGATGCCCCGCACCTGCGCCAGGTGCAGGCCGATCAGGTAGCAGGCCACGACCTGGGTGAGGAACGCCTTGGTGGAGGCGACCGCGATCTCCGGGCCGCCGTGGGTGTAGAGCACCGCGTCCGACTCGCGCGGGATGGTCGAGCCGTTGGTGTTGCAGACGGCCAGCACCCGGGCCTTCTGCTCCTTGGCGTGACGCAGCGCCATCAGCGTGTCCATGGTCTCGCCGGACTGCGAGATCACCACGATCAGCGTGGACCGGTCCAGCACCGGGTCGCGGTACCGGAACTCACTGGCCAGCTCCACCTCGCAGGGGATCCGGGTCCAGTGCTCGATGGCGTACTTGGCGACCAGACCGGCGTGGTACGCGGTGCCGCAGGCGACGATGAAGATCTTGTCCACGTCGCGCAGGTCCTGCTCGCTGAGGCGGACCTCGTCGAGGGCGATCTCGCCGCTCTCGGTGAGCCGGCCGAGCAGCGTGTCGGCGATGGCCTGCGGCTGCTCCTCGATCTCCTTGAGCATGAACCAGTCGTAGCCACCCTTCTCGGCGGCCGACGAGTCCCAGTCGATGTGGAAGTCCTTGCCGGCCGCGGGCTGGCCGGCGAAGTCGGTGATCTCGATGCTCTCCGGCGTGATCAGGACGATCTGGTCCTGGCCCAGCTCGACCGCGTCCCGGGTGTGCTCGATGAACGCGGCCACGTCGCTGGCCAGGTAATTCTCGCCGTCGCCGCGACCCACCACCAGGGGCGAGTTGCGCCGGGCGCCGACCACCGCGCCGGGGATGGCGGCATCCACGGCGAGCAGCGTGAACGCGCCTTCGAGGCGCTCGCAGACCACCCGCATGGCGGCGGCGAGCAACTGTGGGGTGTCGGTCTCACCGGCCGCGCGCAGGTCGGCCAACGCGCGGGCGATCAGGTGCGCCGCGCACTCGGTGTCGGTGTCGCTGGCGAACTCGACGCCCTCGTCCTCCAGCTCGGTGCGCAGCTTCGCGAAGTTCTCGATGATGCCGTTGTGGATCACCGCGACCCGCCCGTCCGGGGAGACGTGCGGGTGCGCGTTGCGGTCGGTCGGCCCGCCGTGCGTGGCCCACCGGGTGTGGCCGATGCCGGTGGTGCCGTCGCCGATGCCGATCGGGCTGGCGGCGCAGTCCTCGGGGTTGTCGGCGGCCCGCTCGGAGAGCACCTTCTCCAGGTTGGCCAGCTTGCCGGCCTTCTTCTCGGTCAGCAGCTCGTCGTCGCAGACGACGGCGACGCCGGCCGAGTCGTAGCCGCGGTATTCCAGCCGCCGCAGTCCGTCGAGCACGATGCCGAGCGCCGGGCGCGCACCGGCGTAACCCACGATTCCACACATGGTCCGCAGCCTAGCCGAGTTTCGCTCATCGCGCGTGCGCGGAAGGCGGCTCAACGATCACTGAGCTTGAGCGAACCGGTCAGCGGAGGCCGCCAACCGGACAAACCGCCACGGTACGTGAGTGATCCACTCCCCGACGTACCACGATCTCGCGTGCCGGCCGGGGCGGGCCGCGTGGATGGCCGCCGCGCCCTACATTGAGGGGCCCGGGCGGCAGCCCCGGTCCACCCCTCCGCGGTCGTCCGCGCCGTACCCCTGTGAGCTGAGCCGATGTCCGAGACGACCCCCAGTCCCGAGCCGACCCCCGCCCCGGTCGACCCGACCGCGACGCCGGGCGCCGGGGAGCCCGCCACCTGGACGCCACCGGACGCGCTCGCCGCTCCGCAGCCCTGGGCCCCGCCCTCGCCGTGGTCGCCGCCGGCGTGGGACCCGAACCCGTGGGCGCCGCCCGCCTCCGCCGCGCCGCCCCACCCCGGCAGCGGGCACGGCTCACCGCCCGACGGCCCGGCCGCCGCACCACCAGGCGGTCCCGCTCCGGGCCACCCGGGCGGTCCGCACCACCCGGGCGACCCGCACGGTCCGCACCATCCGAGCGGTCCACACCACCCGGGTGAGCCGGGGGCGCCGGACCAGCCGTCGACCGCGTACCCGCCGGGGCCCTACCCACCGGCCGCCTACCCGCCCGGGTCGTACCCGGCGACGGGCTACCCGCCGGCCGCGTACCCGCCCGGGCCCTATCCGCCGCCGTACGCGTACCCAGGTGGGGCGCCGCGCCGGTCGAACGCGGGCTGGGCGATCGGACTGGTGATCACCCTGGTCGTCGCGCTGGTGCTGGCCGTCTGCGGCTGCGTCGGCCTGGGCGTGCTCGGCGGTCTCACCGACGGCAGCAGCAACGCCGGCGAGCCCTACGAGCGGCCGTTCGTCGACGGGCCGACGGAGCCCGACGGGTTCACCGACGAGCCGACCCCGGCACCGGCCGTCCCGGTCACCACGCCCTCCGGCGGGCCCGGCCGGTTCACCGTCGTCTACGAGGTGACCGGGGCCGACCAGGTGTACGTGCAGTTCTACGACGCGGACGCCAACTTCCTCCAGCTCGACGACGTGGACGCGCCGTGGCGGCTGCGGTTCACCGCGAACGACCGCGAGCGGGTGCAGGTGATCGCGACCCCGGCCGAGTCCGGTGAGGTGAGCTGCCGGATCAGCATCAACGGCAAGGTCGTCTCGCGGAACTCGGGAGAATACGACGCGACCTGCTTCGGGTGGTGAGGGTCCGGCGGCGGGCCGTAGGCTGGCCGCCGTGACGACGACCGATCCGCTGGTGGCCCGGATGCGGCCGTTCGGCACCACCATCTTCGCCGAGATGTCCGCGCTGGCCGTGCGCACCGGCGCGGTCAACCTGGGGCAGGGCTTCCCCGACACGGACGGCCCGCCGGAGATGCTCGCCGCCGCCGCGGAGGCGCTGCGCACCGGCCACAACCAGTATCCGCCGGGGCCGGGGATCCCCGCGTTGCGCGCGGCCGTCGCGGCGCACCAACGCCGGTTCTGGAACCTGGAGTACGACCCGGACGGCGAGGTCGTGGTGACGGCCGGCGCGACCGAGGCGGTCGCGGCGAGCATCCTCGCGCTCTGCGAGGCCGGTGACGAGGTGGTCTGCTTCGAGCCGTACTACGACTCGTACGCCGCCTCGATCGCGCTGGCCGGGGCGGTCCGCCGCCCGGTGACGCTGCGACCCGGCGCCGACGGCCGGTACGCCTTCGACCCGGCCGAGTTGCGTGCCGCGTTCGGGCCGCGGACCCGGCTGGTGCTGCTGAACTCGCCGCACAACCCGACCGGCAAGGTCTTCACCGCCGACGAGTTGGCCCTGGTCGCCGAGTTGTGCCGGGAGCACGGCACGTACGCGGTCACCGACGAGGTCTACGAGCATCTCGTCTTCACCGACGCCGCCGCGGCGCACCTGCCGCTGGCCACGCTGCCGGGCATGCGGGAGCGGACGCTGCGGGTCTCCTCGGCCGGCAAGACGTTCTCCTGCACCGGCTGGAAGGTGGGCTGGGTGAGCGGCCCGGCGTCGCTGGTCGCCGCCGTGCTGCGGGTGAAGCAGTTCCTCACGTTCGTCAACGCCGGCCCGTTGCAGCCGGCCGTGGCGGTGGCGCTCGGCCTGCCGGACGCGTACTTCACCGGCTTCCGGGACGACCTGCAACGCCGCCGGGACCAACTGGTCGCCGGGCTGGCCGACGCCGGGTTCGGCGTGCTCGCGCCGGAGGGGACGTACTTCGTCACCGCCGACGTCACCGCGCTCGGCGGCCGGGACGGGGTGGAGTTCTGCCGGTCCCTGCCGGAGCGGTGCGGCGTGGTGGCGGTGCCGACGCAGGTGTTCTACGACGACACGGCGGCGGGTCGCCGGCTGGTCCGGTTCGCGTTCTGCAAGCGGCCGGAGGTGCTCGCCGAGGCGGTGACCCGCCTGCGTCGGCTCCGGGAGCACTGATGAGCGCCGGCTACGCCGAGCGGCTGCGCCGGCTCGCCGCCCAGCGCGGCTGCGACACGATGCTCTCCGGCGTACGCCCGGAGTCGGTGCGGGAGCAGGTGGCCGCGCTCGCCGCGACGGCCGGTGACGACCTGCCCGACGTCTACGGTGAGGGCGGCCCGGTCGCGGAGCTGGAGCAGCGGGTCGCGGAGCGGCTCGGCGTGGCGGCGGTGGCGTTCTTCCCCACCGGCACGATGGCCCAGCAGGTGGCCATGCGCCACGGCGCGGAGCTGACCGGCCGGGCCGCTGTCGGCCTGCACCCGCTCAGCCATCCGCTGCTGCACGAGCGCGACGCGTACGCGCTGCTCGCCGGCGTGCGGGCGGTGCACACCACGTCCGCGCCGCGCAACCCCACGGCCGAGGAGGTGGCGGCGCTCGCCGAGCCGATCGGCACGCTCTTCCTGGAGTTGCCGCTGCGCGACGCCGGGTTCGTGCTGCCCACCTGGGACGAGCTGGTCGCGGTCGTGGCGGCGGCCCGGGCGCGGGGCGCGCGGGTGCACGTCGACGGCGCCCGCATCTGGGAGTCGACGGTCCACCTGGGCCACTCGGCGGCCGAGATCGCGGCGCTCGCCGACAGCACGTACGTCTCGTTCTACAAGTCCCTCGGCGGTCACTCCGGCGCGGCGCTGGCCGGTGACGCGGAGCTGGTCGGGTACGCGCGCGCCTGGCGGCACCGGTACGGCGGCACGCTGTTCCAGCAGTGGCCGGCGGCGCTCGCCGCGCTCGTCGGCCTCCAGCGGGAGCTGCCCCGGCTGGGCGGGTACGTGCGACACGCGACGGTGGTGGCGGAGGCGCTGGCCGCGTTGCCGGGCGCCCGGGTGCATCCGACGCCGCCGCACACCCACCAGTTCCGGTTCTGGCTGCCGTATCCGGCGGCGGCGCTGGACGCGGCCAACCTGGCGCTGGCCGAGCAGGAGCGGGCGTGGTTCGTCGGCGGCTGGCGGGACACCGAGGTGCCCGGGATGGCGCTGGCCGAGGTGACGATCGCCGGGCCGGCGCTGGAGCTGGACGCCGACGGCGTACGCGAGCTGGCCGCCCGTTTCCTGCGCCGCCTGCCCACCTGCTGACCCCGCCGCCCCCGGCCCGGAGCTAGCCGGCGGCCCGCGCCGGTCCGGCGCCCTCACCGGGTCCGCCAAGCCCTCGGCCGGCGGACCCGGCGACCGGGGGCGCGGCGGCGAGGCCGGTGAGCGTGGCGCCGCCGTCGGCGAGCAGCGCCGCCTCGGCGTCGTCGACGAAGGCCAGGTCCGCCTCGACGTGCCGGCCGGCGGCCGAGAGCAGCAGCCGGACCACCGGGTCGTCGGCCTGCCGGCGCAGCCCGTCGAGGTTGCGCAGCTCCCGCATGAGGTGGCCGCGCTGGTTGGCCAGCACGGTCCGGACGGTGTCGGCCCGGCCGGACCGGGCGGCGGCGGTCACCCTGAGGAAGAAGTCGTCCCGGAAGCCGCCGCTGCGCGGGCTGGGCGCGGTCAGCCAGCGGTCGAGTTCGGCGCGGCCGTCGGCGGTGATCTCGTAGACCACCCGGTCGGGCTTGACCGGTTGGGGCTGCCGCTCGGCCACCACCAGGTCGTCGCGGGAGAGCCGGTCGAGGATCTGGTAGAGGTGCCCGATGTTGAGCGGGCCCCACTGCGGCCCGACCGCCGCCTCGAACGCGCTCTTCAGCTCGTAGCCGTAGCTGGGGCCGCGGGCTAGCAGGGCCAGGACCGCGTGCTGGATCGCCACCGTCTTCTCCGATCCGGTTCCGGACAGGTGCCCCGGGCGGGGCCTTGCATTGTCACAATGTATCGCGCAGAGTGTGCTCAGCACACGGGGAGGCGCGATGGTCGGGTTCGTCTGGGGTCAACTGCGCGGCCGGGCCGGTCGCTCGGTGGCGCTGCTGGTCGGCGTGCTGGTGGCCACCACCGGCTTCGTGGTGCTGACCGGCGCCACCACCACCTCCCGGCTGGCCGTGACCGGCACCGTGGAGCGCGACACCCGGGCCGCCTACGACATCCTGGTCCGGCCCGAAGGGACGCGCACGCCGTTGGAGGCGGAGCGCGGCCTGGTCCGGCCCAACTATCTCTCCGGCAGCTACGGTGGCATCACCGCCGCGCAGTACGACCGGGTCCGGGCCGTCGAGGGGGTGGACGTCGCCGCCCCGATCGCCATGCTCGGCTACTCCACCACGTCGATCGAGATGCCGCTCGACGTCACCGCGGCCGTCGACCCCGCGCTGGACCGGCAGCTCATCCGCATCGACCGCGAGTTCCTCGCCGAACGCGGCCTGAGCCACGCGCCGGCCCAGCCCACCTACGTGTACGTCACCACGCATCCGCTGCTCTACCCGGTCATCGGCGACGAGTACTACCCGGACGCGGTGCGCTACACCGACGGGCGGACGTACGACACCAACGACTGCGGGCTGCTGCCCCGGGAGGTGCTGCCGGGTGGGCGTGCCGCGCCGCTCTGCGACCTGCGCGTCGAGCAGTCGAACGGGTTGCAGGACGTGAGCGAACGGCAACTGTGGAAGGTGGAGACGTTCCGGATGCTGCCCGGTGGGCGCTTCGAGCGGCCGGCGACCGAGGGCGTCACCAACCTCGACGCCCCCGCCATCCCGGCTTCCCGCGTGACCGTGACGGTGCGCCTGACCGTGCCGTTCCTGCTCGCCGCCGTCGACCCCGGCGCCGAGCAGAAACTGGTCGGCCTCGACGACGCGGTGGTCACCGGCCGGCCGCTCACCGCCACCGACACCACCGTGGTGACCCGGGAGCGCGGCCTGTCCAGCCGGACGCTGCCGGTGCTCGCCACCAGCCGCCCGTTCCTCGACGGCGCGATCCGGGCCAGCTACACCCGCCTGCCGCTGGACCGCACCATCGCCGGCGTGCCGCCCCGGGAGCTGGCCGGACGGCTGCGCGGCGTACCGGCCACCCCGGCCGGCGGCACGCAACGGGACGCGCTGAGCGCCTACCGGGCCCAACTCGCCGCCGGGCTCGGTCCGCGTACCTGCTGCCACGGCCAGTTGCAGGTCGTCGTGCAGCCGGGGCAGGCCGGCTACGACCGGCTGCCCGACGGCGCGCTGCGGGTCCGCCCGGCGCCCGCCGACCCGGCCGTGTACGGCGACTCGCAGGATCTGGTCACGCTGCCCCGACCGTGGCTCAGCGAGGACACCGGCTACCGGCCGCTGACCCCGCTCCGGTTGGGTCGTGGCGACCGGGACGCCCGGCAGTGGCAGGCCGTGGGGCTCTTCGACCCGGCGAAACTGACCGGCTTCAGTGACCTGGGCAAGGTGCCGCTGGAGACGTACGAGCCGCCGCGCGCCGACGGGGCCGACGACCGCAGCCGCGCGGCGCTGGGCGGGCAGCCGCTGGAGCCGAGCGGCAACCCGGCCGGCTACCTGTCCGCGCCGCCGCTGCTGCTCACCAGCCTGTCCAGCGTGCCCGGGCTGCTCTCGGCCGGCAGCAGCCCGCAGCGCACCGCGCCGATCAGCGCGATCCGGGTCCGGGTGGCCGACGTGGACGGTTGGAGCGAACGGTCCGCCGAGCGGGTCCGGCTGATCGCCGAGAAGATCGCCACCACCACCGGCCTCGACGTGGACATCACGCTCGGCTCCTCCCCCGCCCCGCAGACCGTCGAGCTGCCGGCCGGCGCGTTCGGCCGCCCCGACCTGCGGCTGACCGAGAACTGGTCGGCCCTCGGCGTCGCCTCGGTCATCACCCGCGCGGTCGACCGCAAGAGCGCCGTGCTGTTCGCGCTGGTGCTGGTGGTCTGCGCGCTCTTCCTCGGCAACGCGGTCACCGCCGCCGTCCGGGACCGCCGGTCCGAGCTGGCGGTCCTGGCCTGCCTCGGCTGGCCGGCGCGTCGCATCGGCGCACTCGTGCTCGGCGAGGTCGCCACGCTCGGCCTGACCGCCGGGCTGCTCGCGGTCGGCCTGGCCGTCCCGCTCGGCCGCGCCCTCGACATCGACGTCGACTGGCGGCGGGCGCTGCTCGCCGTACCGGTGGCCCTGCTGCTGGCGCTGGTCGCGGGCCTGGCACCCGCGCTGCGGGCCGCGCGCGCCCACCCGGCGGCCGCGCTGCGCCCACCGGTGGCCGGCACGTTCCGGGCCCGCCGGTCCCGCACCATCGCCGGGATGGCAGTGGTCAACCTGGCCCGCGTCCCCGGGCGCACGCTGCTCGGCGCCGCCGCGCTCGCCATCGGCGTGGCCGCGCTCACCCTGGTGGGCGCCGTCGGCTACGCGTTCCGCGGCGCGGTCGTCGGCAGTCTGCTCGGTGACACCGTGTCGTTGAGCGTGCGCGGCGCGGACAACCTCGCCGCGGTGGCCACCGTGCTGCTCGGCGCCGCCGCCGTCGCCGACGTGCTCTACCTGGACGTCCGGGATCGGGCCACCGAGTTGGCCACGCTGCGGGCCACCGGCTGGACCGACGGCGCGCTGGCCCGCCTGATCGGCTACCAGGCGCTGTTCCTCGGTGGGCTGGGCGCGACCGCCGGTGCCGGCCTCGGCCTGGCTGGCGCGGCCTGGCTGGTCGGTGACGTGCCGGCCGCCCTGGTGACCGTCGCGGCCCTGGTCGCCCTGGCCGGGGTGCTGCTCACCTGTCTCGCGGCGCTCGTCCCGGCGGGACTGCTGCGCCGCCTGCCCACCGCGCGACTACTGGCCGAGGAGTGACGATGGAACCGAGCACCGGAAGCACCGTGCGGGCGGAGGGGCTGGTCCGCGCGTTCGGCGCCGGCACCGAGCGACTCACCGCCGTCGACGACGTCTCCCTGGAGATCGCGGGCGGTTCGGTGGTGGCGCTGACCGGGCCGAGCGGCTCCGGCAAGTCCACCCTGCTGCACCTGATCGGCGCCATCGAGCGGGCCGACCGGGGCCGCCTGACGGTGGACGACGTCGAGGTCACCGCGCTGCGCCGGGCTGCGCTGGCCCGCTACCGGCAACGGATCGGCTTCGTCTTCCAGCGCTACCACCTGCTGCCGGCGCTGACCGTGCTGGACAACGTGATCGCCCCGGTGCTGCCGCTGCGGGCCGGTCGCGCCGACCACCCGGCCCGGGCCCGGGAGCTGCTGGCGGCCGTCGGGCTGGCCGGTCGGGAGCGGGCACTGCCGGCCCAGCTCTCCGGCGGTCAGCAGCAGCGGGTCGCCATCGCCCGGGCGCTGATGGGCCGGCCCCGGCTGCTGCTGGCCGACGAGCCCACCGGCAACCTGGACTCCACCACCGGCGCGCAGATCCTCGACCTGCTGCTCGACCTGCGGGAACAGCACGCCATGACGATCCTGCTGGCCACGCACGAGCGGGCCGTCGCCGCCCGGTGCGACCGGTTGATCCGGCTCGGCGACGGCCGGATCGTCGAGGATCTCGACCTCACCGACGGCGAGGACCCGGCCGACACGTTCGACCGGGCCACCCGGCTGCGGCTCTGACCGGCCGCCGGCCCGGTCACGCGACCGGGCCGCGGCGCGACACCCGGGCCGGCCCGGTCAGGCGACTACGCGGGGCGGCCCGGTCAGGCGACCGGGCTGGCGGTGCGGACGTGCTCGGCGATGCGCTCGGCGACCGCGCGCGCGGTGTCCTCGGTGGCGGCCTCGACCATCACCCGCACCAGCGGCTCGGTGCCGGACGGGCGCAGCAGCACCCGGCCGGTCTCGCCCAGCTCGGCCTCGGCCCGCTCGACCTCGGCGCGGACGGCCGGCGCGGCGGCGCCCACGGTCCGGTCGCCCACCGGCACGTTGATCAGCACCTGGGGCAGCTTGGTGACCACGGCGGCCAGCTCGGCCAGGGAGGTGCCGGTGGCCGCCATCCGGGCCATCAGGTGCAGGCCGGTGAGCACGCCGTCGCCGGTGGTGGCGAACGCGGGCAGCACGATGTGGCCGCTCTGCTCGCCGCCCAGCGCCAGGCCGGAGGCGCGCAGCTCCTCCAGTACGTACCGGTCACCGACCTTGGTCTCGACCAGCCGGATGCCGTGCGCGGACATGGCCAGCCGCAGGCCGAGGTTGCTCATCACGGTGGCGACCAGGGTGTCCTGGGTCAGCTCGCCGGCGTCCCGCATGGCCAGCGCGAGGATCGCCATCACCTGGTCGCCGTCGACCTCCGCGCCGTCGGCGCTGACCGCGACGCACCGGTCGGCGTCGCCGTCGTGGGCGAGGCCGAGGTGCGCGCCGTGCTCGACCACTGCGGCGCGCACCGCGTCGAGGTGGTTGGAGCCGCACCCGTCGTTGATGTTGAGGCCGTCCGGCTCGGCGTGGATGGCGATGACCTCGGCGCCGGCCTCCTGGTAGGCCACCGGGGCCACGTCGGCCGCCGCGCCGTTGGCGCAGTCCACCACGACCTTGATCCCGTCGAGCCGGTGCGGCACGGTGCCGACCAGGTGCTGGACGTAGTGGTCGGCCCCGTCGAGCAGGTCGTTCACCCGGCCGACCCCGGCGCCGACCGGCCGGTCCCAGGCGGTGGTGGCGTTCGCCTCGACGGCCGCCTCGATCCGCATCTCGATCTCGTCGGGCAGCTTGTGCCCGCCGGCGGCGAAGAGCTTGATGCCGTTGTCCGGCATCGGGTTGTGCGAGGCGGAGAGCATCACGCCCAGGTCGGCCTTGATCTCGGCGGTGAGGAACGCCACCGCCGGGGTGGGCAGCACACCCACCCGCACCACGTTGGCGCCGGCGCTGGTCAGGCCGGCGACCACCGCCGCCTCCAGCATCTCGCCGCTGGCCCGGGTGTCCCGGCCCACCACCGCGAGCGGCGGATGACTCCGGTCGGTCTCGGCCAGTGTGTGGGCCGCGGCCACCGCGACCGCGAGCGCCAACTCCGGGGTGAGATCCGCGTTCGCCCGCCCGCGTACGCCGTCCGTGCCGAACAACCGGCCCATACCCGCCAACCTCCGTGGAACTGCCGTTGAGGAGAGAAACGCGGAACGGCCGGGCCGCCCCCGCAGAAGGGAGGCGGACCCGGCCGTCCGTCAGAAGTACAAGACGCTGGTGGTGATCAGCGCTTCGAGTACTGGGGAGCCTTACGGGCCTTCTTGAGGCCGTACTTCTTGCTCTCCTTGACCCGGGCGTCACGGGTCAGGAAGCCGGCCTTCTTCAGGGCCGGACGGTCGTCGGGCTCGTTGACGATCAGCGCCCGGGCGATGGCGAGCCGCAGCGCGCCGGCCTGGCCGGTGGTGCCGCCGCCCCGCAGGTTGGCGATCACGTCGAACGTCTCAGGCTTCTCGGCGGTGACCAGCGGGTCCTTGATGAGCTGCTGGTGCACCTTGCTCGGGAAGTAGGCCTCGAGGTCGCGGCCGTTGCAGGTGATCTTGCCGCTGCCCGGAATGATCCGGACCCGGACGATGGCTTCCTTGCGACGGCCCACGGTCTGGATCGGGCGGTCACCGCGGGGCGCGCGCGCGACGGGCGCCGGCGCCTCGGTGGCCTCGGGGGCGACCTCGGTCTCGGTGATGTCGGTCATGCTGCTTCCTTCGCCCGCGCTCACTGCGCGATCTGCTTGATCTCGAACGGCGCCGGCTGCTGCGCGCCGTGCGGGTGCTCGGCACCGGCGTAGACCTTCAGCTTCTTGAGAATCTGACGGCCCAGCTTGTTGTGCGGGAGCATGCCCTTCACGGCCAGCTCGATGGCCCGCTCGGGCCGCTTGGTGAGCAGCTCGTCGTAGCCGACCCGCTTCAGACCACCCGGGTAACCGGAGTGGCGGTAAGCGACCTTGGTCTGGCGCTTGTTGCCGGTCAGCGCGACCTTGCCCGCGTTCACGATGACGACGAAGTCGCCCGTGTCGACGTGCGGCGCGAAAGTCGGCTTGTGCTTGCCACGCAGCAGCGTGGCGGCGTGGGTCGCCAGGCGGCCCAGCACGACATCAGAGGCGTCGATGACGTGCCACTGACGCTCGATCTCACCCGGCTTCGGGCTGTACGTACGCACAGGTCTACCTTGTCTCGTCGTCGGTCTGGGGTCGCGCGCCGAGGTAACCGGGGCTTCCCAGTCGAACCAGCGCGCACGAACGACCAAGCGTACCTGATGCGGCACGCCTAAGAATGTCGTACAACAGCAGGCAACGATACCCGGCCGCCCGGTGGCAGGTCAAAACGGGGTCGCCCCGCGCTCGGCCTGCGCCTTCGCGTGGCGCCTGTCACACGCCGGCCAGCCTACCCGGCCCCGGCCGCAGGTACACCGCCCAGGTCACCAGGAAGCACAACGCGTACCAGCCGACGAACGCCAGGTAGGCGGCGTCGGCGGTGCCGGAGGTCAGGAACGACTGCCGGAACGCCACGTTCACCAGCACCCCGCCGGACGCGCCCACCGCGCCGGCGATGCCGATCAGCGCGCCGGCCAGGCGCCGCGCCCGCCGCTGCGCCGCCTCCCGGTCCCCGGTCAGCTCGGCCTCGGTGACGGCCCGGGCCCGGAAGATCGCCGGGATCATCTTGTAGGTCGAGCCGTTGCCGATCCCGGAGAAGACGAACAGCGCCAGGAACCCGGCCAGGTAGAGCGGGAAGGACCGGTCCCGGGCGGCGTACAGCACCAGCCCGGCGCCGCCGGCCATCGCGACGAAGTTCCAGAACGTGACGCGCGCCCCACCGAGCCGGTCGGCGAGCTGGCCGCCGACCGGCCGGACCAGCGAGCCGACCAGCGGCCCGAGGAAGGTCAGCCAGGCGGCGTCGACCGGGGTCGGGAACCGGTCGGCGAACTGGAGCTGGAGCACCTGGCCGAAGGCGAAGCCGAAGCCGATGAACGAGCCGAACGTGCCGACGTAGAGCAGCGACATCACCCAGGTGTGCGGGTCGCGGGCCGCCGCGCGCAGCGCGCCCGGCTCGTTGCGCGCCCCCGGGACATTGTCCAACCACCGTGCCGCGGCCAGCGCGGCGAGCACGATCAGCGGCAGGTAGACGGCCGGCACGAGCCAGGGGTACGCGGCCCCCGCGGTGGCCAGCACCGCCAGCCCGACGAGCTGCACCGCCGGTACGCCGAGGTTGCCGCCGCCGGCGTTGAGCCCGAGCGCCCGCCCCTTGAGCCGGTCCGGGAAGAAGAGGTTGATGTTCGCCATCGAGGAGGCGAAGTTGCCGCCGCCCACACCGGACAGGCAGGCCAGCACCATCAGCGTGGCGTACGACACGCCGGGCCGGATCAGCACCGCCATCGGCACCGCCGGCACCAGCAGCAGCAACACGCTGACGATGGTCCAGTTCCGGCCGCCGAACCGGGCCACCGCCAGCGTGTACGGCAGCCGCAGCACCGCGCCCAACGCGGCCGGCACGGCGGTGAGCAGGAACTTCCCGGCCGGGTCGATGCCGTAGCCGGGGCCGAGGAAGAGCACGGTCACCGACCAGAGGCTCCACACCGAGAAGCCGACGTGCTCGGCGAAGATCGACACCCACAGGTTGCGTCGGGCTATCCGGGCGCCGCCCGCGGCCCAGAACGCCGGATCCTCCGGACGCCAGTCGGTGAGCGGTCCCGGGCGGCCGGTGGCAGCCGGCGCCGGGGGCGCGGTCGGGGTCGGGGCTGAAGCGAGCGTGCTCACGGCGACTCCTCCTCGTCGGTGACGAGGAGGACGCTAGGGACGGGCGGTTTCCCCGGGGTGCCCCGCGCGCGTCGGGCCGGAAACGGAGACCGCACGTCCGCCGGGCCGCGGCGGTGAGATCGTCACAGCTCCTGGAGGATCCGCAGCGCCCGGCCGACCCGCTGCATGGTCTCGGCGTCCGCCACGTCCACGCACTCGGTGAACCACTTCTTCATCGGCGAGGAGAGCCGGTCGGGCATCACCACGAAACCGCCCGTGCGCACCGCGAGCGGCGAGTCGCGCAGCAGCGACTCCTCGACCACCTCGGCCACGATCACGATCGGCACGTCGGTGGCGTTGTAGACGTCGGAGCTGATGACCAGGCCGTACCGTTCCCGGGCGCCGGAGATGCGCCAGACCTCGCCCCTACGCAGCACGCGGACGCCCGCCGCCGAACAGGGCATCGTCGACCATCGCGGCCTCCTGGGCGTCGGCCAGGGCGGCGGATTCCAGGTCCAGGCCGGCCCGGGCGACCGCGGCGGCGTGCGCGGTGAAGACCTCGCGCAGCGCCTTCTCCCGGGCGGCCCGGTCCATCCAGGCGGAGAGGGAGAGCCCTTCCCGCTTGGCGAACCGGCGCGCCTCCTCGATGGTCTCGTCGGAGAACGACAGTGTCACCTTGGCGGTCATGCCGAGCAGACTACCCACGAGTATGACCGCCAGTCATCCCCATGGGCGCCGATCGAGAAACGGGACACGGCCCAAGCGAAACAACCGAAACGGCTTGCAGATATTGCACTTAGAGATGACGATGGTCCGAACGGTTGGGACAGCCACCAAGGGGAGCATCATGAGCCTCAGCGCCGCGACGGCCGCCTCGGTCGGGCCGACCGAGGGAGCCGACCGCCAGCAAGCAGCCGCCGTGGCGGCACTTCTCACGCGGCATCCTCACGCCGCCGGAGGGGACACGGCCCGTCTGCTCTTCTCTGACGGAGAGCAGGTCGAGGTGCCCACCCAGTTGGTCGACGTGCTTCGTCAGATCTCGGCGATCCTCGCCCGCGGCGACGGCCTCGTCATCAACGCCCTCTCCCGCGAGCTGACCACGACCGAAGCGGCAAAGCTGCTCGGCATGTCTCGCCCCACACTGATCCGCCTCCTGGAGAACGACGCCATCGCTTCCCATCGCGTCGGCAGCCATCGACGCCTCTTCCTCAGCGATGTTCTCGCCTTCCGCGGACGACAGATGGAGGAACGACGGAAGTCGTACGAAGCCCTCATGTGGGAGTCCGACGCGCTGGGCTTCAACGACGGGTAGCCACAGCCTCCTTCCGCCATCCGAGAAACGCCTTCCGGCCTTTGGGAATCGCGTAGATCTTGGTACGAAACGGCCCCTGGAGGGGCCATTTCGTACCAAGATCTGAACATCGGCCGCGCCGGTCACTCGAAGCCGGGACGGTGGCCGCCGAAGACGGCGAAGCGCCACTCCTTGAAGAAGCAGTCCACGTCCGCCAGGCCGGCCTCGCCGAGCCAGCGACACTGGTCGGCCACGGTGGCCGGCCGGTCGTGCCGCATCCGTTCCCGGGCTCCGGCGATCTCGTCGGCGTCGGAGCCCAGCTCGGTGATCCGGGCCGTCCACACCTCGTCGTAGCGCCGGTCCAGCGCCGGGGTGGGGCCGGCCACCTGCTCGGCGTTGACGAACACGCCGCCGGGCGCGAGCGCGTCCGCCGCCCGGCGGTAGAGCGCCCGCTTGCCGTCGTCGTCGAGGTGGTGGATGGCCAGCGCGGAGACCACCGCGTCGTAGCGGCCGGCGGGCAGCGGGTCGGCCAGGTCGGCGTGGACCGTGCGGTGCGGCACCCCGCGGGCGGTCAGGTGGCCGGTGGCGACCGCGAGCATGGCGGGCGCGCCGTCCACAAGCGTCAGCCGGACGCCGGGGACCGCCGCGGACAGCAGCAGGGAGAGCAGGCCGGTGCCCGCGCCGAGGTCCAGCACCTCGGGGGTACGCCCGGCGGCCAGCGCGGCCCGCAGCGGCGGCGCGGCCACCTCGATCGCGGTGCCGTAGAACGCGTCGAAGCAGGGCACCAGCCGGCGTCGGGCATCGTCGTAGCGGCCGGCCACGGCGTCGAAAGCCTCCGTTACACGCATATCTGCCTCCCATTTTGTGGGACGATTTTCTCACATTCTAGACCAGTCGACCCGTTCCGTCAGCCCCGTCCGGTGTGAGGCGCTCTTGACAGGACCGAAACAGAAGGGACCCGGGCCGGAAACCGCCCGGCGGCACGCTTTTCCGACATGACAGACGGTGCACGCGTGGCGACGCGATCGGGGGTGCTCCCCCGGGAGGCTGCCACGCACTGCCCGTACTGCGCGTTGCAGTGCGGCATGGTGCTGCGCGGCGCCGGCGACGGCGTCGAGGTCGGCGCACGGGACTTCCCCACCAACCGGGGCGGGCTGTGCCAGAAGGGCTGGACCGCCGCCGAACTGCTCGACCACCCGGAGCGGCTCACCACGCCGCTGCTGCGCGACCGGCCCGGCGGCGAGCTGCGCCCGGCGGGCTGGGACGAGGCGCTCGACCGGATCGCCGCCGGCCTGCACACGGTCCGCGACCGGTACGGCCCGGACGCGGTCGCGGTCTTCGGCGGCGGCGGGCTGACCAACGAGAAGGCGTACGCGTTGGGCCGGTTCGCCCGGGTGACGCTGCGCACCCGGCACATCGACTACAACGGACGCTGGTGCATGTCGTCGGCCGCCGCGGCCGGCAACCGCGCCTTCGGCGTCGACCGCGGCCTGCCGTTCCCGCTCGCCGACCTGGGTCGGGCGGACACGCTGCTGCTGGTCGGCGCGAACCCGGCCGAGACGATGCCGCCGCTGATGCGGCACGTCGCCGACCAGCGGGCGCGCGGCGGCCGGCTGATCGTGATCGACCCCCGGGCCACCGCCACCGCCCGCCAGGCCGACCTGCACCTGCAACCGCTGCCCGGCACCGACCTGGCGGTGGCCAACGCGCTGCTGCACATCGCGCTCACCGAGGGCCTCCTCGACCGGGCGTACGTAGCGTCGCGTACCACCGGGTTCGACGAGGTCCGGCGCACCGTCGCCGGCTGCTGGCCGGCGGAGGTGGAGCGCCTCTCCGGCGTGCCGGTGGCCGACCTGGAGGCCGCCGCCCGCGCGCTGGCCGGCGCGGACCGCGCGATCATCCTCACCGCCCGGGGGGCCGAGCAGCACGCCAAGGGCGTCGACACGGTCACCGCCTTCATCAACCTGGCGCTCGCGCTCGGCCTGCCCGGCCGACCCGGCTCCGGCTACGGCTGCCTGACCGGGCAGGGCAACGGGCAGGGCGGACGCGAGCACGGACAGAAGGCCGACCAGCTCCCCGGCTACCGGCGGATCGACGACCCGGCGGCCCGGGAGCACGTGGCCGGCGTGTGGGGCGTCGACCCGGCGACGCTGCCCGGCCCGGGGGTGCCCGCCTACCAACTGCTCGACTCGCTCGGCACCCCGTCCGGGCCGAGGGCGCTGCTGGTGTTCGGCTCCAACCCGGTCGTCTCCGCGCCGCGCGCGGCGCGGATCGAGTCCCGGCTGCGCGACCTCGACCTGCTCGTGGTCGCCGACCTGCTCCGCTCGGAGACGGCCGAGCTGGCCGATGTCGTGCTGCCGGTGACCCAGTGGGCCGAGGAGGACGGCACGATGACCAACCTGGAGGGACGGGTGCTGCGCCGGCGCGCGTTCCGCCCGCCACCCGCCGGCGTCCGCACCGACCTGGAGATCCTCGCCGCGCTGGCCGCCCGCCTGACCGACGGCGCACCGCTGCCGACCGACCCGCGGACGGTGTTCGAGGAGCTACGGCGCGCCTCGGCCGGCGGCCCGGCCGACTACGCCGGGATCACCTGGGACCGGATCGACGCCGACGACGGCGTGTTCTGGCCCTGCCCGGACGTGGACGGACCGGACCGGCCCCGCCTCTTCGCCGACCGGTTCCCCACCCCGGACGGCCGGGCCCGGTTCCACCCGGTGACCCACCGCCCGGCCGCCGAGCCGGTCTGCGCCGAATATCCGCTGCACTTCACCACCGGCCGGGTGCTGGCGCAGTACCAGTCCGGCACGCAGACCCGACGGGTCGCCGCGCTGCGCCGGGCCGCGCCGGGCGGCTTCGTCGAGCTGCACCCCGACCTGGCCGCCCGACTCGGCGTGACCGACGGGACGCCGGTGCGGGTGGTGTCCCGCCGGGGCGAGCTGCGCGCGCCGGCCCGGCTCAGCCCGGCGATCCGGCCGGACACCGTCTTCGCCCCGTTCCACTGGCCCGGCGCGGCCCGCGCCAACTCGGTCACCAACGACGCGCTCGACCCGGTCTCCGGGATGCCCGAGTTCAAGATCTGCGCGGTCCGGGTGGAGCGGGCATGACCGGGCGCATCGTCGTCGTCGGGTACGGCATGGCCGGGGCCCGGCTCGCCGCCGAGCTGCACGCGCGGGGCGGGGACCGGCGGATCACCGTGCTCGGGGCGGAGCCGCACCGGGCGTACAACCGGATCATGCTCTCCACCCTGCTCGCCGGGAAGATCGGCGAGCCGGACGTGGAGCTGGTCGAGGCGCTCGGTCCACGGGTGGACGTACGGACCGGCTCGTCGGTCTCCGCCGTCGACCGGGCGGCCCGGGAGGTCCGCACCGCCGACGGCGGCCGGTACGGCTACGACCATCTGGTGCTGGCCACCGGCAGCCGGGCCGTGGTGCCACCGCTGCGCGGGCTCGACCCGCTGCCCGACCGGGTGGTCCCGTTCCGCACGCTCGCCGACTGCCGGCGGATCCTCGCCGTCGCCCGGGACGCGCGTCGCGCCTTGGTGCTCGGCGGCGGGCTGCTCGGGCTGGAGGCGGCCCGGGGCCTCGCCGCCCGGGGCCTCGACGTGACGGTGGTCCACCCGCACGGGCACCTGATGGAACGGCAGCTCGACCCGGCCGCCGGGGCGGTCCTCGCGGGCACCCTGACCGGGCTCGGCGTCCGGGCCCGGCTCGGCGTGCCGGCGACCCGGGTGACCGCCGACGCCGACGGCGTCCGGCTCCACCTGGCCGACGGTGAGCCGCTCGCGGCCGACCTGCTGGTGCTCTGCTGCGGCGTACGCCCGGACACCGCGCTGGCCCGGGCGGCCGGGCTCGCCGTCGACCGGGGCGTGGTGGTGGACGACCGGATGCGGACCAGCGACCCGCGTGTCTCGGCGGTGGGCGACTGCGCCCAGCACGACGGGACGCTGACCGGGCTGGTCGCGCCGGCCTGGACGCAGGCGCGGGTGGTGGCCGACGTGCTGACCGGGGACGACGAGGCGGCCCGCTACCGGCCCCGACCGACGGTGACCCGGCTGAAGGCGGCCGGGATCGACCTGGCCGCGATGGGCGATCTGGCCGGGACCGGCGACCCGGACGGGACCGGCCCGGTCGAGGAGCTGACGTTCGCCGACCCGACCCGCGGCACGTACGCCCGGCTGCGGATCCGCGACGAGCGGCTGACCGGCGCGATCCTGCTCGGCGACAACCCGGCGGTCGGCACCGTGGTGCAGCTCTTCGACCGGGGCGCACCGGTGCCGGCGGACCGGCGCGCGCTGCTGCTCGGCCGCGCGGTCGGCGCACCGGCCGAGCCGGCCGCGTCCCCGGCGCTGATGCCGGACGCGGCCGTCGTGTGCCGGTGCAACGACGTGACCAGGGGCGCGCTGGTGGCGGGCTGGCGGGCCGGCGCCCGGAGCGTCGCGGCGCTGTCCGCGGCGACCAGGGCCGCCACCGGTTGTGGCGGCTGCCGGGACGCGGTGGCCGGCATCGCCGCCTGGCTCGCCGAGGCGGACCCGCCGACCACCGACGAGGTACGCGAGACGGATGCGGATCGGGAGGCGGTGCAGGTGTCATGAGCGAGCGAAGCGAGCGAATCAGCGGGCTCGGCGCGACCGTGCCTCATGGCGGCACGCAGCGAAGCGGAGTGCCGTCATGAGCGAGCGGGTCAGCAGGCTGGTGGTGGTCGGCAACGGGATGGTCGGGCAGCGCTTCGTGGAGGCGCTGCGGGCCCGCGACCGGGACGGGCGGTGGCGGGTCACCGTGCTGGCCGAGGAGCGGCGCCCGGCGTACGACCGGGTGCGGCTCTCGGCCGTCTTCGACGGCGTGGACGCGGACGAGTTACGGCTGCACACCCCGGACGACGGCGTCGAGCTGCGGCTGGGCGAGCCGGCCACCGGCGTGGACCGGGCGCGACGGGTGGTGACCACGGCGACCGGCGAGCACCCGTACGACGCGGTGGTGCTGGCCACCGGCTCGTACGCGTTCGTCCCGCCGGTCGAGGGCACCGACCTGCCGGGCGTCTTCGTCTACCGGACGCTCGACGACCTGGCCGCGATCCGGGCACACGCCGAGGGCCGGCGGACCGGCGCGGTGATCGGTGGCGGCCTGCTCGGCCTGGAGGCGGCCAACGCGCTGCGCCTGCTGGGGCTCGCCACCAGCGTGGTCGAGTTCGCGCCCCGGCTGATGCCGGTGCAGGTGGACGACGCCGGCGGGGCGATGCTCCGGCGCTACGTGGAGGAGCTGGGCGTCACCCCGTACCTCGGGGTGGCCACCACGGCGCTGCGCCCCGGCCCGGACGGCACGGTGGCCGCGCTGGACCTCGCCGACGGCCGCACGGTCGACGCGGAGCTGGTCGTGGTCGCGGCCGGGATCCGGCCCCGGGACGAGCTGGCCCGTGCCGCCGGGCTGCCGCTGGGCCCACGCGGCGGGGTGCTTGTGGACGCGGCGTGCCGGACCGCCGACGAGCGGATCTGGGCGGTCGGCGAGTGCGCGGCGGTGGAGGGCGTCTGCCACGGTCTGGTCGCGCCCGGGTACGCGACCGCCGAGGTGGTCGCCGACCGGCTGCTCGGTGGCGCGGCCACGTTCCCCGGGGCGGACACGGCGACCAAGTTGAAGCTGCTCGGCGTGGACGTGGCCTCGTTCGGCGACGCGCACGGCGTCACCGCCGGCTGCCTCGACGTGACGTACACCGACCCGGCCACCCGGTCGTACGCGAAGCTGGTCCTCTCCGACGACGCGCGGACGCTGCTCGGCGGCGTGCTGGTCGGGGACGCAAGCGCCTACCCGACGTTGCGGGCGAGCGTCGGCGGGCCGCTGCCCGGTCCGCCGCTGGCGTTGTTGGCCCCGACCGGTGGCCCGGGGGCCGGGGCCGGCGCGCTGCCGGCCGCCGCGCAGGTCTGCTCCTGCAACGCGGTGACCCGGGCCGACCTGGACACGGCGATCGCCGGCGGGGCGACCGACGTGCCGGCGCTGAAGGCGTGCACCCGGGCCGGTACGAGCTGCGGCTCCTGCGTGCCGATGCTGAAGCAGTTGCTGGACACCGCCGGGGTGCGGCAGTCCACCGCGCTCTGCGAGCACTTCGACCTGAGCCGCCAGGAGCTGTTCGACCTGGTCCGGGTCCGGGGCATCGGCACGTTCTCCCGGTTGGTCGCCGAGCACGGGCGCGGACACGGCTGCGACATCTGCAAGCCGGTGGTGGCCTCGATCCTCGCCTCGCTCGGCACCGGGCACGTGCTCGACGGCGAGGCGGCGTCCCTCCAGGACACCAACGACCACTTCCTGGCCAACCTGCAACGCGACGGCAGCTACTCGGTGGTGCCCCGGATTCCCGGCGGCGAGATCACCCCGGAGAAGCTGATCGCGATCGGCGAGGTGGCCCGGGACTTCCAGCTCTACACCAAGATCACCGGCGGGCAGCGGATCGACCTGTTCGGCGCGCGGGTCGACCAGCTCCCGCAGATCTGGCGCCGGCTGGTCGACGCCGGTTTCGAGTCCGGGCACGCGTACGGCAAGGCGCTGCGCACGGTGAAGTCCTGCGTCGGGGACACCTGGTGCCGGTACGGCGTGCAGGACTCGGTCGGGCTGGCCATCGCGTTGGAACTGCGCTACCGGGGCCTGCGCGCGCCGCACAAGCTGAAGTCGGCGGTCTCCGGCTGCGCCCGGGAGTGCGCCGAGGCGCGCGGCAAGGACTTCGGCGTCATCGCCACCGAGACCGGATGGAACCTGTACGTCGGCGGCAACGGCGGCTTCCGGCCCCGGCACGCCGACCTGTTCGCCACCGACCTGAGCACCGAGGAGCTGGTCACGCTCATCGACCGGTTCCTCATGTACTACGTGCGCACCGCGGATCGCCTGCAGCGGACGGCCGCCTGGATCGAGGCCATGGACGGCGGCCTCGACCACCTCCGGTCGGTGCTGGTGGACGACGCGTTGGGGCTCTGCGCCGACCTCGACGCGGCGATGGCCCGGCACGTCGACGGGTACTCCGACGAGTGGCGCGACGTGCTGGAGGACCCGGAACGGCTACGCCGCTTCACCTCGTTCGTCAACGCGCCGGACGTGCCGGACCCGTCCATCACCTTCGCGGTGGAGCGGGGCCAGCCGGTGCCGGCACGCGGTGCGCCACCGGGCGGGGAGGGCCGGCGGCAGCCCGTCGTGCTGGGCCTGCCGGAGGTACGCCGATGAGCCCGACCGTGACGTTGCGCTGGACGCCGGTCTGCCCGCTGGACCGGCTCGACCTCGACCGGGGCGTGGCGGCGCTCGTGGACGGGGTGCAGGTCGCCCTCTTCCGTACCGTCGGCGGGCTGTTCGCGGTGGACAACCTGGACCCGGTCGGCGGCGCGTACGTGATGTCGCGGGGCCTGGTGGGCAGCCGGGGCGGGGTGCCGACGCTCGCCTCCCCCCTGCACAAGCAGGTGTACGACCTCACCACCGGGCACTGCCTGGACCTGCCCGGGGTGACGCTGCGGCGGCACCGGGTGCGCTGCCGGGACGGCCTGGTCGAGGTGCGGCTGCGGCAGGAGGAGTGAATGCGGGACGAACTGGCGGGCTTCACCATCGGGGTCACCGCGGACCGGCGGCGCGACGAGCTGGCCGCGTTGTTCCAGCGGCGCGGCGCCCGGGTGGTGCTCGCCCCGGCGCTGCGGATCGTGCCGCTGGCCGACGACACCGACCTGCGCGAGGCGACCCGGGCCTGCCTGGCACACCCGCCGGACGTGCTGATGGCCAACACCGGCATCGGGATGCGGGGCTGGCTGGAGGCGGCCGAGGGCTGGGGGCTGGCCGAGCCGCTGCGGGACACGCTCACCCGGGCGTACGTGGTGTCCCGCGGGCCGAAGGCGACCGGGGCGATCCGCGCGGCCGGGCTGCGTGAGCACTGGTCGCCCGCCTCGGAGTCCTGCGACGAGGTGGTCGAGCACCTGGTCCGGCGCGGCGTGGCCGGCCAGGTGGTGGCGCTGCAACTGCACGGCGACCGGCAGCCGGAGTGCACCGAGGCGCTGGTCGCGGCCGGGGCCACGGTGATCGAGGTGCCGGTCTACCGGTGGGCGCCACCGGCCGACCCGGCACCGCTGCACCGGCTCATCGACCTGGTCGCCGGGCGGCTGGTCGACGCCGTCACGTTCACCTCCGCCCCGGCGGCCGAGGCGCTGCTGCGGGCCGCCGGGGACCGGACCGAGACGGTGCTGGCGGCGTTGCGCGGCGACGTGCTGGCCGGGTGTGTGGGCACGGTCACCGCCGAACCGCTGGTGCGGCGCGGGGTGCCCGTCAGCGCGCCGAGCCGGGCCCGGCTCGGCGCGCTGGTCCGGACCATCGTCGAGGAGCTGCCCCGCCGCACGGTCTCGGTGAAGGCGGCGGGGCACGTGCTCACGTTGCGCGGTCACGCCGCGGTGGTGGACGGGGAGCTGCGCCAGTTGGCGCCGGCCCCGATGGCCGTGCTGCGGGCGCTTGCCGCGTCGCCCGGGAAGGTGCTCTCCCGCACCGAGCTGCTGCGCACGCTGCCCCGGGGCGCTGACGAACACGCCGTCGAGATGGCGGTGGCCCGGCTGCGGGTGGGGCTGCGGGCGCCCCGGGTGGTGCAGACCGTGGTGAAGCGCGGCTACCGCCTCCGGGTGGACTGAGCCGGCTCAGCTCCGGCGGGCGTCGCGCGCCCCGCCCGCGCCGCCGACCTCCAGGTCGACCAGGGCGAGCAGGAACGCCGAGGCGTGCCCGGCCTCGTCGTGGGCGATCTCGGCGAACAGGTCGGCCGCCTCGTCCTCGCCGACCGAGGCCGCCTGCCGGGAGAAGGACGGGTACATGGTGGTCGCCTCGTAGATCTCGCCGTCGATCGCCCTGCGGAGGTTCGCCGCGTCGCCGCGGACCAGGCCGGCGAGCGTGGCCGCCTCGCTGAAGTGCTCGCCGAGTTCCTGACCGGCGGTGTTCTCCCAGAGCCGGGCCAGGCGCAGCCGACCGCCGTCGCGGGCGTGCCGGGCGTAGAGCGTGTACTTCGCATACGCGAACGCCTCGCCGCGTGTCGTCGCCTCCAGGTTGTCCTGCGTCGCGCCGGAGCAGACCGGCTCACCGGCGGTGATCGGCACCGGCGGAACCGGCTCGCCGGTGGGGACCCCCACTCCGGAGCCCGGGTGCGTGGTCGCGTACCGGGCCAGCCGGAACCGGGCGGCGTGCCGCGCCTCGTCGGCCGCCAACTCCTGGAACAACCGCGCGGCCTGCGGGCAGCGGTCCCGGCGGGCCTGCCGGGCGTAGCCCGGGTAGACCACGGTGGCCTCGTGCCACTCGCCGGCGATCGAGTCGCGCAGGTTCGCCTCGTCGGAGCCGACGAAGTCGACAAGCGCCGCTTCCTCGGTGAAGTGCTCGTTCAGCTCGGTGGCGGCGGTGGCCGTGAACAGCTTGGCGATGCCGTCGTGGTCGTTGCGTGCCGCCTCCGCGCCGTACGCCAGGTAACTGGCGTGGGCGAACGCCTCGCCCCGCATCGCCCGCAGCGTGAGCGACGAAGTACCCGAAGTGCGACGCGCCGGGTCAGCCCACCGAGGCCGGGTAGCCGTGCTCGGCCTGGAGCCGGAGCATGGCGTGCTCGACCACGGTCACCAGCACCTGCTTGACCGAGTCCCGGTGCCGGGCGTCGCACATCACCAGCGGGACGTCCGGCGAGATGGCGAGCGCCTCCCGGATCTCCTCCAGTTCGTAGTGCGGCGCGTCGTCGAACCGGTTCAGCGCCACCACGTACGGCAGCTTGCGGTTCTCGAAGTAGTCCAGCGGCGCGAACGCGTCGGTGATCCGGCGCGTGTCCACCAGCACCGCCGCGCCCACCGCGCCCCGGATGATCTCGTCCCACATGAACCAGAAGCGGGTCTGGCCCGGCGTGCCGAACAGATAGAGGATCAGGTCCTCGGCCATGGTGATGCGGCCGAAGTCCATGGCGACCGTGGTGGTCTCCTTGCCCGGCACCTTCGACGAGTCGTCGATGCCCACGCCGGCCGCGGTCATCAACGCCTCGGTGGTCAGCGGCTGGATCTCGGAGATCGCCCCGACCAGGGTGGTCTTGCCCACCCCGAAGCCACCCGCGATCACGATCTTCGCGGAGATGATCTCCCGGCCGCGGCTCGCCCCGTCGGGGTCATAGTTCGCGAAGTCCACTTAGCACCCTTCCAAGCAGGTTCATCCGCGCCGCGAAGCCCGTCGCGGGAGCGGCACTGTGTAGCGTCAGCAGGCCCTCGGCCACCATGTCGGCGACCAGCACCCGGGTGACGCCCAGCGGCATCCGGGTGTAAGCGGCGATTTCCGCCAGCGACTGTGCCCGGCCTTCACAGACCGAGGAGATGCGGTATTTGTCGTGCCCGGCGAACCGCGCCTCGGCGGACTGGGTGGCCGTGCTCGACAGGACCGCCTCGAGCGCGATGTTCTGCAACGGCTCGGTGCGGCCGCGGGTGACCGCGTACGGTCGCACCAGCGCGCCACGCGGATCACGTCGCGGTTCCATCTCGCGATCACCTCCCCTCGTACGGAGCCGGACCGGCTCCGGATCACCAGGTCAACAGAGCGTCAGGAGCGGACGGCGTCCCGCGGCAGCGGCACCAGCGCCTGACCGACCCGCTCCACCAGCAACGCCATCTCGTAGCCGACCTGCCCGACGTCACAGCTACGGGCCGCGAGCACGGCCATCGACGAGCCGTCGCTGATGGACATCAGGAAGAGGTAGCCGCTGTCCATCTCGATCACGGTCTGCAACACTCCGCCGGCGCTGAACATCCGCGCCGCGCCCTCGGTGAGGCTGACCACGCCGGAGGTGATCGCGGCGAGCTGGTCGGCCCGGTCCTGGGGCAGATCCCGGGAGGAGGCGAGGAGCAACCCGTCCGCGGACACCGCCACCACGTGCGCGATACCCGCCACACTGTCGGCGAAGTTGGTGAGCAACCAACCCATGTCCTGCATGGCCGCCGGCCTGTTCATCGGTTCGTCTCCTTGGTCGAGGTGCTGTTCGGGTCGGTGCCGGCCGTGCGGCCCCGCTGGACGCCACGGTGGTAGGCGGAGAGCAGCCCCCGTACCTCGTCCGGCGTGCGTCGGCTGCGGTCCCGGCCGCTCTTCGGTTCGATCCCGCCCGGCACGAGCTGCGCCTGCGGCACCCGCTTGGGCAGGCCGGACCGGGTCGTGCCGCCGGTCGTGGGTTCCGCGGCCTGGCTGGCCCGGGACCAACCGTCGTCGGCCGCCGTCCGCCACGCCTCCGGGTCGATCGGCGGAGCCGGCGCGGGCTCCGGCGCGGGCGCGGGCGGGGTCACCGCTGGCGGCGCCGCCGCGGCAGGCGGTGTGGACGGGGCCGCCGGCGGGCTGTACGCGGGCGGTGTGCTCAGCCCCGACGCCTGGGCCCCCGGGGTTCGGGTGGGCAGCGGCGGCCGGGCCGACGCGGCGGGCTGCGCCGGGGCGGGCTGCGCCGGGGCGGGCTGCGCCGCAGCGGTTGGCGGCTCGTCGAACCGGGGGCGGGTGAAGATGGTGGTCTCGTCCTCTCCGTGCGAGCGGAACCAGACCGCCTCCATCTCCCGGAATATCGGCGCCTCGGCCGGCCGGTCCGGTCGGGCCACCACCGGCGCGGCCGGGGTGGCCTCCACCGCCGGCGCGGCGGCGAACGCCTGGAAGGCCGACGGCGCGGGGTTGGTCGTCGTCGCCGCCTCACCGTTCGGCGTCCGCTTGGGCAGCGGTTCGAGAGCCGGGTACGCGACCGTCGGGCCCCCCGCCGACCAGCCCGTCTCCGGGGCCGGCGCGGCTGCGGGCGCGGCGGCGACCGGGGCTGCGGCGGGCACCGGAGGCAGCGTGCCGGGCATGCCGCCGAACTGCACGGCCGGCGCGGTGTCCCGCGCCTCGGCGGGCGCCTGCCACCGCGCGGGCGGCGGGGTGACCGTGCTGCGCCACTGGTCGGCCAAGGTGGCGGTGCCGCCCCGACCGGCGCCGGCCAGCGCGTCGGCGGCACCGACCTGGCTGAGCGGCGACTGCTCGACGGCGAGCGGCTGGCGCGGCCGGGTCAGCGGGGCCTGGCCCCGGTTGGCCGGCAGCACCACCGTCGCGTTCGGCAGCGTGACCTGGGCGACCGTGCCGCCCTCGACGTTGCGGCGCAGCTCGACCCGGATCCCGTGGCGGGAGGCGAGCCGGCTGACCACGGCCAGACCCATCAGCCGGAACGCGGCCACGTCGACGGTCGGCGGCGCGGCCAACCGCCGGTTGAGCGAGTCGAGCTGGTCGTCGGTGAGGCCGAGGCCCCGGTCCTCCACCTGGATCAGCACGTAGTCACGGATCCGCCGGCCGTCGGCCACCACCACGGTGTTCGGCGGCGAGAACCGGGTGGCGTTGTCGAGCAGCTCCGCGACCAGACGGACCACGTCGTTGACGGCTTGCGCGGCCACCGAGATGTCGATGTCCACGGTGCCGAACTCGATCCGGTTGTAGAGCTCCACCTCGGACTGGGCGGCGCGCAGCACGTCGACCAGGAGCGCGTCGTCGCGGCGCGGCACGGCCGAGTCGGCACCGGCCAGGACCAGCAGGTTCTCGTCGTTGCGGCGCATCCGGGTGGCCAGGTGGTCCAGCTCGAAGAGCTGGGCGAGCCGCTTCGGGTCCTCCTCGCCGCGCTCGATCGCGTCCAGCTCGCCGATCATCCGGTCGACCAGGCTCTGCGAGCGGCGGGCCAGGTTGAGGAACATCGCCGAGACACTGGTCCGCAGCGCGGCCTGCTCGGCCGCCACCCGGACCGCCTCCCGGTGGACCACGTTGAAGGCCACCGCCACCTGGCCGATCTCGTCGCGGTTGGTCAGCTTGATCGGGTCCCGCACCTGCTGGACGATCTCGTCCACGCCACCGTCACCGATGGCGTTGACGTTCTGGAGCCGGCTCACCGCGTCCGGCAGGTCATGGTTGGCCACGGAGAGCGCGCCCTCACGGAGCCGACGCAGCGAGTCGTTGAGCGAGCGGGCGAGCACCACGGCGAGCGTCACGGCGACGGCCAGCGTCAGCAGCACGAGCAGGCTCTCCACGAACGCCTGCCGGATCACGTCGGTGCGGACCGCGTCGGCGTCGGCGAGCAGGTCGTCGAGGAGTTGGATCTCCGCCCACCGCATCAGGTCGTCGACCGCGCCGATGGCGGCGGACGCCTCGTCGCGGGTGACCAGCGCGGGCTTGCCGATGGACCGGGACAGGTCGGCCGCGACCCGGTCGGCGAGCTGGACGGCGTCACCGGAGACGGTGCGGTCCACCAGGCCCCGCTGCTCCGGAGCGGCGGCCCGGGAGAACGAGAGCAGGGCCTCCTGCTGGCCGGTCAGCGTGGCCACGAACGAGGAGAACTGCTCCTCGTCGATCCGGTTGCCGACCGCGAGCGCGGTGAACACGACCGCCTGTTCCTCCGCCACCTCGGCCTTGGCGTGGGCGAACGCGGCCACCGCGCGGCGGGCGTCGGCGAGGCTCTCCGCGCCGGGCTGCTGGGCCAGCGTGTCGCCGTACGCGACGAGGTCGTCGAGGACGATGCCGTAGCGCAGGCTCGCCTCGGCCACCGGCATCTGGAGGCGGTCGAGCACCTCCTGGCGGGTGCCGTTCAGCGTCTCCAGGTGGTCGTCGATCACCTTCAGCCGGTCCCGGACCGCGGCCGGCACGTCGCCGAGCGTGCCGCGCTCCTCCCGGTAGGCCGCGATGCGCTCGTCGGTGCGACGGACCCGCAGGTTGTAGTCGTCCGGCTTCTGGTTCGGGTCGGCCAGGAAGGCGGCTGCCGCCATCCGCTCCTTGTGCAGGTCCTGGGTGAGCGCCGAGACGTCGACCGAGACCGCGGTCAGCGCCCGGACCTGGTCCGCCTCGTACGCGCCCTGACCCACCGAGATAAGTCGGATAGTTGCCAGTGCGATGACAGCCGCCACCGGAACGACCAGGATGAGGGCGAGCTTGGAGCGGATCCGCGCGTCACGCAGCCGAGGTAGACGCCGCCGCCGATTCCGCTGTTCGGCGCTGGGGCTCCCGGGCAGGGTCGTAGGTCCGGTGCTCACGACATCGCCTCCGTCGTTTCTTCCACGCGTGACCCGCTGACCCGTGCCTGGTGCAGCGGCCAGCGCCACGCGCGGCACGGCCGAGATTTCATCAGACGAGATCCTTTTTGGGAAGCCGCGGTGAGGTAGGAAACGGTCGGTGTGGACTCAACCCGTGATCCGGTCACCTAATACCTTCTTTTCTCCAACCCCCTGAACAGGGGATGTCACTCCAGAGTGGCCAAGCGCATCTGCGCAGTAATTGTCAGTTAACGTTTCGTGTCCCCAACATGTGGGATGACCGTCCCGAAACGGCATCCGGCATCCCCGCTTGACCACAGGGCCCGGCATTGGCAAGGTTTTGCAAGCTTCGCGCACACCGTACGGCACGCCAATCCCGTTCCTCCACTGAGGACGGACAAGCGGCGGTGATCGGGCGCCGGCCCGCGCCGCACCCTGGAGGACTGAGTTGAGCCCCATCCGCTCCGCGAGCATCGCCGTGCTCGCATCGGCCGTGCTGGCCACCACGCTCACCGGCTGCGGGATCGGCGGGGAACCGCAGGACACCAGCCCCATCGTGATCGCCGCCGACCTCGAACTCTCCGGCGCTTCCGCACCGATCGGCAAGGTGTACCAGCGGGCGCTGGAACTGAAGGTGGACCAGATGAACGCCTCCGGCGTGCTGGGCGGCCGGAAGATCGAACTGAGAGTCAAGGACAACCGCTCGGACGCGGCCGAATCCTTGCGTAACATCAATGATTTCAGCGGCGACGCACAGGTGAGCGCCGTCATCATGGGCGGCTGCAACGAATGCGCCGTCGGCGCGGCGCGCACGATCAGCGACAAGCGCATTCCGACCATCGCGCTCGCTTCCGCCGGCGCGGTCACGGAGCCGGTCGACCAGCGCCGGTACGTCTTCAAGCTGGCCCCGAACGCGGTGGACAGCGCGGCGGCCCTCACCACCGAGCTGACCCGGCGCAACATCCGCAAGGTGTCGGTGCTGCACAGCGCCGACGGGTACGGCCAGGAAGGGGTCGCCGCGCTGCGCCGCGAGTTCGGCAAGACGTCGGTGAAGCTGGTCGCCGCCGAGGCGGTGCGGACCACCGACACCGAGGTGAGCGCGCAGATCGACGACCTGGTCGAGAAGAGGCCGCAGGCCCTGATCCTCTGGACGCCGCCGGAGCAGGCGACGCTGGCCGCCACCACCGCCCGGCAGCGCAACTACCGCGGGTCGCTCTTCTTCGACGCCTCGGCCGCCGGCGAGCTGTTCCTCGGCCCGTCGGCCCGCTCCACCGAGCTGGCCACGCTGATCTTCACCCAGACGATGGTGATCGACGACGTCATCGCCACCACCCCGGCCAAGGCCGCCCGACGGCAGTGGTTCCAGGACTACACCGCCCGGTTCGGCGGCTACAACGGGTTCTCCTCGTTCGCCGCCGACGCGGTCCAGCTCATCGCGGACGCCGAGCAGCGCGCCGGCGGCGGGCGGGGGAAGGTGGACCGGGACGCGCTGCGCGACGTGCTGGAGACCTCGCAGCTCGACGGCCTGTCCGGCCCGATCCGGATGACGCCGGACAACCACTCCGGGTTGATGCCGCAGGCGCTGACGACGCTGGTGGCGCGTGGGGGTCGGTGGCGGCTCGCCGGGTAGTGGTCACCGTGGGGTGTGGCCCCACCGCAACCGGCTCCGGGCGGTCAGGCTTGATCCCTGCGCCGGTTGCGGTGGGGCCACACCTGTCGTGGTCGGCGGCAGACCGTGGGTTGAGCTTGCGTGTCCCCCGTCGACGTGACGTTCTCGGTCGACGGTCAGCGGGCGGAGGTGGTGGCGCGCACCCACGGGAGGGCGAACCGCTCGATCGCGCTCAGGGCCGCGTAGAGCACGATGCTCATCAGCGCCACCAGCATGATGGCCGCCCACGCGGTCGCCGTGTCGCCCACGCCGTTGTACTGGAGGATCTGGTAACCGAGGCCGGGACGGTCCGAGTAGAACTCCCCGATCACGGCGCCGATCGCGGCCAGCGGCATGGCCACCTTGAGGCCGACGAAGATCTGCGGCAGCGCGGCCGGCAGGCGCACCTTGCGGAACGACTGCCACCAGGAGGCGTTCAGCGACCGGCCCAGCTCCGCCAGGTCGGCCGGGGTGGTGGTCAACCCGGTGGCGGTGGAGAGCACGATCGGGAAGAAGCAGAGCAGGAACACCATGGTCAGGATGGGTTTCTGACCGAAGCCCACGGCCACCACGAGCAACGGGCCGAAGGCGATCTTCGGGACCGCGTTCACCGCCACCAGCAGCGGCGCGAACATCCGCTCCACCCGGCGGGACGCGGCCAGCGCCATCCCGATCAGCACGCCGACGACCGACGAGAGCAGGAAACCCGAGAGCGTCATCCAGGTGGTGATCCCCAGGGCGGGCAGCAGCACGTCGGTGGTGGCGGCGAGCGAACGGGCCACCGCCTGCGGCGGCGGCAGCGCGACCGGGTGCACCAGGTGCAGCACGGACGTGACCAGCCACCAGGCGGCCACCGCGATGACCAGCCCGAGCACCGGCAGGCCGACCGCCGCCGGGGGTACGCCCCGACCGCGCCGGGCGCGCGCCGGCTCCACCGGCGCTCCCGGCCGGGCCTCGGTCAACTGCGTCAACATGTCCTCCTTGTCCGGCCGGTCGGCACGACCGGCACGCGAAGGGGGTGCGCCCACCGGGTGTCCCGGCGGGTCGCACCCCCGTTGGTCCGAGCGACCGGTCAGGCCTTCGGCGCGAGGTCGAAGTTGATGATCTGGTCGGGGGTGAGGTTCTGCTTCAGCGCGCCCGCGCCCTGGAGCAGCGCGATGCTCTTGGCCACCCGGCCGCTGTCCAGCGTGCCGATCGCGGTGCCGGAGTTGCTCGACCGGACGTACGCGGCCATCAGCCGAAGCTCGGCGGCGGACGCGGCCGGGTTGGCGGCCGGCACGTTCTTCTTCAGGATCTCGCCCGCCTCGTCCGGGTGCTCCAGCGCGTACTCCAGGCCCTTGAGCAGCGCGGCGGTGAACTTCTTCACCATCTCCGGCTTCTCCTTGGCGATCTTGGTGGAGGTGATCAGCGCGTTGCCGTAGAGGTCCTGCATCACGTTGCTGTACGGCAGCACGACCGGCTTCTTCTTGGCCACCGCCTCGACGGTGGGCTGGCCGACGACGAACTGGCCGATGCCGTCCACCGAGCCGGAGCCGAGCATGCCGATCAGGCCCTGCGCCTCACCGTTGACCCAGGTCACCTTGCTGTTGTCGATACCGGCCAGCCGCGCGTACGTGGGGAAGAGGTTGCGCACGACGGAGGTCGGGGTGTCGGCGAGCTTCTTGCCCTCCAGGTCCTTCGGCGTGGCGATGTTCTTGCCCTCGACCGTGACGATGGCGGCCATGGTGCGCTGCTGGATCGCGGCCACCGCCACGAAGTCCTTCGCCTGGCCGTTGCCGAGCTGGAGGATGCCACCGGTCAGGTCGATCGGGCCGAAGTCGGCCTGACCGCCGGTGATGGTCTGGATGACCGAGCCGGTGCCCTGGCCCGGCTTGATGTCGACGTCGAAGCCGGCCTCCTTGAAGAAGCCCTTGTCCTTCGCCACCCAGGCGTAGGAGTCACGGCCGAAGTTGCCGAACGAGGTGAGGTAGGTCACCTTCTCCAGCGCCCCGCCGGTACCGCCGCTGCTCTCGGACTTGTCCGAGTCGCTGCTGCAACCGCCGACGAGGGCGAGGGCGGTCGCCAGCGCCGCCGCGGCGATTGTGCGGGTCAACCTTCTCATCAGTGCACCATGTCCTTTCCGACCTGGGCATCTTCGCCGGTCGGGTCGTGGGTCCGACGGGGTCGGCAGGGGGGATGGGCCGACTGGACCGTCGCGAGGGGACTCTTCGCGCGCAACAGCGTACGAGAAGCCAGATGACGCGCAGCAACCGTCCGGGTTGCGGAACGGAAACGAACGTGCATAAGGGGGGTGAGCCGACGTCCACCCCCGACAGAACGACCGGACGAGCCCCGCTACGCTAGCCCGATTCGCATTCGGACGTCGTGGGAAGGGAGCCGGCAGATGATCCGACTGTCCGGGGTGTCCCGCACCTTCGACGGCCGCTCAGGGCGGGTGGAGGCGCTGCGCGGCATCGACCTCGACGTCGCCGAGGGTGAGTTCGTCGCCGTCCTCGGCCGGTCCGGCTGCGGAAAGTCCACTCTGCTGCGGATGATCGCCGGCCTGCTGCCGGCCACCGCCGGGGAGATCACCGTCGCCGGCACGCCGATCACGAAGCCGCGCCAGGACGTCGCCATGCTGTTCCAACGGCCGGCGCTGCTGCCCTGGCGCACGGTGCTCGACAACGTGCTGCTGCCGGTGGAGATCTTCGGCTGGAGCCGGGCGAAGCACCGCGACCGGGCCCGGGCGCTGCTGGAGATGGCCGGGCTGGGCGGCTTCGAGAAGCGCCTCCCGCACGAGCTGTCCGGCGGCATGCAGCAGCGGGTCTCACTCTGCCGGTCGCTGATCGGCTCACCCCGCGTGATGCTGATGGACGAGCCGTTCTCCGCGCTCGACGCGCTCACCCGGGAGGAACTCTCCGGCGAGCTGCAACGGGTCCACATGGACACGAAGGCGACGATCGTCTTCGTCACCCACTCGATCGACGAGGCGGTGCTGCTGGCCGACCGCGTGGTCGTGCTCAGCCCGCGTCCCGGCCGGATCCGCGAGGTGGTCGAGGTGGCCGTGCCCCGGCCCCGCACCCTGGGTCGGCACGCGCACCTGGCCGACGTCGCCCGGATCAGCGCCGAGCTGCACGAACTGCTGATGGAACGGGACGCACCCGGCGTACCCACGCCGGCCGGTCCGGTGGGACCGCCGGCCGCGCCGGTCGAGACGCCGCCGCGGGCCGCGGCGGCGGGAGGACGGTGAGCATGCGGGTCACGGTCTTCACCGAACCCCACCGCGGCGCGGACTACGACGACCAGCTCCGGTTCGCCCGGCTGGTCGAGGAGACCGGCTTCGAGGGCTTCTTCCGGGCCGACCACTACCGGTCGATGGGGAACGAGCCGGCGCCGCCCGGCCCCACCGACGCCTGGCTGACGCTCGCCGCGCTGGCCCGGGAGACGTCCCGGATCCGGCTCGGCACGCTCGTCACCTCCGCCACCTTCCGGCTCCCCGGGCCGCTGGCCGTGATGGTCGCCCAGGTCGACCGGATGAGCGGCGGCCGGGTCGAGCTGGGCATCGGCGCCGGCTGGTACGAGCGCGAACACACCGCGTACGGCATTCCGTTCCCGCCGGTCAACGAGCGGTTCGATCGGCTGGCCGAGCAGTTGGAGATCGTCACCGGGCTGTGGCGCACCCCGTCCGACGAGACGTACAGCTTCACCGGCGAGCACTACCGGCTGGTCGACGCGCCCGCGCTGCCCAAGCCGGTGCAGCAGCCCGGCCCGCCGGTGATCGTCGGCGGCAAGGGCCCCAAGCGCACCCCCGAGCTGGCCGCCCGGTACGCCGACGAGTTCAACATGCCGTTCAAGAGCGTCGCCGAGACGGCCGCCGCCTACGAGCGGGTCCGGGAGGCGTGCGACCGCACCGGGCGCGACGCGTCCGGGCGTGCGCCGCTGACGCTCTCCGCCGGAATCGTGGTGGCGATCGGGCGCACCGACGCCGAGGCGCAGCGACGGGCCGCGCCACTGCACGTCGCCAGCGCGCTCCCGCCGGAGGACCCGGTGGTCGGCTCCCCCGCCCAGCTCGTCGACCGGCTCGGCGAGTTCGCCGCGGTCGGGACCACCCGGGTGCACCTGCGGCTGATCGACTTCGACGACCTCGACCACGTGGAGCTGATCGCCGCCGAGGTGCTCCCCCAACTGGACGGAGCACGATGACCCACGCGCACGCCGACCTCGAACTCGGCCCGGTGGGCCAGGAGATCGTCTACGAGAACGACCGGGTCCGGGTCTGGCACATCCGGCTGGAGCCGGGCGAGCGCCAGCCGCTGCACCGCCACGACCACCCGTACCTGGTGGTGGCGATCGAGGGTGCGAAGAACGTGGTGCAGACGATCGACGGCACCACGATCGACGCCGACGAGCCCACCGGCGGGGTGGTCTACCGCGACCCCGGGGCGGTGCACATGCTGACCAACGTCGGCGACACCACCTACCTCGCCCGGCTGGTCGAGCTGAAGTAGCCACGCCGGCGGCGGTTCGCCGCGCCGCGCGGTGGCAAGGTGGCGAACCACCCCACCGGGCCGTAACGTGCCCGACATGGCCTTTCGGACGTGGGGCAGGCTGCTGCTCACAGCGCTCGGGGTGAGTGTGCTGGCCGCTGCCGGCCAGCTCGGCGTCGCGTACGGCTTCGGCGTCGTCCGCCTCGACGGCGCGTTCGTCGACGTCTCGGTCAACCGCTGGCCCGCCCAGCTCGTCTGGGTCGCCTGGTTCGCCGCCGTCGCCACCGTCGCCGGGGCCGTCCTCACCGAGCGCCTCGCCCGCCGCGACGACCTCCCCGGTGGCACCACCGAGCTGCTCTCGATCGCCGGCGTCAGCGCGCTCGGCGCGATCGTGGTCGCCCCGCTCTGCATGCAACCGGCCCGCGCCGCCGAGCTGGGCGGTTCCGTCGACCCGGTCTGGGCGGCCGGCATCTGCGCCGTCCTCGGTGCGGTGGTGGGCGCCGGCGCGGCGATCGCCGTGCTGCTCAAGCCGCCGTTCGGCTGGGGCGTCGCGATCACCACCGGAATCGTCTGGCTGCTGGCGCTGCTCTCCGTCGCACCCACGATCGTCGCCAACCGGCCGCTGGCCACCGTACGCCTCGGGGTGCTCGAACCGTCCTGGCTGGGCGCCCCGGCGGCGCAACGCCTGGCCATGCTGCTACTGCCCACGCTGGCCCTGCTCGCGGGCGGCGCGATCGGTGTGCTGGCCCGCCGGGCCGGGTATCCGCCACTGGTCGGCGGCGCGGCCGGCGCGGCCGGGCCGGTGCTGGTGGCGTTCGCCTACCTGACCGCCGGTCCCGGCACGGCGGCCGACCGCTACCAGCTCGCGCCCTACTACGGCGCGCTGATCGCGGTCGCGGCCGGGGCGCTCGGCGCGACCGCCACCTCGGTGCTGCCCCGGCCGGGCAACGCCGACGCCGACGCCGTCGACCCGACCGACATCCTCGCGCCGCTGCCGGCCAGCGCGCCCGTTCCGACGACGCCGGCCGTCAGCGCGCCGGTGCCGGCCACGGCCGGCGCGCCGGCTCCCGCGCACTGGGACTGGCCGGAGGCCGGCGGATCGGTCACGCCGCCGTCGTCGGCGCCCCGACACGCCGGTCCGGCGCCGTCCCTCGACGACGAGCGACCGGCCCGGTCGGTCACGCCGGCCGGTGGCCGGCGCGACGAGGATCCGGCCCGTACGTCCCCGATGCCCGGCTTGCTGCCACCGGGCCGGCGCACCTCGGCCATCGACGTCCTCGCCGCCGGCCGCCCCGAGCCGCAGCCGTCGACCGGGCCGCTTCCGGCCGGCCCCGACACGCCCGGAACGGGGACCACCGGAACGGGGACCACCGAAACAGGCACCACCGAAACAGGCACCGCCGGAACGGGGACCACCGGAACAGGCATCGCCGGAACGGGGACCACCGGAACAGGCATCGCCGGAACGGGCACCAGCGAGTCGGACACCGATGGGGCCAGGGCCGACGAGCTGCGGACCGACGCGCGGGCGGCCGACCAGCCGGGGACCGACGAACGGGGGGCCATGCGGCCGGTTTCCGCACCGGAGGCGACCGGCACCGACCCGACGGCCGGCACGCCGTCCGTCGCGGTCGCGCCGACGACCACCGTCCCGGCGCGCACGAGGGCCACGATCCCGACCACCGATGCGCCCACTGGCTCGGCGAAGCAGAAGTCCGACGGCACCGCGGAGCAGACGGGCGACGCCGCGGCGGAGCAGAGGTCCGACGGCACCGCGCGGCAGAAGTCCGACGGCACGGTGGAGCAGAAGTCCGACGGCACGGTGGAGCAGAAGTCCGACGGCACGGTGGAGCAGAAGTCCGACGGCACCGCGACGCAGAAGTCCGACGACACCGCGGAAAAGAAGTCCGACGGCACGGCGGAGCAGACGGCCGACGTCACGGCGGGGCGGGCGGAGAACGCGCCACGCGCCACCCGGGCACGCCGGAGCCGCGCCGCCACCCGGCCCACACCGCTCACGGACGATGCGACAGGCGACCCGGCCGAAGCCCCCCGGACCGGGCGCTCGGGCCGCACCCGACCGACGCGTCCCACCGGTGAGGACACCGGCCCGTCCGCAGCCACGCCACCCGCAGCCACGCCGGTCACGGCGGTCGGTGCCCCCGACGCCACCGACGTGGCCGACCCTGTCCAGGCCGCCGGCGCGGTGAGAGCCACCCGGCCCGCCAGGGCTGCCGATGCGATCGGAGCCACCGACAGAGCCGGAGCCACCGACGCGGCCACCACGGCAGCCGGCCCGGTCCCGGACGGCACCGACGCGCGTGGCACCGACATGCCGGGCGGAACGCGAACCGGGGAGCCGAAGGCCCCGCCGCAACCGGCCCGGCGGCCACGCAGCTTCTTCTTCGACCCCGAGCCGGCCGAGCAACCCCCGCCCGCGTCTCCCCGGCCACGGTTCCCGATCTTCGAGGACGCCACCGAACGAGCGGGGGACGTGCGCCCCGCCTGGCCGATCACCCCGCCGGCCGGCCGTCCGGCCCGTCCGCCCGCCACCACGCCGCCGGCCACCGGCCGGGACGGCGACGACGCGACCGACCGGGCCGAACCGGCGCCCCGTCTCCACCATCAGGGCCTGCCCGAGCCGGGTCGGAGCACCGGGTGGGACGCGCTCGCCACCAACGCCCGCCCGGCCGGCCGGACCGCTGCGGAGGAGGCCGTGCCGGCGCGAGCCGACGGCGCGAGAACCGGCACGACCGTGCCGGAGCAGGCCACCGACTCGGGTTCCGGCTCGGGCTCGGGCTCGGGTTCCGGCGCCGGGAACGACGACCGGGAGGCGTCCCGGGGACGGCACGCCGGGGCGGACGACGCCGAGGCGGCCGGCGGGAAGTCGAAGATTCGGCGCGGACTGTTCCGGCGTAACCGGGACAAGGGCGGCCCGGAGCCGGCCGACGAGACCGCCGAGCCGGGCACCACGACCGACGACGAGTACGTCGACTGGGTCGCCGGGCTCGCCTCGGACGACAACGCCGACGACGCCCGCTCCCTGCGTACCGGCCGGCACCACCGCGACTGAGCCGACCCGGGGGCCGGGCCGGACCGCGCCCGGCCCCCGGTCACGCTCCAGCCAGCGGCAGGTAGACCTGCGAGCCGGCGGCGACGAACTCCTCGGACTTGCCGCGCATGCCCCGCGCCGCGTAGTCCTTCAGCTCCTGGGTGATCTTCATGGAGCAGAACTTCGGTCCGCACATCGAGCAGAAGTGCGCGGTCTTGGCCGGCTCGGCCGGCAGCGTCGCGTCGTGGTACGCCCGGGCCGTCTCCGGGTCGAGCGCCAGGTTGAACTGGTCCTCCCAGCGGAACTCGAACCGCGCCTTGGAGAGCGCGTCGTCCCACGCCTGCGCACCGGCGTGCCCCTTGGCCAGGTCGGCCGCGTGCGCCGCGATCTTGTACGCGATCACGCCGGCCTTCACGTCGTCCCGGTCCGGCAGCCCGAGGTGCTCCTTCGGCGTCACGTAGCAGAGCATCGCGGTGCCGAACATGCCGATCATGGCGGCGCCGATCGCGGACGTGATGTGGTCGTACGCGGGCGCGATGTCGGTGGTCAGCGGGCCCAGCGTGTAGAACGGCGCCTCGTGGCACCACTCCTGCTGGAGGTCCACGTTCTCCTTGATCTTGTGCATGGGCACGTGCCCCGGGCCCTCGATCATCACCTGGACGTCGTGCTCCCAGGCCACCGTGGTCAGCTCGCCGAGCGTACGCAACTCGGCGAACTGCGCCTCGTCGTTGGCGTCCGCGATGGACCCGGGACGCAGCCCGTCGCCGAGCGAGAACGTCACGTCGTACTTCGCCAGCAACGCGCACAGCTCGCGGAAGTTGGTGTAGAGGAAGTTCTCCTCGTGGTGCGCCAGGCACCAGGCCGCCATGATCGAACCGCCCCGGGAGACGATGCCGGTGACCCGGTCCACGGCCAGCGGCACGTACGGCAGCAGCACGCCGGCGTGCACGGTCATGTAGTCGACGCCCTGCTCCGCCTGCTCGATCACGGTCTCCCGGAACACCTTCCAGCTCAGCTTCACCGGGTCCCCGCCGACCTTCTCCAACGCCTGGTAGATCGGCACCGTGCCGATCGGCACCGGCGCGTTGCGCACGATCGCCTCGCGGGTCTGGTGGATCCGCCTGCCGGTGGAGAGGTCCATCACGGTGTCCGCGCCCCACCGGGTCGCCCAGGTGAGCTTCTCGACCTCCTCGGCCACCGACGAGGTGACCGCCGAGGTGCCGATGTTGGCGTTCACCTTCACCAGGAACGCCCTGCCGATGATCGCCGGCTCGCACTCCGGGTGGTTGACGTTGAGCGGCAGCACGGCCCGCCCGGCGGCGATCTCGTCCCGGACGAACTCCGGCGTGACGCCCTCCCGGATCGCCACGAACTCCATCTCCGGCGTGACGGTCCCGGCCCGGGCGTACGCGAGCTGGGTCGGCCGGGTTCCCGCCAGCGGGCTGCCGGCGCCCCGCACCGGCGCGACGTCGCCCCGCTCGGCGATCCACGGCCCGCGCAGCGCGGGCAGCCCCACCTCCGGGTCCGATCCCGGGCCCGAGGTGTCGTAGAGCCGCACCGGCGGGTTGTCCCCGGTCAGCGTCACCTCCGCGAACGGCACCCGGATGTCCGGCCGCGACCCTTCCACGTACACCTTGCGACGTGCCTGCATGACAGCCTCCCTGTCGCTCAAGCGGACCAGCCGAAGTGGTCCAGCGGGCCGCGTCCCGCGCCCAGCTCCCAGCCCCGCGCGCCGGTCAGCGCGCGGGTCACGTACTCCTTGGCGGCGGCCACCGCGACCGGCGCCGCGTCGCCGGCCGCCAGCCGGACCGCGACGGCGGCGGCGAACGAACAGCCGGTGCCGTGGTTGTGCCGGGTGTCCACCCGGGGCGCGCGCAGCAGCCGCGTCGTGCCGCCGCCGGCCAGCACGTCCACCGACTCGCCGGCCGCGTCGACGTCGCCGCCGGTCACCACCACGAACGTCGGCCCGCGCGCGGCCAGTGCCTCGGCCGCGGCGACCATCTCCTCGACCGTGCCGACCGGGCGTCCGGTGAGGGCCGCGGCCTCCGCGCAGTTCGGCGTCGCCACCTCGGCGTACGGCAGCAGCCGCTCGACCGCCTCCGTCACGCCGAGCCGGTGCCCGCTGGTGGCGACCAGCACCGGGTCGACGACGAGCCGGGGCAGTCGCCCGTCCCGGGCCGCCCCGGCCACCGCCTCGGCGACCGCCGGCGTGCCGAGCATGCCGGTCTTCACGGCCCGGACGTCGAAGTCGCCGAGCACGCTGTCGAGCTGGTCGCGGACGGTCTGCGGGGGCAGCGGCAGGACGGCGTCCACGCCGCGCGTGTTCTGCGCGGTGACGGCCGTGAGCACGCTCGTGCCGTACGCGCCGAGCGCGGCGAACGTCTTCAGGTCCGCCTGGATGCCGGCGCCGCCGCCGGAGTCGGAACCGGCGATGGTGAGGACTACCTGCGGCGTCACTGCGTTCCTTCTCTGGTTGCGGTGGGGGTCTCCGCCGTCGGGTGGGGGGTGCGCGACATCGGGGTGGCCGCCTCCTCGAAGGCGCTGCCCAGCGTGGCGGCGGTCGCTGCCGGGTCGGGTGCGCGCATGAGCGCGCCGAGCACGGCGACCCCTGTGGCACCCGCCGCGACGCAGGCCCGCACCTGGTCCGGGGTCTCGATGCCGCCGAGGGCGAGCGCCGGCACCGGGCCGACCCCGACCAGCGCGCGCAGCCCTTCCGGGCCCAACGGTGGGCCGTAGCCGGGTTTGGTGCGGGTGGGGAGGACCGGGGACAGCGTCGCGTAGTCCTCGGTGGTCAGTCGCGCCAGTTCGGCGGCGTCGTGGCAGGAACGGCCGACCAGCCCGAGGCGCGGCGGCGGGTACGGGCCGGCGGCCGGCAGGTGCACGGCGTCGCCGTCGAGCGGGTCCGGTCCGGCCACGACCAGCGTGCCGCCGACGTCGGCCAGGACCGCGCGCAGCTCGACGGCGAGCGCCAGGCGCTCGGCGCGCGGCAGGTCCTTCTCCCGCAGCACCACCCACCGCACTCCCCCGTCGACGGCCGCCGCCACCACCTCGACGAGCGGCCTCCGCGCGACCCGCCGATCGGTCAGCAGCACCACACCGGCCGGGCGATCGCGGATGCCGGTACGCGTCCACCCGCCGGGAACGGTGGCGACGCGGGCGCCGGTCACAGGTCGGGCCGGCCGTCGTCGGGGGTGGACGGGAGCGCGTGACAGCGGCGGGGGATGCGGCCGGCCCCGTACGCCAGGCGACCGGCCCCGACCGCGTGGCGCATGGCGGTGGCCATGGCCACCGGGTCGGCGGCGCGGGTGACGGCGCTGGCCAGCAGCACCCCGTCGCAACCCAGTTCCATGGCGAGCGCGGCGTCGGAGGCGGTGCCGATACCGGCGTCGAGGATCACCGGCACGTCGACGGCCTGCCGGATCAGCCGGATGTGATGCGGGTTGCCGATGCCCAGACCGGAGCCGATCGGCGACCCGGCCGGCATCACCGCGGCGCAGCCGACGTCGGCCAGCCGCCGGGCCAGCACCGGATCGTCCGAGGTGTACGGCAGCACGGTGAACCCGTCGGCGACCAGCTCCTCGGCGGCGCGCAGCAGCTCCACCCCGTCGGGCAGCAGCGTGCGCTCGTCGCCGATCACCTCCAGCTTCACCCAGTCGGTGTCGAACGCCTCCCGGACCAGGTGCGCCGTCTTCACCGCCTCCACCGCGGTCCGGCAGCCGGCCGTGTTCGGCAGCAGCCGTACCCCGCACCGCTCCAGCAGGTCGAGCAGCCCGCCCGCGCCACCCGGCGTGGTGTCGACCCGGCGCAGCGCCAGCGTCACCACCTCCGTGCCGGACGCCCGGACCGCCGCCTCCAACACGTCCAGGCTGGCCGCGCCGCCGGTGCCGAGCACCAGCCGGGAGCCGAGCGGCACGCCGCCGATCTCCAGGGACATCCCGGTCACCCGCCCTGCGCGGCGCTGAGCACCTCGACGCGGTCGCCGTCGCGCAGCACGCTCGCCGGCCAACCGCCGCGCGGCACCACCTCGCCGTTGACCGCGACCGCGAGGCCGCGCTGCTGACCGGTCACCGCGCGGACCACCTCGGCGAGCGTGACGCCGTCGGGCAGCGTCCGCCCCGTGCCGTTGACGATCAGTTCCACAGGCGCTCCTTCGAAAACCGTGCCGGGCTGAAGGGGGCGAGCGCCGGATCCGGCTCGCCGTTGACGATCAGTTCGGTGACCAGGTCGGCGGTGACCGGGGTGAGCACGATGCCGTGCCGGTGGTGCCCGGTGGCGGCGAGCACGCCGGGCCGGCCGGGCAGCGCCCCGATCACCGGCGCGTTGTCCGGCGTGCCCGGGCGCCGCCCGGCGACGGCCTCCACCAGCGCGTACTCGGTCAGCTCGGGGACCAGCTCGGCGGCGGCGCGGAGCAGCCGCAGCACACCGCCGGCGGTCACCTCGACGTCCGCGCGTTCCTCCACGGTGGCGCCGACCACCACCTCGCCGCCGGCCCGGGGCACCAGGTAGACCGGCTCGCCGTCGGCGTACCCCCGGATCACGTGCCGGAAGCCCGGCGGACCGCCGGCGGGCGCGCGGAGCCGCAGCACCTGGCCCTTCACCGGCCGGATCGGCAGCCCGGTCAGCGCCGCCGCGCCGCAGCCGGCCGCGACCACGGTGACCCGCGCGTCCACCTCGGACAACGCGCCGACCCGCGTCGGCCGGAACGTCACGCCGGCCCGCTCCGCCGCGACCCGCAGCGCGGCGACCAGGCGGCGCGGGTCGACCTGGTGGTCGCCGGGCGCGACCGCGCCGCCGCGCACCCGGGTGGCCAGCGCCGGCTCGCGGTCGCGCAGCGCCGACGGGCGCAGCGGCGTGATCGGCAACCCCAGACCCTGCTGGTACGACCACAGCCGCCCCGCCTCGGCCAGGTCGTCGGCGGTGAGCCCGACCACCAGCGTGCCCTCGGTGCGGTGGCCCAGGTCGACGCCGCTCGCCTCGGCCAGCTCGGCGGCGAACGCCGGCCACCGGGCCGCGGACCCGACGAGCAGCCCGGTCAGCTCCCGCTCACCGAAGTACGCCTCGGCGACCGGGGCGAGCATGCCGGCGGCGACCCGCGCCGCGCCCGACCCGGGGCGGTCGTCGTACACGCTCACCCGCAGCCCGCGCTGCGCGCACCGCCACGCGATCGCCAGCCCCACCGGCCCCGCCCCCACCACCCCCACCTCGGAAAGGACGGGCCCCCTGTTAACGCATTCGGTAGAGGAGGGGCCCCCGCTTAACACGTCAGCGCACCGAGCAGCTCGGCGGTGGCGTGCGCGGGGTCGGCCGCCTCGGACAGCGCGCCGACCACCGCCACCCCGTACGCCCCGGCCGCCCGCAACGCCGGCACCGCCGCGGCGGTCACCCCGCCGATGGCGATCACCGGCACGGTCACCGCGTCGGTGACCGCGCGTACCCCGTCCGGGCCGATCGGCGCGGGCAGCCCCGGCTTCGTGGCGGTGGCATGGCAGGGGCCCACGCCCAGGTAGCTCGCTCCGGCGGCGACCGCGGACCGGGCCGTGCCCGGCTCCCGGGCGGTCGCGCCGAGCACCGCGTCGACGCCGAGCACCCGGCGGGCGGCGGCCACCGGCAGGTCGTCCGCCCCGACGTGGCCACCGGCCGCGCCCACCGCGAGCGCCACGTGCAACCGGTCGTTGACCAGGCAACACGTGCCGTACGGCCGGCACGCCTCGACCACCCGGCGGGCCAGCTCGTACGCCTCCCGGTCGGTGGCGTCGTCCGTCACGCGGACCTGCACGACGAGTTCGGCGCGGCCCACCGGCAGGGCGGCACGCAGCACGCCGAGCGGATCCCGCCCCGGTCGGGTGTCGGTGATGAGATGCAGTCGTCCCAGGGACGGCACGGCAACGCTCCTCCCTGCGCCGGCATTACCCGGATCAGGTTCAACGGTCGGGGGCTGTCAGCCCCCCTCTCAGCCCGGTCCACACCGGGCTCCCGTGGGTCACTTGCGGCCTACCGTACGACGCCTCCCCGCCGTACGGAAGACCGGGTGAGTTTTTTCCCAGGACCGCACCACCCGGCGGACCGGGACGGCGGGTGACCGTCGAGTCACGGCACGCTGCCGGGATGTCGACTCACGCCCGCGTCCCGCGCGACCTGTCCGCGTGGCCGTTCCGAGCCAGCCGAGCGGTTGCCGACGGACGTTTCACCCGGCCGATGCTGCGCGGGCCGACGTGGGTCCGCCTGCTGCCCGACGTGTACGTGCACCGCGACGCATACCGCGCCGACGACCACCGGATGTGGTGCGACGCGGTCGGGTTGCGGCTGCCGCCGGACGCCGCGCTGGCCGGCCGCAGCGCCGCCTACCTGTTCGGCGCGGACCTGCTCGCCCGGAACGCCCCGGTGACCGCGCTGCTGCCGACGGCCGTTCGGCTGCGCCCGCATCCGCGGTTACGCGTGATCCGGTCGCCGTTACCGGAGCGGGACCGCATCCGGTTCGCCGGACTGCCGGTCACCACACCGCTGCGTACCGCATTCGACCTGGGCCGCGCCGGTCCCCGGGCGGAGGCGCTGGTCGCCGTGGACGCGCTGCTGCATCGGCGGGTGGTGGAACTGACCGCGTTGCGAGCCTATGCCGCGGAACACCCGGGCTGGCCGGGTGCACCGCTGCTACGCGAGGTGTTGGCGCTGGCCGAGCCGTTGAGCGAGTCCCCGATGGAGACGCGTCTGCGGCTGCTCCTCCTCGACGCCGGCCTCGGCCCGCTGACCGCCCAGCATGAGGTGCGCGCCGGCGGGCACTTCCTGGCCCGGGTGGACCTGGCCTGGCCGGCGCTGCGCCTCGCGGTCGAGTACGACGGCGACCACCACCGGCAACGGGCCCAGTTCCGGCAGGACGTGGCACGCCTCAACGCGCTCCGCGCAGCCGGCTGGATCGTGCTGAGGTTCACCGCCGACGACGTGCTGCGCCGCCCAACCGCCACCGTCGCCCTAGTCCGCCAGGCCCTCGCGGAACGCCGCCCGTGAGTGGAACGCCATGAACGTCAAATCCCCCCGGAGACAGCCATAGCGTTCCACTCACCGAGTTGCCCACCCAACGGGCGACGCGGGAGCCGTCAGAGGAGGGCGTCCAGGGCGTTTAGGTCCTCGTCGGTGGGCTGCCAGGTGCCCGCGTCGGCGTTGGCGCGTACCTGGTCCGGAGTGGTCGCGCCGGCGATCACCGAGGTCACCGCCGGCCGGGCGGCCAGCCCGCCGATGGCCACCTGGAGCATGCTGATCCCCCGCTCGGCGGCGTACGCCTCGATCGCCTCGATGGTGTCCCAGCGCGCCGCCGCCAGCCGCTCGGCGTACCGGCCGCCGCCGGCCAGCCGGCTGCCCGTCGGGGGCGCCTCACCCCGCTTGTACTTGCCGGTGAGCAGCCCGTTGGCGAGCGGGAAGAACGGCAGCATGCCGAGGCCGAACCGCTCGCAGGCCGGGATCACCTCGTCCTCCACCCCCCGCTCCAGCAGCGAGTAGTGGTTCTGCGCGGAGATGAACCGGGTGCGTCCCGCCGACGACGCGGTCCAGTCGGCGTCGGCGATCTGCCAGCCGGCGAAGTTGGAGTTGCCGAGGTAACGCACCTTGCCGGCGGTCACCAGGTCGTCCAGCGCGGCGAGCGTCTCGTCGATCGGCGTGCCCGGGTCGGGCTCGTGCATCTGGTAGAGGTCGATGTGGTCGGTGCCGAGCCGGCGCAGCGACGCCTCGACCGCGCGGGCGATGTAGCGGCGGGCGCCCCGGGCGCCGTGGTCCGGCCCGTTCGCGCCGTGCATGTCCATGCCGAACTTGGTGGCGACCACCACGTCGTCGCGGCGCCCCTTGAGCGCCTGACCGAGCAGCTCCTCGGAGCCGCCCTGCGGTTCGCCGTAGATGTCGGCGGTGTCGAAGAAGGTGATCCCGGCGTCGAGCGCGGCGTCGACCACCGCCCGGGTGCCGTCGCTGTCGAGTTTGCGGCCGAAGTTGTTGCAGCCGATGCCGACCACGGACACCACGAGTCCGGAGTCGCCCAGCCGACGGTAGGTCATCTCACTCACGAGTCCCACCCTATGCCCGCCGCCGCCCGAGCACCGGGACGAGCCCGACCGGCTGCCACCGGGCCGAGCCCGCCGGCCCGGGCGTCTCAGCCCAGCGCGTCGGCGACGAGCGCCCGGGCGGCACCGACCGTCGCCGCCAGCTCGACCGGGGTACGCCCGAGCGCGCCGAGCAGCGCCTGCGCCCGGGCGGTGAAGTCCGGTGGCGTGCCCGGCAGCCGCCCGGCCGAGGCGAGCATGCCCTTCTCGTTGACCAGCCATCGCCCGGCCCGGCCGTGCAGCGCCTGCGCGAGCACGCCGACCACCCGGAACAGGCACCCGGCCACGTACCCGGCATCGCCGCCGGCCGCGCCCTTGGCCGCGCCGTCGAGCAGCAGGCCGGCCTCCCAGCCGCCGGCCACGAGTGCCGCGCCGAGCGCGGGCGGGTAGTGGACGGTCTCGGCCCGCAGCGCGGTCAGCTCGCCGGTCGGGTCGCCCAGCACCCGGCCGAGCGCGACCTCCCCGGCGTACGCGGGCGAGTAGAACCCGAGCGGGTGCCCGGCCTGCACCTCGACCGTGTAGCGGCCGGCGCGGCAGTCCGCCCAGACCCGGTGCACCCGGTCCAGGTCCCGGTAGATCCAGTCCACCGCCACCCCGCCGACGCGCAGCCAGCCGCCGCCGTCGACCCAGGGGCCCCAGCCGCCGGGTGCGGTGAGGTCCACCGGGCTGTCGGCGACCGAGTCGGCGACCGCGCGCAGCCCGGCCACGTCCGGCGTACCCCGGTAGTAGAGGCCGACGTCCCAGTCGGAGTCGGGCCGGTGTTCGCCGCGGGCCCGGCTGCCGCCGAGCGCCACCGCGACCACGCCGTCGACCGCGCAGAGCCGGTCGACCAGCTCCTGGTCGATCATCCGACGTCCCAGACCGGCTCCGGCGTCTCCACCACGTCCCCGTCGCCGCGGAACAGCACGAACCGGTCGAAGGTCCGGGTGAACCACCTGTCGTGCGTCACCGCGACCACCGTGCCGTCGAACGCGGTCAGCCCGGCCTCCAGCGCCTCGGCGGAGGCCAGGTCGAGGTTGTCGGTCGGCTCGTCGAGCAGCAGCAGCGTGGCCCCGGACAGCTCCAGCAGCAGCACCAGGAAGCGGGCCTGCTGGCCGCCGGAGAGCGTGCCGAAGCGCTGGTCGCCCTGGCCGGCCAGCTCGTAGCGGGACAGCGCCGCCATGGCCGCGTGCCGGTCCATGCCGGCCCGGTGCTCGTCACCCCGCCACAGCACCTCGACAAGCGTCTTCGCCATCAGCTCCGGGCGGTCGTGGGTCTGCGAGAAGTGCCCCGGCCGGACCCGGGCACCGAGCCGCACCACACCGCCGTGCGCGACCGGCGCGAGCGCGGCGGCGCCGTCGACAGGCGTGTTGCCCGGCTCGGGGTCGGTGCCACCGCGGGCCAGCAGGCGCAGGAAGTGGGACTTGCCGGTCCCGTTCGCGCCGAGCACCGCGACCCGGTCGCCGTACCAGAGTTCCAGGTCGAACGGGTAGGTCAGGCCGTCCAGCTCAAGTTGCTCGGCGATCACCGCGCGCTTGCCGGTCCGCCCGCCGGTCAGCCGCATCCGGATGTCCTGGTCCTTCGGGGGTACGGGCGGCGGCCCGGCCTCCTCGAACTTGCGCAGCCGGGTCTGCGCGGCCTGGTAGCGGGAGGCGAGCCCGTCGTTGTACGCGGCCTTCTGCTTGTACATCAGCATCAGTTCGCGCAGCTTCTGGTGTTCCTCGTCCCAGCGCCGACGCAGCTCGTCGAGGCGGGCGTGCCGGGCCACCCGCGCGTCGTGCCAGCTCGCGAAGCCGCCCGGGTGCACCCAGGCGCTGCCGCCCTCCACGGCGACCACCCGGTCGGCGGTCTGCGCCAGCAGCTCCCGGTCGTGCGAGACGTAGAGCACGGACTTGGCGGACTCCCGCAGCCGCGCCTCCAGCCACCGCTTGCCGGGCACGTCGAGGAAGTTGTCCGGCTCGTCGAGCAGCAGCACCTCGTCCGGGCCGCGCAGCAGCAGCTCCAGCGCGAAGCGTTTCTGCTGGCCACCGGAGAGCGTCCGGACCGGTCGGTCCCGGGCGGCGTCCCACGGCAGGTCCAGCACGATGGTGGTGACGGTGTCGAAGAGCACCTCGGCGTCGTACCCGCCGGCTTCGCCCCAGGCGGCCAGCGCGTCGGCGTACGCGAGCTGGGCCTTGCCGGCGGCGGAGCTGAACTTGCCCCGGACCTCGGCCGTCCGCATGGCCGCCTCGGTCTCGACCAGCCGGCGCCCGGCGTCGCGCAGCGCCGGCGGCGCGAGTGACAGGGCCAGGTCGGCGAGCGTCGACTCGTCACCGATCATGCCGATGAACTGCCGCATCACGCCCAGCCCGCCGGCGCGGGCGATCGCGCCGGTGGGCACCGGCAGGTCACCGGCGACCATCCGGAGCAACGTCGTCTTGCCGGCGCCGTTGGGGCCGACGAGCGCCACCTTGGCGCCCTCACCGACCCGGAACGACACGTCGCGGAACAGCTCCCGCCCGTCCGGGAGGATGTGCCCGACCCCTGCCACGTCCACGTATCCCACGCGGGCATCCTGCCCGAGCCGGCGGCCCGGCCGACACCGGATTACCGGGTGACGCGGAGCACCCGGTAGCCCTTCTGGCTGGCGTGCCGCTGCACCTGCCAGCCCTGCTCGACAAGCCAGCGGTGCAGCGAGTCGCCGCCGAGGTGCCGGGCGACGACCAGCCAGGCCACGCCGTCCGGGGTGAGCCGGGGCAGCCAGCGCAGCAGCAGGTCGTGCAGTTCGGCCTTGCCGACGTGGATCGGTGGGTTCGACCAGATCTGCGCGAACGTGACGTCCGGCGGCAGGTCGTCCGGGGCGACGGCGTGGACCCGGTCGGCCGCGTCGAGGCGGGCGGCGTTGGCGGTGGTGAGCGCGCGGGCCCGTTCGTTGACGTCCACCGCCCAGACCGTGGCGGCCGGCGCGAGCGTGGCCAGGACGCAGGTGATCGGGCCGAATCCGCAGCCGATGTCGAGCAGCGGGCCGGCGGCGTCGGCGGCCGGCAGGTCGGCCTTGCGCAGCAGCACGGCGGTGCCGGGGTCGAGCCGGTCGGCGGAGAAGACGCCGCCGGCCGAGGTGAGCGTGTAGTCGCGCCCGGCGACGGAGAACTCGACCTCGCGCGGGCGGGCCGGGGTCGTGGGCTCAGCGGTGAAGTAGTGGTCGCCGGTCACGCGGGCATTCTCGCACCGGCAGGTGGCGGCCCGGGCGACGGTACGGCAGGCAGGGAGCGACGCCACCCCGCCGGAATTTCCCGATATTCCCCCTGAAAGGGATAATCGGCCCTACTCTATCCCACATGGTGTACCGGTACGAGTCCGATGAGGACGCCTTCCTCGAATATCCGGAGCCCGGGCCGGCCCCGGTCGGGCCCGTGGTCGCGACGCCGCCACCGGCCGGCCCGTCGCCGTCCCGCTTCCCCACGCCGTCGCTGCCACCGGCCCGGGCCACCCGCCCGGCCCCCGACGACGCCCGGGCGCCCGCCCCCGCGCCACCCGCGCCGGCGCCCACACCGCCCCGGGAGCCCGCCCCGGTGCCCCAGCCCGCGCCACCGGTGCCACAGCCGGTGCCCGCCGCGACCGCGGGCCCGACCGTGCCGGTCCCGGCCGGCCCGGCGTTCCGCGCCACGAGCCTGCCCGACCAGGCACGGAACCGGCGGGCGGGCCGCCGCGACGGCGGCCGGTTCTGGCAGGCGCTGGTCGGCGGCGCCGCCGTGCTGCTCCTGCTCTCCCTCACCGGCCTGGCCGTCGCGGCGCTGCTCGACGAGCGGGCCGACACGCCGCCGACGAGTGAGCAGACCCCCCGGCCGACGGTGTCCGAGTCGAGCGTGCCCGGCCGGTCCGACCTGGACTCGCGGGACACCGACCAGGCGACGCTCACCGCCAAGGAGCTGTTCCCGGGCAAGCAACTCGTGGTCACCGACGGCAAGCCGGCGTACCGGGTGCTCAAGACGCAGGCCAGCACCGACTGCGCCGTCTCGGCCACCGGCGAGATCGCCGACCTGCTGGTCCGGCTCGGGTGCAACCAGGTCGTCCGGGGCACGCTCCGCTCCCCCGACGGCGACCACCTGCTCACCGCCGGGCTGTTCAACCTGACCGACCTGGCCAGCGCCCAGCGGGTACGGGACCGGATCCGGCCGTTGCTGGACGACCGCCAGGGACGGTTCCGGGGCCTGCCGGCGGGGGCGGGCACCGAGGCGGTGGAGAAGGCCGCCGCCCGGGTCGGCTGGCAGGTACGCGGCCACTATCTCGCCTTCTGCCTGGTCACCCGCGCGGACGGGGAACGGATCCCGACCGACGACGCGGTCGCCCGCGAGATCATGTTCGACCTGATCGAGCTGCACCTGAACCGGAACGTGCTGGACCACCGGGCCGCGGGCGGCACGGCCGGCCAGCCCACCGACGGTCCGACCGAGGACAGCGCCGGCCAGCGCGGCACCGGCGACTGAAGCGGCGCTCCCCCGGCCCGCCATCCAACTCCGGTGGCGGGCCGTTCGCCGTCTCCGGGCCGCTTGGCCGCGCCTGCGTCGTCCTCCGCCCGGCTCAGCCCTCGGCGACCGGGACCCGCAGCCGGCGGGTGAGGTCGGCGCGGCGGGCGTACTGCGCCGGGTCGGCCGGGTAGCCGACCTCGACCAGCGCGAGGCCGTGCGCGGGCGCCACGGTGACCTCGCTGGACCGTTCCCGGCGGGTCAGCAGCCCGGCCGGCCACTCGACCGGCCGCCGGCCGTCACCGGCGACCAGCATGGCGCCGACCAGACTGCGCACCATGTTCTGGCAGAACGCGTCGGCCCGCACGGTGGCGACCAGGATCCCGTCCGGGTCGCGCCGCCAGTCCAGCCGGGTCACCTCGCGCAGCGTGGTGGCGTTCTCCTTGCGCCGGCAGTACGCGGCGAAGTCGTGCTCGCCCACCAGACCGGCCGCGGCCTCGTTCAACGCGGCCAGGTCCAGCGGCTTCGACCAGGCCAGCGTGTCCCGCCGACGCAGCGGCTCGGCGCCCCACGGCGCGTCGGTGACCCGGTACTCGTAGCGCCGGAAAGTGGCCGAGAACCGGGCGTCGAAGTCGGCCGGCACCTCGGTCATCGCGCGTACCCGGGCGTCCGGCGGGAGCAGCCGGGCCAGCCGGCGCAGCAGCCGCCCCTCGTGCGCCCGCCACACCTCGGTCGGCAGGTCCAGGTGGCAGACCTGTCCGGTGGCGTGCACCCCGGCGTCGGTCCGCCCGGCCACGGTGAGCCCGGTGACCGTGCCGGCGCCGAGCACCAGGTCCAGCGTCGCCATGAGCACGCCGGCCACCGTGCGCCGGGTGGGCTGCGGGGCCCATCCGGAGAAGTCGGTGCCGTCGTACGAGACGTCCAGCCGCAGCCGGGTCCGCTCGTCCACCTCGTACCTCCCGTTGACGGCGACGGGCCCGGCACCCCCGTGGGGATGCCGGGCCCGGTCGAGCCTGAACTCAGGCCTTGTCGTTCTCGGTGGCCTCGTCGCTGTCCTCGCGGGCGGCGGCGGTGTCACCGGAGGCGGAGACCGGAGCCTCGGCGTCCTGGTCGCCGGTGCTGGCCTTGGGGGTCTCCTCGGCCGGGGCCAGGGCCTCGACCTTGTCCTGCTGGGCGGCCTTGCGGGCGGCGGTCTTCTTGTTCGCCTTCGGCTCGGCGACCTGAAGCTCCTCGACCAGCTCGATGATCGCCATCGGAGCGGCGTCACCCTTGCGCGGACCGGTCTTCACGATCCGGGTGTAGCCACCGTTGCGGTTGGCGTACCGGGGCGCGATCTGGTCGAACAGGGAGTAGACCACGTCCTTGTCCTTGACGACGCCCGCCACCCGCCGACGCGAGGCGAGGTCGCCGCGCTTGGCCTTGGTGATGAGCTGCTCGGCCAGCGGACGGAGCCGCCGGGCCTTCGTCTCGGTGGTCTGGATCTTGCCGTGCTGGAACAGCGCGGTGGCCAGGTTGGCCAGCATCAGCCGCTCGTGCGCGGGGCTGCCGCCGAGGCGGGGGCCCTTGGTGGGCGTGGGCATGCTTGGTGCTCCTCAGGTGTGGCGGCAGCGCGGACTAGAGCTGCTCGGTCTCGCGGTAGTCGTCGGTGTCGTAGTCGGCCTCGCCGAAGGCGTCCACGACGTGCGCCGGGTCGAAGTTCGGAGCCGAGTCCTTCAGCCCCAGGCCCATCCCGGCGAGCTTCATCTTGACCTCGTCGATCGACTTCTGACCGAAGTTGCGGATGTCGAGGAGGTCGGCCTCGGTACGCCCGATCAGCTCACCAACGGAGTTGATGCCCTCGCGCTTGAGGCAGTTGTAGGAACGGACGGTGAGGTCCAGCTCCTCGATCGGCAGAGCCAGGTCCGCCGCCAGCTGGGCGTCCTGCGGGGACGGCCCGATGTCGATGCCCTCGGCGGTCTCGTCCAGCTCGCGGGCGAGCCCGAACAGCTCCACCAGCGTCGAGCCGGCCGAGGCCAGCGCGGTACGCGGGCCCATCGACGGCTTGGTCTCGACGTCGATGATCAGCCGGTCGAAGTCGGTCCGCTGCTCGACGCGGGTCGCCTCGACGCGGTACGTCACCTTCAGCACCGGCGAGTAGATCGAGTCGACCGGGATCCGGCCGATCTCGGCGCCCGCCTGCTTGTTCTGCGCGGCGGTGACGTAGCCCCGGCCCCGCTCGACGGTCAGCTCCATGTCGAGCCGGCCCTTGCCGTTGAGGGTGGCGAGCTTCAGGTCCGGGTTGTGCACGGAGACACCGGCCGGGGGCTGGATGTCACCGGCGGTCACGTCGCCCGGGCCCTGCTTGCGCAGGTACATGCTGACCGGCTCGTCGTGCTCGGAGCTGACGCACAGCTCCTTGATGTTCATGACGAGCTCGACCACGTCCTCCTTGACACCGGGGATGGTGGTGAACTCGTGCAGGACACCGTCGATCTTGATCGAGGTGACCGCCGCGCCCGGGATGGACGACAGCAGCGTACGGCGCAGCGAGTTGCCGAGCGTGTAGCCGAAGCCGGGCTCCAGCGGCTCGATGGTGAACCGGGACCGGGTCTCGTTGATCGACTCTTCGGAGAGAGACGGTCGCTGGCTGATGAGCATCTTTTCTCTTCTCTTCCGGGGCGCCCGCTATTTGACGCCCACGACACAACTGTTCCGGTGGCCCGCCCCGCAGGACGGGCCACCGCAACGAGCCCTTACTTGGAGTAGAGCTCGACGATCAGCTGCTCCTGGACCTGGGTGTCGATCACCTGACGGGCCGGGAGCGAGTGCACGAGGACCTTCATCTGGCTGGGGATGGCCTCGAGCCACGCCGGAACGGTCTTGGAGCCGGCCTCGGCCTGCGCGACGATGAACGGGGTGAGCTCCTTGCTCTTGCCCCGAACCTCGATGATGTCGTGCTCCTTGACGCGGAACGACGGGATGTCGACCTTCTTGCCGTTCACCGTGAAGTGACCGTGCTTGACCAGCTGACGGGCCATGTCCCGGGACTTGGCGTAGCCGGCCCGGTAGACCACGTTGTCCAGCCGCGACTCGAGGATCTGGAGCAGAACCTCACCGGTCTTGGCCTTCTTGCCCACGGCCTCTTCGTAGTAGCCGCGGAACTGCTTCTCCAGCACGCCGTAGACACGACGGGCCTTCTGCTTCTCACGGAGCTGGAGCAGGTACTCCGTCTCCTTCGTGCGGCCGCGGCCGTGCTGCCCGGGCGGGAACGGCCGGGACTCGAACGGGCACTTCGGACCATCGCACTTGCTGCCCTTGAGGAACAGCTTCATCTTCTCCCGCCGGCAACGGCGGCAGTCAGCACCGGTGTAACGAGCCATCTCTCTCTAACCTCTCAGACCCGGCGACGCTTCGGCGGACGGCACCCGTTGTGCGGCTGCGGCGTGACGTCGGAAATCTGCCCGACCTCGAGACCGGCGGCCTGCAGCGAACGGATGGCGGTCTCCCGGCCGGAGCCGGGGCCCTTGACGAACACGTCGACCTTGCGCATGCCGTGCTCCATGGCCCGACGCGCGGCGGCCTCGGCGGCCAGCTGCGCGGCGAACGGGGTCGACTTGCGGGAGCCCTTGAAGCCCACCTGGCCGGAGGAGGCCCAGGAGATGACCGCACCGGTCGGGTCCGTGATGGACACGATGGTGTTGTTGAAGGTGCTCTTGATGTGCGCCTGCCCGTGGGCGACGTTCTTGCGTTCCTTGCGCCGGACCTTCTTGACGGCGGCTCCGGCACGAGCCTTCGGTGGCATAAGTCTGTGCGCTCCTAGTTACTTCTTGCCGGGCTTCTTCTTGCCGGCCACGGTCCGCTTCGGGCCCTTCCGGGTCCGCGCGTTGGTCTTGGTGCGCTGACCGCGCACGGGCAGACCGCGACGGTGCCGGATGCCGGCGTAGCAGCCGATCTCGACCTTGCGGCGGATGTCAGCGGCGACCTCGCGGCGCAGGTCGCCTTCAACTTTGTAGTTGCCCTCGATGTGGTTCCGGAGCTCGACGAGCTCCTCGTCCGTGAGGTCCCGAACGCGCTTGTCCGGCGAAATGCCGGTCGCGGCGAGCGTCTCCAGGGCGCGGGTACGGCCGACCCCGAAGATGTAGGTGAGCGCGATCTCCATCCGCTTCTCGCGGGGGAGATCCACGCCGACTAGACGTGCCATGTGCGGGCGTACTCCTCATGGTTTGTGGCGGAGGTCTGGACCCGTCCCACCCCGCTGCCCGAGCGGGCCCCGGCCTCCGACCGGGGGTCAACCACGAGGGGTACGCGCGAGGCGCACCGTCCGCGGCTGGGACGAGCTGGTGATGTGTGGGGCGTCAGCCCTGGCGCTGCTTGTGACGCGGGTCGCTGCAGATGACCATGACCCGGCCGTGCCGACGGATCACCCGGCACTTGTTGCAGATCCTCTTGACGCTCGGCTTGACCTTCACGGTTGCCTTACTTCCCATCTGGCCCGGAGCGCGACGGATCGCGACCCGGACGTCGAAGACGGATACGGGGACGTCCCGGCCGTCGTCAGGCTTACTTGTAGCGGTAGACGATGCGCCCGCGGGTCAGGTCGTACGGCGACAGTTCGACGACGACCCGGTCCTCCGGCAGGATGCGGATGTAGTGCTGCCGCATCTTGCCGCTGATGTGAGCCAGCACCTTGTGGCCGTTCGCGAGCTCCACCCGGAACATGGCGTTCGGCAGGGGCTCGATGACCCGACCCTCGATCTCGATGGCTCCGTCTTTTTTCGGCATGTACTCCGCTGTCCTGACGTCGGTTGCTCCGGACGGCCCACAACGTCTTACACGGGTGAACTGACCAAGATCAGTGAACCCGCGCCAGCCGCGGCTCCGACTCCCACCGAAGCGCAGGGTGGGCATGGCGGAGTGGACGCTGTGCGCCGATCTGAAAGTGTACGCCCGCCCGCGCGCCGTCGCCAAACCGGCCGGCCGGCAGATCCCTCGAACGGCGGATTTCCGGCCCGGTTGTGACAAGCGGCACAGCTATCGGCGGCGGTCGCGCCGCTTCCGGCCGTGATCCGCGCCGATCAGCCCGACCGACTGCATCAGCACCAGGCCGCCCCACGGCCCCAGCACCCAGAGCGGCCAGACGCCGGCGGCATGCCCGGACGCCACGGCGCCGATCAGCCAGATCGGCACCAGGATCGCGGCCACCCGCAGCCAGGGCAGCCAGAGCCCGAGCAGCCGGGACCGGTTCTCCGGCACCTCGTGGGCACCGGCCACCGGGTCGGACGGCGCGACCGGCGCAGGAGGTGGATTCGGCGCGGCGGGCGCCAGCGCGGACCGCTCGACGGGCGCCGGGCCGGGCAGGTCGGCCACCACCTCGTCCAGCTCGCCGTAGGTCCGGGCGCCGTACGCGCGGGCCAGCCGCTCGTCGTACTCGTGCAGGCCGAGCCGCCCCTCCTCCAGCGCCACCCGGAGCCGCTCCGCGACGGCCTCCCGGTCGCGGTCGGCCGCCCGCATCTCCCGGTGCCCGTCCATGTCGGCAAGGATGCCACCGGACCGCCACCCCGCCACCCCGCCCCGCGCCCGGTTTCACGGAATGAGTTGCCGTCCGGGCCCGAATACCCCCTCTTTCCGTGAAACAGGGGGCGGGTGGGTCAGCGGGCCGGGGAGTTCGCCGGCTGGCGGGAGGTCACCAGATCGCCGAGGCGGGCCCGGCCGCCATCCTCGGCGGTGAGCACCCACACCCCGTCCGCCAGCAGCGCCATCGAGTGCTCCACGTGCACCGCCATCGAGCGGTCCCGCGTCACCACCGTCCAGCCGTCGGCCAACTCGACGGTACGCGGGGAGCCCGCCGTGATCATCGGCTCGATGGCGAGCGCCAGACCGGGCACCAGCCGGGGGCCCTTGCCGGGGCGACCGTGGTTGAGCACGTGCGGGTCCTGGTGCATCTCCGTGCCGATGCCGTGGCCGCCGTAGCCGTCGACGATGCCGTACCGGCCGCCCTTGCGGACCGCGGTCTCCACCGCGTGCGAGATGTCGGTCAGCCGGCCCTTGCCGGAGGCCGCGCCCCGGGCCGCGGCGGCGATCCCGGCCCACATGGCGTCCTCGGCCACCTCGGCCATCCGCAGCAGCGCCGGGTCGACCTCCCCCACCGCCACCGTGATCGCCGCGTCGCCGTGCCAACCGTCGAGCACCGCCCCGCAGTCGATCGAGATCAGGTCGCCCTCGCGCAGCACCTGCTCGGGCGACGGGATGGCGTGCACCACCTGCTCGTTGACCGAGGAACAGATCGAGGCCGGGAAGCCGTGGTAGCCCTTGAACGACGGGACCGCGCCGGCCTCCCGGATGGTCGTCTCGGCGATCGCGTCGAGGTCGGCGGTCGACACACCGGGCGCGACCGCCTCCCGCATCCGGGCCAGAGCGCGGGCGACCACCAGACCGGCGGCCCGCATCAGCTCGATCTGCTCGGGGGTCTTCAGCTGGATGTCCAGCTGGGGACGGCGCATGACGGCGTTCACCTTTCGTTACACGGAACAGCGGGGCACGTCGCGCGTACCCCGCTGTTCACAGTCTATCCGCCGGGCGGCGGTGGGAGGTCAGCCGCCGTACGACCGCAGGGCGTCGATGGCGCGGACCGTGACGTCCTCCACCGGCCCGGTCGCGTCGATGCCCACCAGCTTGCCCTGGGCGCCGTAGTAGTCGACAAGCGGCGCGGTCTTCTCGGAGTATTCCCGCAGCCGCGCGGCGATCGTCTCCGGCTTGTCGTCGTCGCGCTGGAACAGCTCCGCGCCGCACCGGTCGCAGATGCCGTCCCGGGTGGTCGCGTCGAACTCGACGTGCCAGATCTTGCCGCAGCCCCGGCAGGTGCGCCGGCCGGAGAGCCGCCGGATCACCTCGTCGTCGTCGACCACCAGCTCGAGCACCAGGTCCAGCATGGTGCCCAGGTCGGCGAGGAGCTTGTCCAGCTCGGCCGCCTGCGGCGTGGTGCGCGGGAAGCCGTCGAGCAGGAAACCCTCGCCGGCGTCCGGCTCGGCGAGCCGGTCCCGGACCATGTTGATGGTGACGTCGTCCGGGACCAGCTTGCCGGCGTCCATGTACCGCTTCGCCTCGACGCCCAGCGGGGTGCCCTGGGTGACGTTGGCCCGGAAGATGTCACCGGTCGAGATCTTCGGCACCGAGAGGTGCGCGGCGATGAACTCCGCCTGTGTGCCCTTGCCCGCGCCCGGCGGGCCAACCAGAACGAGTCGCATCTACCGCAGGAACCCTTCGTAGTTCCGCTGCATGAGTTGGCTCTCGATCTGCTTCACGGTCTCCAGACCGACGCCGACCATGATGAGCACAGCGGTGCCGCCGAACGGGAAGTTCTGGAACTGCTGGTTGTCCAGCCAGATGAAGAAGAAGTTCGGCAGGATCGCGATGATGCCGAGGTAGAGCGCACCCGGCAGGGTGATCCGGCTGAGGATGAAGTCGAGGTACTCGGCGGTCGGCTTGCCGGGGCGGATGCCCGGCACGAAGCCGCCGTACTTCTTCATGTTGTCCGCGACCTCGGTCGGGTTGAACGTGATCGACACGTAGAAGTACGTGAAGAAGATGATCAGCAGGAAGTAGATCGCGATGTGCTCCGGCGCGCTCGCCTTCACGATGTGGTTCTGGATCCAGGCCTGGACCTTGCCCGGGTCGTTCTGGTCGAAGAACTGGAGCGCGAGCGTCGGCAGGTAGAGCAGCGACGAGGCGAAGATGACCGGGATGACGCCGGCCTGGTTCACCTTGAGCGGGATGTAGGTGGAGGTGCCGCCGTACATCCGCCGGCCGATCATGCGCTTCGCGTACTGCACCGGGATTCGGCGCTGCGCCTGCTCGATGAACGTGACCGCGGTGATGACCAGCAGCACCAGGGCGATGACGAGGAGGAACATCCCCCAGCCCTTGGTGGTCTTGATCTTCCAGCCCTCGCTGGGGAGCCGGGCCGCGATCGAGGTGAAGATCAGCACCGACATGCCGTTGCCGACGCCCCGGTCGGTGATCAGCTCGCCGAGCCACATCACCACGCCGGTGCCGGCGGTCATCGTCATCACCAGGACGGTGAGCGTCAGCCAGTCCGGGATGCCGGTGCCCTTGGGCACGATCGGGAACTGGTCGCACTGGTTGTTGAACAGCTGCCCGGAGCGGGCCAGCGCCACGAACGCGGAGGACTGGAGGATGCCCAGCCCCAGCGTCAGGTAGCGGGTGTACTGGGTGATCTTCGCCTGGCCGGCCTGGCCCTCCTTGCGGAGCTGCTCCAGGCGCGGGATCACCACCGTCAGCAGCTGCAGGATGATCGACGCGGTGATGTAGGGCATGATGCCCAGCGCGAAGACCGAGAGCTGGAGCAGCGCGCCGCCGGAGAACAGATCCAGCAGGTTGAGCACGCCGGTGCTGCCCTGGATGGTGTCGAGGCACTTCTGCACGTTGCCGTACGAGACGCCCGGGCTGGGCAGCGTGGCGCCCAGCCGGTAGACCGCGATGATGCCTACTGTGAACAGCAGCTTCTTGCGCAGGTCAGGCGTACGGAACGCACTGAGAAAGGCGGACAGCAACTTCTTCCTCCTGCGCGACGCGGGCCGCCGGTGACGATCCCTGGCGGGGCGGGGTGGGTGCCGGGCGGAGTGCCCGGTATCCATGGCTGGCAACGGACTCTAACAGCCCGATCCCGGTCCGGGCAGATGTGCCCGGCTACATAAAACGAATCCGATGTTACCCGGCGCACACGCGACCGGTAGACCATGACGCCCGCCCAGTCGCGAACAACTGAGCGGGCGCCACGAAAATGCCCTTAGAGCTCGGTGACCGAGCCGCCGGCCGCGGTGATCTTCTCCTTGGCCGACGCGCTGAACGCGTGCGCCGACACCTGGAGGGACACACCACCGAGGTCGCCGGTGCCGAGCACCTTGACCGGGTGGCCCTTGCGGACCGCGCCGGTCTCGACCAGCTCGACCGGGCCGACCTGGCCGCCGTTCGGGAAGAGCTCCGCCAGCCGGTCCAGGTTGACCACCTGGAACACGACCTTGAACTTGTTCTTGAAGCCCTTCATCTTCGGCAGGCGCATGTGGATGGGCATCTGCCCACCCTCGAACGCCGGCGAGATGTTCTTCCGGGCCTTCGAACCCTTGGTACCGCGTCCAGCGGTCTTGCCCTTCGAACCCTCACCGCGACCCACCCGGGTCTTGTCGGTCTTGGCTCCCGGGGCGGGACGCAGGTGGTGCACCTTGATCGTCATTACTCGACCTCCTCGACCTTCACGAGGTGGTTGACCGTGAAGATCATGCCGCGGATCTCCGGCCGGTCCTCCTTGACCACCACGTCGTTGATCCGCTTGAGCCCGAGCGAACGCAGCGAGTCACGCTGGTTCTGCTTGCGCCCGATCCCGGACCGGACCTGGGTGACCTTCAGACGTGCCATCAGGACGCCACCCCCGCACGCGACGCCAGCATGGCGGCCGGCGCGACGTCCTCCACCGGCAGGCCACGACGCGCCGCGACCTGCTCGGGGGACTCGAGCCCCTTCAGGGCCGCCACGGTGGCGTGCACGATGTTGATCGGGTTGGACGAGCCGAGGCTCTTGGAGAGCACGTCGTGGATGCCCGCGCACTCCAGCACGGCACGCACCGGACCACCGGCGATGACACCCGTACCGGCGGAGGCCGGCTTGAGCAGCACCACACCGGCGGCGTCCTCGCCCGTGACCGGGTGTGGGATCGACTGACCGATCCGCGGCACCTTGAAGAAGTGCTTCTTGGCCTCCTCGACGCCCTTGGCGATCGCCGCGGGCACCTCCTTGGCCTTTCCGTAGCCCACGCCGACGGTGCCGTCGCCGTCGCCCACGATCACCAGGGCGGTGAAGCTGAAGCGACGACCGCCCTTCACGACCTTGGCGACGCGGTTGATCGCGACGACCCGCTCGAGGTGCGGGGTCTTCTCGACGGGCGCGTTTCCGCGGCCGCCCTCACGGCGGTTGTCGCGGCGACCACCCTCGTTGCCACCGGACCCGCCGCCACGGCGCTGTTGACCTGGCATCAGCAGCCTTCCTTCTCTCTCGTGACGGGGTTTCTAGAACTCGAGCCCGGCTTCGCGGGCGGCCTTGGCAAGCGCGGCGACCCGCCCCGCGTACCGGTTGCCACCGCGGTCGAAGACGACCTTCGAGACGCCGGCGGCCTTGGCCCGCTCGGCGAGCAGCGCGCCGACCTTGCCGGCCAGGGCGCTCTTGTCGCCCTCGGCGCCGCGCAGCGAGGCGTCCATGGTCGACGCGGACGCCAGGGTGTGACCCTTGGTGTCGTCGACGACCTGGGCGACCATGTGCCGCAGGGAACGGGTGACGACGAGGCGAGGACGCTCGGCGGTGCCGCTGACGTTCTTGCGGACCCGGAAGTGCCGACGCGCACGCCCGACGGCACGCTTGGCGGCAACGCCGCGGCGGCGCTTGAGCAGCGTGGCGCTCACTTCTTACCTGCCTTTCCAGCCTTACGGCGGATGACCTCGCCCTGGTACTTCACGCCCTTGCCCTTGTAGGGCTCCGGCGGGCGGATCTTCCGGATGTTGGCGGCGACCTCGCCGACCTGCTGCTTGTCGATGCCGGCCACGTGGAACAGCGTCGGCCGCTCGACCGTGAAGGTGATGCCGTCCGGTGCCGGCACCACGACCGGGTGCGAGAACCCGAGCGCGAACTCCAGGTCCTTGCCCTTGGCGGTCACGCGGTAACCGGTGCCGGCGATCTCCAGGCTCTTGCGGTAGCCCTCGGTCACCCCGACGATCATGTTGGCCACCAGCGTACGGCTCAGGCCGTGCAACTCCTTGGCCTTGCGCTCGTCGTTGGGCCGGTTGACGAGCAGCTCGCCGTTCTCGCTGCGCTCCGCCGTGATCGGCTCGGCCAGCACGTGGCTCAGCTCGCCCTTGGGGCCCTTGACCTTGACGGTCTGGCCGTCGATCGTGATGTCGACGCCGGATGGCACCGGGATCGACTTACGTCCAATACGCGACATTTCTACCTGTCTCCCGTTACCAGACGAAGGCGAGGACTTCCCCGCCAACGCTCCGCTTGCGGGCCTGCCGGTCGGTGAGCAGCCCCTGGGACGTCGAAATGATCGCCACACCAAGCCCGCCGAGCACCCGCGGGAGCCCCTCCGACTTGGCGTACACCCGGAGACCGGGCTTGGACACGCGCTTGATGCCGGCCAGGCTCCGCTCGCGGTTCTGGCCGTACTTCAGCTCGACGACCAGTCGCTTGCCGACGGCACCCTCCTCGGGGTCCTCGACCGACCAGGTGGCGATGTAACCCTCGGCCTTGAGGACCTCGGCGATGTTCGCCTTGATCTTCGAGTAGGGCATCGTCACCCGGTCGTGGTACGCCTGGTTGGCGTTACGCAGACGCGTGAGCATGTCTGCGATCGGGTCGGTCATCGTCATGAAAACTCGTCAACCTTTCTCGCCGGGGTTCCCCGGGCCGGGCCCGGGGCCTACGGCGAAGAGACAGTTCAGCTGACGCGCCGGAGCGCGCCGGGCTATTACCAGGAAGCCTTGGACACGCCGGGCAGCTCACCGCGGTGGGCCATCTCCCGGATGCACACCCGGCAGAGACCGAACTTGCGGTAGACCGCCTTCGGACGCCCGCACCGCTGGCAGCGGGTGTACGCGCGAACCGAGAACTTCGGCTTCGCGGCCGCCTTGAGGATCAGCGCCTTCTTGGCCATCTCAGTTCTCCTTGAACGGGAAGCCCAGGAGCTTGAGCAGCGCCCGGCCCTCGTCGTCGGTCGTGGCGGTCGTGACCACCGTGATGTCCATGCCCCGCTGGCGATCGATCTTGTCCTGGTCGATCTCGTGGAACACCGACTGCTCGGTCAGACCGAACGTGTAGTTGCCGTGCCCGTCGAGCTTGCGCCCGTCCAGACCGCGGAAGTCACGGATACGCGGCAGCGCGATGGAGAGCAGCCGGTCCAGGAACTCCCACATCCGGTCGCCCCGGAGGGTGACCTTCGCGCCGATCGGCATGCCCTCGCGAAGCTTGAACTGCGCGATGGACTTGGTGGCCCGCCGGACCAGCGGCTTCTGGCCGGTGATGGTGGCCAGGTCGCGGACGGCGCCGTCGATCAGCTTGGCGTCGCGAGCGGCCTCGCCGACACCCATGTTGACGACGATCTTGACCATCCGCGGCACCTGCATCGGGTTGCCGTAGCTGTACTGCTTCTGCAGCTCGGCCACGATCTCGTTGCGGTACCGCTCCTTGAGGCGCGGCTGGGTCTTGGTTTCGGTAGCCGTGGTCATCACAGGTCCTTACCGGTGCTACGCGCGATGCGGACCTTCTGGCCGTTGTCGTCGATCCGGTAGCCGACGCGGGTCGGCTTGCCGTCGGAGTCCACGACCATCACGTTCGAGACGTGGATCGGGGCTTCCTGGGTGACGATGCCGCCGGTCTTGGCGCCACGCTGGGTGGTGCTGATGCGAGTGTGCTTCTTGACCCGGTTCACGCCCTCGACCAGGACCTTGTCCTGCCGCGGGTAGGCCGCGATGACCTTGCCCTTGGCACCCTTGTCCTTGCCGGCGATGACGACGACCGTGTCGCCCTTCTTGACCTTCACGGTCACAACACCTCCGGCGCGAGAGAGATGATCTTCATGAACCGCTTGTCCCGCAGCTCACGACCCACCGGGCCGAAGATACGGGTACCGCGCGGGTCCCCACCGTCCTTGATGATGACGGCGGCGTTCTCGTCGAAGCGGATGTACGACCCGTCCGGCCGCCGCCTCTCCTTGGCGGTCCGAACGACGACGGCCTTGACGACGTCGCCCTTCTTCACACCGGCACCGGGGATCGCGTCCTTGACCGTGGCCACGATGACGTCGCCGATGCTCGCGTAGCGCCGACCGGAGCCACCGAGAACCCGGATGCACAGGATCTCCCGGGCACCCGTGTTGTCGGCGACGCGCAGTCGCGACTCCTGCTGAATCACGTCTATCTCCTATGTCTGCCGGTTCTCCGGCCGCCGGGGGCGGCCGGAGCCTGGCGGAACCTGCGCCCGACCGATCCCGGCCGAGCTCGAGCCTTCGCTACTTGGCCTTCTCGAGGATTTCCACGAGCCGCCACCGCTTGGTGGCGGAGAGCGGCCGGGTCTCCATGATCAGGACCCGGTCGCCGATGCCGGCCGAGTTCTGCTCGTCGTGCACCTTCAGCTTGCTGGTACGACGCATGATCTTGCCGTACAGCGCGTGCTTGACCCGGTCCTCGACCTCGACCACGACGGTCTTGTCCATCTTGTCGCTGACCACGAGGCCCTCGCGCACCTTACGGCGGGACCGCGCGGCGGCGGTGGTAGTGGTGTTCTCACTCATGATGCAGTCACCTCAGTCGGCGCGGCCGAGAGACCCAGCTCACGCTCACGCATGATCGTGTAGATCCGGGCGATCTCCCGACGGATGACCTGCAGCCGCCGGTTGTTGTCCAGCTGCCCGGTCGCGCCCTGCACGCGGAGGTTGAACAGCTCCGCCTTAGCCTCGCGCAGCTTCGTGACCAGCTCCTCGTCGGAGAGCTCACGCAGCTCGGAGGGCTTGACGCCGGCTGCCATCAGGATTCACCCACTTCGCGCGTAACAATGCGGCACTTCATCGGGAGCTTGTGGATCGCGCGACGCATCGCCTCTCGCGCGATCTGCTCGTTGGGGAAGGACATCTCGAAGAGGACCCGCCCCGGCTTGACGTTGGCGACCCACCACTCGGGAGAACCCTTACCGGAACCCATCCGGGTCTCGGCCGGCTTCTTGGTGAGGGCCTGGTCCGGGAAGATCGTGATCCAGACCTTGCCACCACGCTTGATGTGGCGGGTCATCGCGATACGTGCCGACTCGATCTGACGGTTGGTCACGTACGCCGGCTCGAGAGCCTGGATCCCGAACTCGCCGAACACCACCCGGTTACCACCCTTGGACGCGCCACTGCGGTCCGGGTGGTGCGGCTTGCGGAAGCCCTTCGGGGGCTTGCGCGGCATCAGCATCTGTCAGCCCTCCTGCTGCTGTTCTGCCGGCTGGTTCGGAGCCGAGGCGGCGGCGGCGACAGCGCTGCTGTCGACCGGCTCGCCGGCCGGCGTCTCCGCCTGCTGCGCGATGGTGGTCGCGGCAGCACGCCCGGCCTCGGTACCGCCGGCGGTCGTACCCGACGAGCCCGACCGGCCACGACGCGGCCGGTCCGGCCGGTCGCCACGGTCACGGCGCGGGCCGCGCGACGGGGCGGCCTCGGCCGGGGCCTCACGGCCCGGCACGGCGTCGCCCTTGTAGATCCAGACCTTCACGCCGATCCGGCCGAAGGTGGTACGGGCCTCGAAGAAGCCGTACTCGATGTTGGCCCGCAGCGTGTGCAGCGGGACACGACCCTCGCGGTAGAACTCGGTCCGGCTCATCTCGGCGCCGCCGAGACGGCCCGAGACCTGAACCCGAATGCCCTTGCAGGCCGGGTTCTTCATCGCGGACTGCATCGCCTTGCGCATGGCCCGACGGAAGCTGACCCGGCTGGACAGCTGCTCGGCGACGCCCTGGGCGACCAGCTGCGCGTCCGACTCGGGGTTCTTCACCTCGATGATGTTCAGCTGGACCTGCTTGCCGGTGAGCTTCTCCAGCTCGCCGCGGATCCGGTCGGCCTCCGCACCCTTACGGCCGATGACGATGCCCGGCCGGGCGGTGTGGATGTCCACGCGGACCCGGTCGCGGGTGCGCTCGATGTCGACCTTGGAGATGCCGGCACGCTCGAGGCCCTTGGACATCATCCGGCGGATCTTGACATCCTCGCCGATGTAGTCCTTGTAGAGCTTGTCCGCGAACCAGCGGGACTTCCAGTCGGTCGAGATGCCGAGCCGGAACCCAGTGGGGTGAACCTTCTGACCCATTACTCGGCACCCTCCGTCGTGCTCTGCGCCTGCGCCGGCTCGGCCTGCTTGGCCGGAGCGGCCTTCTTCGCCGACTTCTTCGGCGCGGCCGGCGCCACGGCCTCGACCGCCACCGTGATGTGGCAGGTCCGCTTGCGGATCCGGTACGCCCGGCCCTGCGCCCGCGGCCGGAACCGCTTCATCGTCGGGCCCTCGTCGACGAACGCCTCGCTGACGAGCAGCGCGTCGGGGTCCAGCCGCTCGTTGTTCTCCGCGTTGGCGATCGCGCTCGCGAGCACCTTGTACACCTGCTCGCTCGCAGCCTGCGGCGCGAACTGCAGCACCGTGAGAGCCTCCTTCGCGGGCAGGCCGCGGACGAGGTTGACCACCCGGCGCGCCTTCATCGGCGAGATGCGCACGTGCCGCGCAACCGCCCGCGCGCCCGGAAGCACCGGAGCGTCGCCCTTTCCTGGCATCGCTGTAACCCCTTGTTCCTCTATCCGTATGCCCGCGGCGTCAGCGCCGGCGGCTCTTCCGGTCGTCCTTCTCGTGACCCTTGAACGTGCGGGTCAGCGCGAACTCGCCGAGCTTGTGCCCGACCATGGCCTCGGTCACGAAGACCGGGACGTGCTTGCGTCCGTCGTGCACGGCGATCGTGTGTCCCAGCATCTCCGGGATGATCGTCGAGCGGCGCGACCAGGTCTTGATCACGTTCTTCGAGCCCTTGTCGTTCTGCGTCTCCACCTTCTTGAGCAGGTGGTCGTCGACGAACGGGCCCTTCTTCAGGCTGCGAGGCATGTCTTATCTCCCTCAGCCGCGCTTACGCGTGGCGTAGCGGCGGCGGACGATCAGCCGGTCGCTCGGCTGGCCCTTACGACGGGTACGGCCCTCGGGCTTACCCTGCGGGTTGACCGGGTGGCGACCACCGGAGGTCTTACCCTCACCACCACCGTGCGGGTGGTCGACCGGGTTCATGGCGACACCACGGACGGTCGGGCGCTTGCCCTTCCACCGCATCCGGCCGGCCTTGCCCCAGTTGATGTTCGACTGGTCGGCGTTGCCGATCTCGCCGACGCTGGCGCGGCAGCGCACGTCGACCCGCCGGATCTCACCGGACGGCATACGCAGGGTCGCGTACGCGCCCTCGCGGCCGAGCAGCTGGATGCCGACGCCGGCCGAGCGGGCCAGCTTGGCGCCGCCGCCCGGACGCAGCTCCACGTTGTGGATGGTGGTACCCACCGGGATGTTGCGCAGCGGCAGGTTGTTGCCCGGCTTGATGTCGGCGCCCGGGCCGGACTCGACGCGGTCGCCCTGCTTCAGGTCCTTCGGCGCGAGGATGTAGCGCTTCTCGCCGTCGGCGTAGTGCAGCAGCGCGATGCGCGCGGTGCGGTTCGGGTCGTACTCGATGTGGGCGACCTTCGCCGGCACGCCGTCCTTGTCGACCCGCTTGAAGTCGATCAGACGGTACTGGCGCTTGTGGCCGCCACCGTGGTGCCGCGTGGTGATCCGGCCGTGGGCGTTACGCCCGCCCTTCTTCGGCAGCGGAGCCAGCAGCGACTTCTCCGGCGTGGACCGGGTGATCTCGGCGAAGTCGGCGACGCTGGAGCCTCGCCGGCCCGGCGTCGTCGGCTTGTACTTACGGATAGCCATTGTCTACACCCCTCAGCTGACCGGGCCGCCGAAGGCCTCGATACGGTCACCGTCAGCCAGCTTCACGATCGCCCGCTTGGTGTCCTTGCGCTTGCCGAACCCGGTCTTGGTCCGCTTGCGCTTGCCCTGGCGGTTGAGCGTGTTGACCGTCAGGACGCGGACGTTGAAGATCTGCTGGATAGCGATCTTGATCTCGGTCTTGTTCGCGTCCGGGTGCACCAGGAAGGTGTACCAGTTCCGGTTCAGCTCGCTGTAGCTCTTCTCCGAGACGACCGGCGCGACGATGACGTCACGCGGATCGGCGATCGTGCTCACTTGCCATCCTCCTCGGTGGTCTCGGCGGGCACGCCCAGGAACTCGTCCAGGGCCTCCTTGGTGAAGACCACGTCGTCGGCCACCAGCACGTCGTACGTGTTGAGCTGGCCGGCCTCGATCAGGTGCACCCGGCTGTCCCGCGTGTTGCGCAGGTTCCGCAGCGACACCCAGTTCAGCTCGTCGGTGCTGCTCAGCACGACCAGGACCCGGCGGGCGGCGGTCAGCTTGGTCAGCGTGGCCAGGGCCGCCTTGGTCGACGGCTTCTCGCCCGAGACGAACGCCTCGACGACGTGCACCTGGCCGGCGCGGGCCCGGTCGGAGAGGGCGCCACGCAGGGCGGCGGCCTTCATCTTCTTCGGGGTGCGCTGGCTGTAGTCGCGCGGCGTCGGGCCGTGGACCACGCCACCGCCGGCGAACTGCGGCGCGCGGGTCGAACCCTGACGGGCCCGACCGGTGCCCTTCTGCTTGTAAGGCTTCCGGCCACCGCCGGAGACCTCACCGCGGGTCTTGGTCTTGTGCGTGCCCTGCCGGGCCGCGGCGAGCTGAGCCACCACGACCTGGTGCATCAGCGCGACGTTCGCCTGGACGTCGAAGATGTCGGCCGGCAGCTCGACGGAGCCGCTCTTGCCGCCTTCGACGTTGAGGACGTCAACGGTGGTCACTTGGCCACACCGCCCTTCTTCACCTTCGCCTTGGCCGCGGTGCGGACCAGGACGAGCGCGCCCTTCGGGCCCGGGATGGCGCCACGGACGAGCAGGAGGTTGTTCTCGGTGTCGACCGCCTGGACGGTCAGGTTCTGGACGGTGTAGCGCACGCCACCCATCCGGCCCGCCATCCGGGTGCCCTTGAAGACGCGACCCGGGGTGGCGCAGGCGCCGATCGAGCCGGGCGAGCGGTGCTTGCGCTCGACACCGTGGCTGGCGCGCAGACCGTGGAAGCCGTGCCGCTTCATCGGGCCGGCGTAGCCCTTGCCCTTGGTCTTGCCGGTCACGTCGATCACGGCGCCGACCGGGAACGCGTCGACCGTGACCTCCTGGCCCGGCGCGTAGTCCGCGGCGTCGGCGGTGCGCAGCTCGACGATGTGCCGACGCGGCGCGACGTCCGCCTTGGCGTAGTGCCCGGCGACCGGCTTCTTGACCTTGCGCGGGTCGATGGCCCCGTAGGCGAGCTGAACGGCGGCGTAGCCGTCCTTGTCGGCGCTACGAACCTGGCTCACGACGCACGGGCCGGCCTCGACCACGGTCACGGGGACGACCTTGTTGTTGTCCCAGACCTGGGTCATGCCGAGCTTGGCGCCCAGGATCCCCTTGACTTGCCTGTCCATTTGATCGATCCCTACAGCTTGATCTCGATGTCGACGCCAGCCGGCAGGTCGAGGCGCATGAGCGAGTCGACCGTCTTCGGGGTCGGGTCGATGATGTCGATCAGACGCTTGTGCGTGCGCATCTCGAAGTGCTCGCGCGAGTCCTTGTACTTGTGCGGCGAGCGGATGACGCAGAAACGGTTGATCTCCGTGGGCAGCGGCACCGGGCCAGCGACCTGCGCCCCGGTACGCGTCACCGTCTCGACGATCTTCCGAGCCGAGGAGTCGACGACCTCGTGGTCATAGGCCTTGAGCCGGATGCGGATCTTCTGTCCCGCCATGGTGGCTTCTGTTCCTTCTCTCGATGCCGCTGTGTCGCGGGCACCTGTACCGGCTGGTACAGGCCCACTTCCGCCGACCCCCGCGGTCGGGCGTGTCGCGCCCGTGGACCAGGCTCCGCCCCGAGGCTCCGGAGCGATTCTCTGACCGCGCGGTGGGTCATGGCGCCGATCGCGGTGACCGCGACCTGGACGCCGCGCGAGGGTGGTTGACCGCCGATGGCGATCAACCACCCCACGCGAAACGATCTGACTCCCGGAGGTCCAGCCTCAACCGGACGCAGGTGACCGACCGTCGTTACGCAACCTGACTAGTATGCCGCACGACCGGCGGCGACGCTAATCGGGGTTACCCAGCTCACTTGACGATCTTGGTGACGCGACCCGCGCCGACCGTACGACCACCCTCGCGGATCGCGAACTTCAGGTTGTCCTCCATGGCGATGGGCTGGATCAGCTTCACCGACATGGTGGTGTTGTCGCCCGGCATGACCATCTCGGTGCCCTCGGGCAGCGTGACGACGCCGGTGACGTCCGTGGTCCGGAAGTAGAACTGCGGGCGGTAGTTCTGGAAGAACGGGGTGTGGCGGCCACCCTCCTCCTTGGAGAGGATGTAGACCGTCGCCTCGAACTCCGTGTGCGGGGTGTTGCTGCCCGGCTTGATGACGACCATGCCGCGCTCGACGTCCTCGCGCTTGGTGCCACGCAGCAGCAGGCCGACGTTCTCACCTGCGCGGGCGTCGTCCAGGGTCTTCCGGAACATCTCGATCGCGGTGACCTTGGTCTTGAAGCCCTTCTCGCGGATGCCGACGACCTCGACGTCCTCGTTCGGGAGCAGCACGCCACGCTCGACACGACCGGTGACGACGGTGCCACGACCGGTGATCGTGAACACGTCCTCGACGGGCATGAGGAACGGCTTCTCGGTCTCGCGCTCCGGCTGCGGGATCGCGGTGTCGACCGCGCTCATCAGCTCGAGCAGCTTCTCGGTCCAGACCGGGTCGCCCTCGAGCGCCTTCAGCGCGGAGACCTGGACGACCGGCAGGTCGTCACCCGGGTACTCCTGCGCCGACAGCAGCTCGCGGACCTCGAGCTCGACGAGCTCCAGGAGCTCCTCGTCGTCGACCATGTCGCTCTTGTTGAGCGCCACGACGATGTACGGCACACCGACCTGACGGGCCAGCAGCACGTGCTCGCGGGTCTGCGGCATCGGGCCGTCGGTCGCCGCCACCACCAGGATCGCGCCGTCCATCTGCGCGGCACCGGTGATCATGTTCTTGATGTAGTCGGCGTGACCGGGGCAGTCGACGTGCGCGTAGTGCCGCGCCTCGGTCTGGTACTCGACGTGTGCGATCGAGATCGTGATGCCGCGGGCCTTCTCCTCCGGCGCCTTGTCGATCTCGTCGAACGGCGTGTACGGGTTCAGGTCCGGGTACTGGTCGTGCAGGACCTTCGTGATGGCCGCCGTCAGCGTCGTCTTACCGTGGTCGATGTGACCAATGGTGCCGATGTTGACGTGCGGCTTAGTCCGCTCGAACTTCGCCTTCGCCACTGGTGTCCTCCTGGTGGACTTTCTTGGTTCGTTCGCCCCGGTGCGCCGGTCGGCGCGTAGGACTCTGTCGACAGCCTTTCCGGCCTGACGGCCGGATAGCCTTTGTGGGTTCTGCGGCGATGAAGCCTACAGGCCCGGATTCACACAACCCGACCGAGGTGGCCGCGGGTGGGAGATCCCTCCCGCGACCGCCCTCGGATCATCGGGTCAGCTCGGGGTGAGCGTCACTCACCCGTCGCCTTGGCGATGATCTCCTTCGCCACGCTCTGCGGCACTTCGGCGTAGGAGTCGAACTGCATGCTGTAGCTAGCCCGGCCCTGGGTCTTCGACCGCAGGTCGCCGACGTAGCCGAACATCTCCGACAGCGGCACCAGTGCCCGGACGACGCGAGCGCCGCTGCGCTCCTCCATCGCCTGGATGATGCCCCGCCGGGAGTTGAGGTCGCCGATGACGTCACCCATGTTCTCCTCCGGAGTGGTGACTTCAACGGCCATCATCGGCTCGAGCAGTGCGGGGTCGGCCTTGCGGGCCGCCTCCTTCATCACCATCGAACCGGCGATCTTGAACGCCATCTCGGACGAGTCGACCTCGTGGTACTGGCCGTCCAGCAGCGTCAGCTTGAGACCCACCAGCGGGAAGCCGGCGAGAATGCCGTACTGCATGGCGTCCTGGGCACCGGCGTCCACCGACGGGATGAACTCCCGCGGGATGCGGCCACCGGTGACGGCGTTCGCGAACTCGTAGGTCGGCGAGTCGTTGCCCATGGGCAGCGGCTCGAGGCTCACGATCACGCGGGCGTACTGGCCGGAACCACCGGTCTGCTTCTTGTGGGTGTACTCGACCTTGTCCACCTTGCGGCGGATGGTCTCGCGGTACGCCACCTGCGGCTTACCGATGTTCGCCTCGACGTTGAACTCGCGGCGCATCCGGTCGACCAGGATGTCCAGGTGCAGCTCGCCCATGCCGGAGATGACCGTCTGACCGGTCTGGTCGTCCAGCTTGACGCGGAAGGTCGGGTCCTCCTCGGCCAGCCGCTGGATGGCGGTGCTGAGCTTCTCCTGGTCGGCCTTGGTCTTCGGCTCGATGGCCACCTCGATGACCGGCTCCGGGAACGTCATCGACTCGAGGATGACCGGGTTCGCCGGGTCGCACAGCGTGTCACCGGTGGTGGTCTGCTTCAGGCCCTGGACCGCGATGATGTCGCCGGCCTTGGCGGAGCCGCGCTCCTCACGCTTGTTGGCGTGCATCTGGTAGATCTTGCCGATGCGCTCCTTGCGGTCCTTGGTGGAGTTGACCACCTGGGACCCGGACTCGACCACGCCGGAGTAGACCCGGACGTAGGTGAGCTTACCGAGGTGCTTGTCGGTCTGGATCTTGAACGCCAGGCCGGAGAACGGCTCGGAGGGGGACGGCTTCCGCAGCATCGGCGTCTCGCCGTCGGTGGCCGTACCCTCGATCGCCGGAACGTCCAGCGGCGACGGCAGGAAGTCGATGACGGCGTCGAGCATGGGCTGCACGCCCTTGTTCTTGAACGCCGAACCGCAGAGCACGGGGTTGGCCTTGCCGGCGATGGTGGCCCGGCGGATGGCGGCCTTGGTCTCCTCGGCGGAGATCTCCTCGCCCTCCAGGTACTTCTCCATCACCGAGTCGTCGACGTCGGCGAGGGTCTCCATCAGCTTCTCGCGCCACTCGGCCGCGGAGTCGGCCAGCTCGGCCGGGATCTCCTCGATCGCGTAGTCCTCACCCTTCTGGGTCTCCCCGCGCCAGGTGAGGGCGCGCATGCCGATCAGGTCGACGACGCCGATGTGGTCGCCCTCGAGGCCGATCGGGATCTGAAGCACCAGCGGGGTGGCGTTGAGCCGGTCGATCATCATCTGCACGCAGCGGAAGAAGTCGGCACCGGTCCGGTCGAGCTTGTTGACGAAGCACATGCGGGGGACGTTGTACTTGTCCGCCTGCCGCCAGACGTTCTCCGTCTGCGGCTCCACACCGGCCACGCCGTCGTACACCGCGACCGCACCGTCCAGAACCCGCAGCGACCGCTCCACCTCGACCGTGAAGTCGACGTGGCCGGGCGTGTCGATGATCTGGATCGTGTGGCCCTTCCACTCGCACTTCGTGGCGGCGGAAGTGATGGTGATACCGCGCTCCTGCTCCTGCTCCATCCAGTCCATGACGGCGGCGCCCTCGTGGACCTCACCGATCTTGTACGTGATGCCGGTGTAGAACAGGATTCGCTCGGTGGTAGTGGTCTTACCGGCATCGATGTGCGCCATGATGCCGATATTGCGTACGTTGGCGAGCGCGTCTGCGGCGGCCACTTCAATCCCTACTTATCGTCGTCTCGACACAACTGGTGGTTGGTTCCGGCGCCCATCCGGGCGCCGGAACCACAGGTGTTACCAGCGGTAGTGCGCGAAGGCCTTGTTGGACTCCGCCATCTTGTGCGTGTCCTCACGCCGCTTGACGGCGGCGCCGAGGCCGTTGCTCGCGTCGAGCAGCTCGTTCATCAGCCGCTCGATCATGGTCTTCTCACGCCGGGCCCGGGAGTAGGTCACCAGCCAGCGCAGACCGAGCGTGGTCGCGCGGGCCGGCCGGACCTCGACCGGAACCTGGTAGGTGGCGCCACCGACACGGCGGCTGCGCACCTCGAGGGTCGGCTTCACGTTGTCCATCGCCCGCTTGAGCGTGACGACGGGGTCGGTGCCGGACTTCTCGCGGCAGCCCTCCAGGGCGGCGTACACGATGCGCTCGGCGAGCTGACGCTTGCCACGCAGCAGGATCTTGTTCACCAGCTGGGTGACCAGCGGCGAGTTGTACACCGGGTCAGCGACCAGCGGATTCCGCGGAGCGGGTCCCTTACGCGGCATGTCAGCTCTTCTCCTTCTTCGCGCCGTAACGGCTGCGAGCCTGCTTGCGGTTGCGGACACCCTGGGTGTCCAGCGAGCCGCGCACGATCTTGTACCGCACGCCGGGGAGGTCCTTCACACGGCCGCCACGCACGAGCACGATCGAGTGCTCCTGCAGGTTGTGGCCGACGCCCGGGATGTAGGCGGTCACCTCGATCTGGCTGCTGAGCTTGACACGAGCGACCTTGCGCAGCGCCGAGTTCGGCTTCTTCGGGGTGGTGGTGTACACGCGGGTGCACACACCGCGCCGCTGGGGAGACCCCTTGAGCGCAGGGGTCTTGGTCTTGGTCGTCTTGGCCTGTCGGCCCTTTCGGACCAGCTGCTGAATGGTGGGCACCGGGTTTCTCCGCTCCCTTCGGCCGCTGCGAGGCGACCGCGCCGTCTGCTCTAGCCGGCCTGATGGACGGCTCTCCTACATTCCAGCCGGGGTCACCTGAGGCGGCCCCAGCACCCGCGGTCGGGCGTGTCGCCCGAGTCACGGTCCCGGTGCCGACCGCTGACGCGTCGTACCGGAATTTGGTCTTTGGTGGTGCGACCACACGATCACCGACTGAGCGGCTCCAGCGCACGCACGCATTGCCCGGGCGAGCCCGGGCGCAAGGGGAAAGAGTACCTACCACAGCCGCGCCGGTCAAAACGGATCGACTCGGGAGGGCTGCATCGCAGCCCCGAACGGTCGGTTCCGGATCACCGGTGCGCCCCCGACAGGCACCTACGACCACAAGTGTACCGGCTCGTCCGGCGCACGGCCCGGCGGCCCCGACACCGGATGAGCGCCGAAGACCCGGACATACATCCCTCAACCGGTCAGCGGCGCGCCGGCGGTCACGTGATCTGCACCACCAGGGCGATCCCGAGCCCGACCACGCTCAGCAGCAGCCCCACCGCGCCGCAGCTCAGCCCCGCCACGGCCAGGCCGCCACCGGTGAACCGGACCGCCGGCGGCGGCGCCGGTCGCCGGATCTGCCGGCGGGCGAGCAGCCAGGCCACGATCGCCCCGACCCCGGCCAGCGCGCCGAGCACCGTGAACGCGCCGGCCGCCCACGCGCCGCCGTAGTCCGGCCCGGCGATGCCGAAGCAGAGAACCAGCAGCGACACCAGGATCGAGGCGACGCCGGTGATCAGCGAGCCGATCGCCAGCCCGGAGGTGACCGGCGGCACGTCCAGGTGCACCACCCCGAACGGGGTGCCCGGCACCGCGTCGACCCGCTTCGGCGGCCGGGGCGCCTCGCGCGGGGGCGGCGGGAGCGCCGGCGCCCCCCACCCGCCGCCGTGGCCGGGCTCGTTTCCCGGGTACGCCCCGAACCCCGCCCCCGGAGCGCCGTACCCGTGCTGTCCCGGCGGGTACGCCGACCCGGGCCCGGCCGGTCCGGGCGGGTACGCCGGCCCGAACGGCCCGGGCTGGTGTGCCGCCCCCGGCCCGCGCGAACCCGGATGGTGGGCCGGCGCGGACGCCGGACCGTGCCCGCCCGGTGGATACGGTCCCGCCGGCGGCCAGGGACCGGGCGGCGCGGAGTGCGGCGGGGCCGGGTCCGGCGCCGGGGCCGAGTAGAACGGCGGCGCGGACGGGTCCGACGGCGGGGCGGAGTGCGGCGGCGGGCCCGGGTTCGACGGCGGGTTCGACGGCGGGGGGTCGGACGGCGCGGCCCACGGGCTGACCGGGTCGGGGCCGGGCGACGCGGCGGCGTCCGGCTCGGCACCGGGGCGGATCGGGTCGCCTCCCGGCGCGGCCGGTTCCGTCACGGGGTCCTCCTGTCACCTGGCTCACCCGCCACGCGGCGGACACCGGCCAGGCTACCGCCGCGGGTCACCACCGGTGGGCCGGCGCGGGCCGCTCCCCCGCCCGGTCAGTCGAAGTTCGGGGCGAAGTCGTGCCCGAACGACGCGTCGGCGTGCCGGACCACCCCGATCACCACCGCGGCCACCACCGCCACGGCGGTCAGCAGCAGGCCGATCCGGGCCAGCCGCTCACCGCGCCGCAGCCAGTCGGCGCCGGTCAGGTAACCGCCCGACGCGTACGCCTCCCGGCGCGCCTGCCGGGCCAGCGTGAGCGCGATGGTCGACGGCACCACCCCGCCGACGAAGAAGCCGGTCAGCGCCCCGATCAGGCCGAGGGCGAAGACCGCGCGGGCCTTCGTGGAGCGGACCGGATCCGGGTCGTGCGGATGGCGGTGCGCCTGCGGCACGTGGGGCACCTGCCCGGGCACGGTCGTCATGCCCTCCATCATGCCTCCGCTCCGGGCGCGACCGGGCCCCGGACGCGACGAGGCCCCCGGCGGGTGCCGGGGGCCTCGTCGTTCGTGCGGGTTAGCGGTACGACCCGAAGTCGAAGTCGTCCAGCGGCACCGCCTGGCCGCTGGCCGGCCCGAAGCCGTAGTCGGTCTCCGGGTAGCCGGTCATCGAGTAGACCTTGGCCTTCGCCTCCTCGGTCGGCTCGACCCGGACGTTGCGGTACTTGCTGATGCCGGTACCGGCCGGGATGAGCTTACCGATGATCACGTTCTCCTTGAGGCCGATCAGCGAGTCGCTGCGGGCGTGGATCGCCGCGTCCGTCAGCACCCGGGTGGTCTCCTGGAAGGAGGCCGCCGACAGCCAGGAATCCGTGGCCAGCGAGGCCTTGGTGATACCCATCAGCACCGGGCGACCGGCGGCGGGCTCGCCACCCTCGCCGACGAGCCGGCGGTTCTCCGACTCGAACAGCGCCCGGTCGACGAGCACGCCCGGCAGGAACTCGGTCGAGCCGGAGTCGATGACCGTCACCCGCTTGAGCATCTGGCGGATGATGATCTCGATGTGCTTGTCGTGGATGAGCACACCCTGCGAGCGGTAGACCTCCTGGACCTCCTGGGTCAGGTGGACCTGGACCGCGCGCGGGCCGAGGATGCGCAGCAGCTCGTGCGGGTCGATGGTGCCCTCGGTGAGCTTCTCGCCGACCTCGACGTGGTCGCCGTCGTGCGCCCGGAGCCGGACCCGCTTCGAGATCTTGTCGTAGACGATCTCGTCGCTGCCGTCGTCCGGGATGACCACGATCTTGCGGGACCGCTCGCCGTCCTCGATCCGGATGCGGCCGGGGGTGTCGGCGATGGGCGCCTTACCCTTCGGCACCCGGGCCTCGAAGATCTCCTGGACACGGGGCAGACCCTGGGTGATGTCCTCACCCGCGACACCACCGGTGTGGAAGGTACGCATCGTCAGCTGCGTACCCGGCTCACCGATCGACTGGGCGGCGATGATGCCGACCGCCTCGCCGACGTCCACGGTCTTGCCGGTCGGCAGCGAGCGGCCGTAGCACGCACCGCAGACGCCCAGCTTCGACTCGCAGGTGAGCACGCTGCGCACCCGCACCGTCTCCACGCCGGCGGCGACGATCGCGTCGACGCCGATCGAGTTGATGTCCTGGCCGCGGTGGGCCACCACGGTGCCGTCCGGCCCCTTGATGTCGTCGGCCAGCGTCCGGGCGTGCACGCTGGTCTCGGCGTGCTCGTGCACGACCAGCTTGCCGTCGACCCGCTCGCCGATCTGCATCGGGATGGCCCGGTCGGTGCCGCAGTCCTCCTCGCGGATGATGACGTCCTGCGAGACGTCCACCAGACGCCGGGTCAGGTAACCCGAGTCGGCGGTACGCAGGGCGGTGTCCGCGAGGCCCTTACGGGCACCGTGCGTGGAGATGAAGTACTCCAGCACGGACAGACCCTCCCGGTACGAGGCCTTGATCGGCCGCGGGATGATCTCACCCTTCGGGTTGGCCACCAGACCACGGATCGCCGCGATCTGCCGGAGCTGGAGCAGGTTACCGCGGGCACCCGAGTTGATCATCTTCCACAGCGGGTTCTCCTGCGGCAGCGCGGTGTCCATCTCCTTGGCGACCTCGTTGGTCGCCTTGGTCCAGATCTCGATCAGCTCGCCGCGGCGCTCCTCGGCGGTCATCAGACCACGCTGGTACTGCTTGTCGATCCGGTCGGCTTCCTTCTCGTACCGCTCCAGGATCTCCCGCTTGCGCGGCGGAGCGATGACGTCCTCCATGCCGATGGTGACGCCGGACCAGGTGGCCCAGTGGAAACCGGCCTCCTTGAGCCCGTCCAGGGTGGCCGCCAGGGCCACCTTCGGGAAGCGCTCGGCGAGGTCGTTGACGATCGCGGAGAGCTGGCCCTTGCGGATCTCGTAGTTCACGAAGCGGTAGCCCGGGGGCAGCGTCTCGTTGAACAGGACCCGGCCCAGCGTGGTCTCCACCGTCACCGGCTCGCCCTCGACCCAGCCCTCGGGCGCGGTCCACGGCTCGGCGCCGGCGCCGTTGTCGACGCCGACCACGTCGTGCAGTCGGATCTTGACCGGGGTCTGCAGGTGCAGCTCGCCGTTGTCGTACGCCATCCGCGCCTCGGCGTCCGAGCTGAACGCCCGGCCCTCGCCCGTGCCACCCGGGGTGAGGTGGGTGAGGTGGTAGAGGCCGATCACCATGTCCTGGGTGGGCATGGTGACGGGCTTGCCGTCGGCCGGCTTGAGGATGTTGTTCGACGACAGCATCAGGATCCGCGCCTCGGCCTGGGCCTCGGCGGACAGCGGCACGTGGACCGCCATCTGGTCACCGTCGAAATCGGCGTTGAACGCGGTGCAGACCAGCGGGTGGATCTGGATGGCCTTGCCCTCGACCAGCTGCGGCTCGAAGGCCTGGATGCCCAGGCGGTGCAGGGTCGGCGCGCGGTTCAGCAGCACCGGGTGCTCGCCGATGACCTCTTCCAGCACGTCCCACACGACCGGCCGCTGCCGCTCGACCATCCGCTTGGCGGACTTGATGTTCTGCGCGTGGTTGAGGTCGACCAGCCGCTTCATCACGAACGGCTTGAACAGCTCCAGCGCCATCTGCTTGGGCAGGCCGCACTGGTGCAGCTTGAGCTTCGGGCCGACCACGATGACCGAACGGCCGGAGTAGTCGACGCGCTTGCCCAGCAGGTTCTGGCGGAACCGGCCCTGCTTGCCCTTGAGCATGTCGGAGAGCGACTTCAGCGGCCGGTTACCCGGGCCGGTGACCGGGCGACCACGACGGCCGTTGTCGAACAGCGCGTCGACGGCCTCCTGGAGCATCCGCTTCTCGTTGTTGACGATGATCTCGGGCGCGCCGAGGTCGATCAGTCGCTTGAGGCGGTTGTTCCGGTTGATCACCCGGCGGTAGAGGTCGTTCAGGTCGGAGGTCGCGAAGCGGCCACCGTCGAGCTGCACCATCGGGCGCAGGTCCGGCGGGATGACCGGGACGCAGTCCAGCACCATGCCGAGCGGGGAGTTCCGGGTGTTCTGGAACGCCGCGACGACCTTCAGCCGCTTGAGCGCCCGGATCTTCCGCTGGCCCTTGCCGGAGCGGATGGTCTCGCGCAGGTTCTCCGCCTCGGCGGTGAGGTCCATGTTCTGGACCAGCGCCTTGATGGCCTCGGCGCCCATGCTGCCGGTGAAGTACTCACCGAAGCGGTCGCGCAGCTCGCGGTAGAGCAGCTCGTCGGTGACGAGCTGCTTCGGCTCCAGCTTGCGGAAGGTGTCGAGGACCTCGTCGAGGCGGTCGATCTCGCGCTGGGCCCGGTCGCGGATCTGGCGCATCTCGCGCTCTCCGCCCTCCTTGACCTTGCGCCGGACGTCCGCCTTCGCGCCCTCGGCCTCCAGCTCGGCCAGGTCGGCCTCCAGCTTGGCGGCCCGCTTCTCGATCTCCGAGTCGCGGCTGTTCTCCGACTGCCGCTTCTCGGCCAGGATCTCGTTCTCGATGGTCGAGAGGTCACGGTGACGCGACTCGGCGTCCACGCTCGTCACGACGTACGAGGCGAAGTAGATGATCTTTTCGAGGTCCTTCGGGGCGAGGTCCAGCAGGTAGCCCAGCCGGCTCGGCACGCCCTTGAAGTACCAGATGTGGGTCACCGGAGCGGCCAGCTCGATGTGACCCATCCGCTCCCGGCGAACCTTGGAGCGGGTCACCTCGACGCCGCAGCGCTCGCAGATGATGCCCTTGAAGCGGACCCGCTTGTACTTACCGCAGTAGCACTCCCAGTCCCGCTGCGGACCGAAGATCTTCTCGCAGAAGAGCCCGTCCTTCTCCGGCTTGAGGGTGCGGTAGTTGATGGTCTCGGGCTTCTTGACCTCGCCGTGGGACCACTGACGGATGTCGTCGGCGGTGGCGAGACCGATGCGCAGCTCGTCGAAGAAGTTGACGTCGAGCACTGTGTCCCCTATGTCGTCGTCTGTACTGCTAGCTAACGGGCGGGATCGGGGGCCGGCGAGCCGGCCCCCGAATCACCGCCTCAGACCTCTTCGACCGAGCTCGGCTCGCGCCGGGACAGGTCGATGCCCAGCTCCTCCGCGGCCCGGAACACCTCGTCGTCGGTCTCGCGCATCTCCAGGGCCACACCGTCGCTGGAGAGCACCTCGACGTTGAGGCACAGCGACTGCAGCTCCTTGAGCAGCACCTTGAACGACTCCGGGATGCCCGGCTCGGGAATGTTCTCGCCCTTGACGATCGCCTCGTAGACCTTGACCCGGCCGAGGACGTCGTCGGACTTGATGGTCAGCAGCTCCTGCAGGGCGTAGGCGGCGCCGTACGCCTGCATGGCCCAGCACTCCATCTCACCGAAGCGCTGGCCACCGAACTGCGCCTTACCACCCAGCGGCTGCTGCGTGATCATCGAGTACGGGCCGGTCGACCGGGCATGGATCTTGTCGTCGACCAGGTGGTTGAGCTTCAGGATGTAGACGTAGCCGACCGCGATCGGGTCGGGCAGCGGCTCGCCGGAACGACCGTCGAACAGCTGCGCCTTGCCGGTGCGCCCGATGAGCTGCTTGCCGTCCCGGTTGGGCAGGGTCGACGCCAGCAGGCCGGAGATCTCCTCCTCGCGGGCACCGTCGAAGACCGGGGTGGCCACGTTGGTGTCCGGCTCGGACTCGTGCGCATTGATCGACTTGAGCTGGCGCTTCCACTCCGCGTCGTCGCCGTCCACACTCCAGCCGGTCTTGGCCACCCACCCGAGGTGGGTCTCCAGGACCTGGCCGATGTTCATCCGGGACGGCACACCGAGCGGGTTCAGCACGATGTCGACCGGGGTGCCGTCCTCCAGGAACGGCATGTCCTCGACCGGCAGGATCTTGGAGATGACGCCCTTGTTGCCGTGGCGGCCCGCGAGCTTGTCACCGTCCTGGATCTTGCGCTTCTGGGCCACGTAGACCCGCACCAGCTCGTTCACGCCCGGGGGCAGCTCGTCGCCGTCCTCGCGGGAGAAGGTACGCACACCGATGACCGTGCCGGTCTCGCCGTGCGGCACCTTCAGCGAGGTGTCCCGGACCTCGCGCGCCTTCTCACCGAAGATCGCGCGGAGCAGCCGCTCCTCCGGGGTCAGCTCGGTCTCGCCCTTCGGCGTGACCTTGCCGACCAGGATGTCGCCGGGGACGACCTCGGCGCCGATCCGGATGATGCCGCGCTCGTCGAGGTCGGCGAGCATCTCCTCGCTGACGTTCGGGATGTCGCGGGTGATCTCCTCCGGGCCGAGCTTGGTGTCCCGGGCGTCGACCTCGTGCTCCTCGATGTGGATCGAGGTGAGCACGTCCTGCTGCACGAGGCGCTGCGACAGGATGATCGCGTCCTCGTAGTTGTGGCCCTCCCAGCACATGAACGCCACGAGCAGGTTGCGCCCGAGCGCCATCTCGCCCTCGTCGGTGCACGGACCGTCGGCGACGACCTGACCGGCCTCGACGCGGTCGCCCTCGAAGACGACCGGCTTCTGGTTGACGCAGGAGCCGGCGTTGGAGCGGCGGAACTTGTGCAGCAGGTACGTCCGGCGGTGGCCGTCGTCCTGGTGCACGGTGATGTAGTCCGCGCACAGGTCCTCGACCACACCGCCGACCTCGGCGACGACCACGTCGCCGGCGTCCACGGCCGCGCGGTACTCCATGCCGGTGCCGACCAGCGGGGCCTCGGCCTTGACCAGCGGCACCGCCTGACGCTGCATGTTCGCGCCCATGAGCGCGCGGTTGGCGTCGTCGTGCTCCAGGAACGGGATCATCGCGGTGGCGACCGAGGTCATCTGCCGCGGCGAGACGTCCATGTAGTCGACGGCGCTGGGGACCACGTCCTCGGTCTCGCCACCCTTACGACGACACAGCACCCGGTCCTCGGCGAACGTGCCGTCCGACTTCAGCGGGGCGTTGGCCTGCGCCTTGACGAACCGGTCCTCCTCGTCCGCGGTCAGGTAGTCGATCTGGTCGGTGACCCGACCGTCGATGACCTTCCGGTACGGCGTCTCGATGAAGCCGAACGGGTTGACCCGGGCGAACGTGGAGAGCGCGCCGATCAGGCCGATGTTCGGGCCTTCCGGCGTCTCGATCGGGCACATCCGGCCGTAGTGGGACGGGTGCACGTCCCGGACCTCGAAGCCGGCCCGCTCCCGGGACAGACCACCCGGGCCGAGCGCGCTCAGCCGGCGCCGGTGGGTCAGACCCGCCAGCGGGTTGGTCTGGTCCATGAACTGGGACAGCTGCGACGTGCCGAAGAACTCCTTGATCGCCGCCACCACCGGGCGGATGTTGATCAGGGTCTGCGGCGTGATCGCCTCGACGTCCTGGGTGGTCATCCGCTCGCGGACGACCCGCTCCATCCGGGAGAGACCCACCCGGACCTGGTTCTGGATCAGCTCGCCCACGGTACGCAGGCGACGGTTGCCGAAGTGGTCGATGTCGTCGGCCTCGTAGCCCTCCTCACCGGCGTGCAGCCGGCAGAGGTACTCCACGGTGGCGACGATGTCGTCCTCGGTCAGCGTGCCGGTGTTCATCGGCACGTCGACTTCGAGCTTCTTGTTGAACTTGTAGCGCCCGACCTTGGCGACGTCGTACCGCTTCGGGTTGAAGAAGAGGTTGTCGAGCAGGGTCTGGGCGTTCTCACGGGTCGGCGGCTCGCCAGGGCGGAGCTTCCGGTAGATGTCGAGCAGCGCCTCGTCCTGGCCGGCGATGTGGTCCTTCTCGAGCGTGGTCATCATCAGCTCGGACCAGCCGAACTTCTCGCGGATGCGCTCCGCGGACCACCCGATGGCCTTGAGCAGGACGGTGACGGCCTGCCGACGCTTGCGGTCGATGCGTACGCCGACCGTGTCGCGCTTGTCGATGTCGAACTCCAGCCAGGCACCCCGGCTCGGGATGACCTTGACGCTGGAGAGGTCGCGGTCGGAGGTCTTGTCCGGCTGCTTGTCGAAGTAGACGCCCGGCGAGCGGACGAGCTGGCTGACCACGACGCGCTCGGTGCCGTTGATGATGAAGGTGCCCTTCGGCGTCATCATCGGGAAGTCACCCATGAACACCGTCTGGCTCTTGATCTCGCCGGTGGTGTTGTTGGTGAACTCCGCGGTCACGAACAGTGGCGCGCAGTAGGTCAGGTCCTTCTCCTTGCACTCCTCGATCGAGGCCTTGACCTCGTCGAAGCGCGGAGCGGAGAAGGAGAGCGACATGGTGCCGGAGAAGTCCTCAATGGGACTGATCTCGTCGAGGATCTCCGCGAGACCCGAGCGTGCGTGCGGGTCGTCCGCCGACCGGCCCTGCCAAGCCTCGTTGCCGACGAGCCAGTCGAAGGACTCGTTCTGAATGGCAAGGAGGTTGGGGACCTCGAGGTGTTCGGTGATCCGGCCGAATGAAACTCGGCGGGGTGCGAAAGCGCTCGACGTACGACTGGTCTTCGCAGGGCGGGAAGCTGCCAAGATGCGTCCTTCCGAGGACCGGTGCTGCAGAACGGCTGGTACGCGTGCACTCCAATGACCCCACCAGAAATATCCGCAATCGGACATTTCCGAGCAGGGGTCAAGTCGGAAGGCAGCGCAAACTAGCAGTGTAGCCGAGAGGCTAACCGCTGTCCAGCCCACCCCGCAGGTCGTCGCGGAACAAGCCCTGGGACCTCGAAAAACCGGGTCCACCGGGCCGCTCGGAACGCGACGCTCCTGCCGGTCCGCTCGGGAGCCGCGGCGTTGGTGCTGCCGTTGCCCTTACCCGAGTGGCGGCCGTTGCAAGCGCGGAAGGTCTTGCTGATGCCAGCGTGCCTGCCGGCCGGTGCCGCGTCAAGGGCCGGTTACCGCTCAGAGTGTCTTTCCCACCGACGGGCTACCGGCTCCACATCGCTGAGAGGCCGGTACGAGGAACCTGTACGCCCTGCTCACGGCGCTTCCAGCGGGTGACACCACGACAGCGGGCGGTGACCCGGTCTCCCGGATCACCGCCCGCTGCGACACGGTGTGCCCCGGCTCACGTGAGCCGGACGCGCGTCAGGTCAGACCACTGTCACTTGAGGGTGACCTTGGCGCCCTCGCCCTCGAGCTTGGCCTTGGCCTTCTCGGCGGTCTCCTTGTTGGCCTTCTCCAGGACGGCCTTCGGAGCGGCCTCGACCAGGTCCTTGGCCTCCTTGAGGCCCAGGCCGGTCAGCTCACGCACGACCTTGATGACCTGGATCTTCTTGCCACCGTCGGCGTCGAGGATGACGTCGAACTCGTCCTTCTCCTCCTCGGCCGGGGCGGCGGCAGCGCCACCGGCACCGCCGGCAGCGGCAACCGCGACCGGAGCGGCGGCGGTGACCTCGAAGGTCTCCTCGAACTGCTTCACGAACTCGGAGAGCTCGATCAGCGTCATCTCCTTGAACGCGTCGAGCAGCTCGTCGGTGCTGAGCTTCGCCATGTCTGGCGTCCTTTCTACAAGTGAAAACTAAGAATGTGGTGCGCCGTGCGGCCTCAGGCCGCCTCGGCGCCCTCCTGCTCGCGCTTCTTGTCCGCCAGGGCGGCCGCCGCGCGGGCGGCCTTGGAGAGCGGCGCCTGGAACAGGGCCGCGGCCTTGCTCAGGTTGCCCTTCATGGCGCCGGCCAGCTTGGCCAGCAGCACCTCGCGGGACTCCAGGTCGGCGAGCTTCGTGACCTCGGCCGCGGAAATGGCCCTGCCCTCGAAGACACCGCCCTTGATGACGAGCTTCGGGTTGGCCTTCGCGAAGTCGCGAAGCCCCTTCGCCGCCTCGACGACGTCGCCCGAAACGAAAGTCAGCGCGGTAGGACCGGTGAACAGCTCGTCGAGGCCGGAGATGCCCGCATCGGTCGCGGCACGCTTGGCCAGCGTGTTCTTCGCGACCGTGTAGCTGGTCTCCTTGCCGAGCGCGCGCCGCAGCTGGGTGAGCTGCGAGACCGTGAGCCCGCGGTACTCGGTGAGCACGGTGGCTCCCGAGGTGCGGAAGTTCTCGGTCAGCTCGGCGACGGCCGTGGCCTTGTCGGCCCGGATCGGCTTGTCCGCCATGTCCCTCCTCTCTCGTTACTCGGAGCTGGCACGCCGGCGACGGGACGTCGCGACGGCGGCGGAGGCACCACGACAACGAAAAAGCCCCGGCGCGGGGCGCACGGGGCGAGGGCCGGGATCATGGAACACAGTCGGCGGACCGTGCCTGACACCGAGTTTCGCTTGCCGCCCTGCGCGGGTCGCCCGTCGTCGCGGGACCTTCGACCGTGCCGGGGCACGGTGACCAGCGGTCTTTGGGTGGAACTACCGGTTCAGGTTACGCGACGTGCGGCAGAGCGCCAAATCGCCCCGGAGTGCTCCGGGTCACCCGGCGGTCAGGCCCGGGTGCGCCGCCCCCAGGCATAGCCGGCCAGCGCCACCGCCACCCACAGCGCCGCCCAGCCGGTGAGCAGCAGCCCCGCGCCGGGCGTCACCGGCGCGGTGACCGCCCGCGCGGTCGCCATCACCGGCGGGACCAGCCACGGCACCACCGAGTCGGACAACCCGCACACCACCACCCCGACCACGCCGACCGCCAGCACCGCCGCCCCGTAGCCGGCACTGCGGGTGATCGGCCGGCTGGCCAGCGCGCCGAGCGCCACCGCCGCCGGCAGCGCGAGCAGGTGCGCCCAGACGCCGAGCGCCACCCCGACGAGCGCCGGCCGGCCCGCCGGCCCGCCCGCCAGCGACACCGCGCCGAGCGGCCACGGCATCGCCAGGGCGACAAGCACCACGGCGAGCCCGGCCACGAGCGCCGCGAGCAACCCGGCCGCCCGTTCCCGGGCCGGCCCGACCACGACCCGGGCCAACCGGCGCTGCACGTCGGGTTCGACGTCCAGCAGGATCTTGGTCTGCCAGGCCAGCACCGGGAAGATCACCACCGCGGAGACGCCGTAGACCTCCGCCGGTCGGCCCGCGCCACCGCCGCCGTAGAGAATGCCCAGGGCGAGCAGACCGGCCAGCACCGGCGCGAGCGCCCGTCCGGTACGCACGAAGCCGACCAGCCGCAGCCGGACCAGGGCGATCACCGGGTCACCTCCGACGTCACGCCGGAACGGACGGCACCGGCCTGCGGCGTCTCCGACCCGGCCCCGGCCTCGACGCCCGGCGCGCCGGGGACATCCGGTGACCCGCCATCGGACTCGACCGCCGACGCACCGGGAAGGGCCGGTGACCCGCCATCGGCCGCGACCGCCGACGCGCCGGAGCGGGCCGGTGACCCGCCATCGGCCCCGACCACCGATACGCCGGACCGGACCGGTGGTCCGGCATCGGCGTCGACCGTCGACGCGCCGGACCGGCCCGGTGCCGGTGACTCGCCGGGGGCCTCGACGCCCGGCCCGCCGGCGGGAGCCGGTGCCGGTGACCCGGCGGCGGGCGGGACGGCAGGTTCGCGTACCCGAAGGATCTGGTGGCCGTCGGCGCGCAGGCGGGCGACGGCGACGGCGAGCCCCGCGGCCGGCACCGCCAGCTCGACCACCGCGACGGCCGAGCTCTCGGACGACGCCTCCTCGGCCAGCGTGCCGTCGGTGACCGACCAGCGGCGGGCGCCGGGCAGTCGGACCGTCTCGCCCCGGTGGTCGCTGACCAGCACCGCGCCGCCGCCGGCCAGCACCTCGCCGATCATCTCGGGGACCAGCTCGCGGGCGGCGGCGTCGAGCCCCTCCCAGGGCTCGTCGAGCACCAGCAGGCCGGGCGGGCGCAGCAACGCCTGGGCCAGGCCGACCTTCTGCGCGGTGCCCTTGGAGAGCTGCGGCAGGCGCACGTCGGAGAAGCGGGTCAGGCCCAGCCGCTCCACCCAGTGGCGCACCGCCCGGTCGGCGGCGGCACCGGGCAGGCCGGCGACGCGGCCCATGGCGGCCAGGTAGTCCCCGACGGTGAACGGCTGGTCGGCGGGGAAGCGCTCCGGCACCCAGCCGACGGTCGCCGGCCGGTCGACGACCCGGCCCCGGCTCGGCCGCAGCACCCCGGCGGCGAGCTGGAGCAGGGTGGACTTGCCCGCGCCGTTGCGGCCGAGCACGACCGCGACCTCGCCCGGACCGATCGTCGCGTCGACCTGTCGCAGCACCCAGGGGCCGTGCCGGTGGTACCGGAGCCAGACGCCGTCGAGCCGCATGCGCCGAGCCTGCCACAACGGACAGACGGACGGGGCCCCGCCACGTGGTGGTGGCGGGGCCCCGTCCGGGAGGTGCGTGCTCAGCCCTCGGCCGAGCCCTCCTGCAGGTTCTTGATCAGCTTCGGGTCGACCGGGACGCCCGGGCCCATGGTGGTGGTCAGCGTGACCTTCTTGAGGTACGTGCCCTTGGCCGCGGACGGCTTGGCCCGGAGGACCTCGTCCAGCACCGCGGCGTAGTTGTCGATCAGCTGGTTCTCCGAAAAGGATGCCTTGCCGATGATCAGGTGCAGGTTCGAGTGCTTGTCCACCCGGAAGGTGATCTTACCGCCCTTGATGTCCGCGACCGCCTTGGTGACGTCCATGGTCACGGTGCCGGTCTTCGGGTTCGGCATGAGACCGCGCGGGCCCAGGATCCGCGCGATCCGGCCGATCTTGGCCATCTGGTCCGGCGTGGCGATCGCCGCGTCGAAGTCCAGCCAACCGCCCTGGATGCGGGCGACCAGCTCGTCGGTGCCCACCTCGTCCGCACCCGCCGCGGCGGCCTCCTCGGCCTTCGCGCCGGCGGCGAAGACGATCACGCGGGCGGTCTTACCGGTGCCGTGCGGCAGGTTGACCGTGCCGCGGACCATCTGGTCCGCCTTGCGGGGGTCGACGCCGAGGCGCATCGCGACCTCGACCGTGGCGTCGAACTTGACGTTGGTGTTCTCCTTGGCCAGCTTCACGGCCTCGGCGGGGGCGTACAGCTTCGACCGGTCGATGACCTCGGCGGCCTTGCGGTAGCTCTTGCTGCGCTGCATTTCTGGTGACTCCTGTGGTCTCTGGCGGGCGCGCGGGACTCGCGGCCCTCCCACGAACGGATCGGGTGGAGCGGGTACGACGAGATCAGTCGGCGACGGTCAGGCCCATCGACCGGGCGGTGCCGGCGATGATCTTCTCGGCCTGCTCGATGTCGTTGGCGTTGAGGTCCGCCATCTTCTTCTCGGCGATCTCGCGCAGCTGGGCGCGGGTGACCGAGCCGACCTTCTCCTTGTGCGGGACGCCCGAGCCCTTCTGCACGCCGGCGGCCTTGATCAGCAGCCGGGCGGCGGGCGGGGTCTTCAGCACGAAGGTGAAGGTGCGGTCCTCGTAGACGCTGATCTCGGCGGGGACGACGTCGCCACGCTGGGACTCGGTCTGCGCGTTGTAGGACTTGCAGAACTCCATGATGTTCACGCCGTGCTGGCCGAGCGCGGGGCCGACCGGCGGCGCCGGGGTGGCCTGGCCCGCCGGCAGCTGAAGCGTGAACGTCTTGACGAGCTTCTTCTTCGGAGGCATGTCTCTTCCTGGGGCTTGAAACTGGGATTCTCCGCCGCCCGCGGGCGCGCACGGTCAGCGCGGTGCGGACGGCCGACGTTCAAGGGTAGCGCAACCCGCTACCGGGTTCGCCGCCGAGGTCGGCGAGCGGTGGAACGGCACACCGGCGGCCGGCCCGGGAAGGCCGACCGCCGGTGCGGACGTCCGTCAGATCTTGGCGACCTGGTTGAAGTTCAGCTCGACCGGGGTCTCCCGACCGAAGATCGACACCAGCACCTTGAGCTTCTGCTGGTCGGCGTTGATCTCGCTGATCGTCGCCGGCAGCGACGCGAACGCGCCGTCGGTGACGGTGACCGAGTCGCCGACCTCGAAGTCGAGGACCTTGATCTCGGGCTTGGCCTTCTTCTGCTCGGTCTCGACCGCCGGGGCGAGCCACTTGAGCACCTCGTCGAGACTCAGCGGCGCCGGCCGGTCGGCCCGGTCGGTGGCGCCGACGAAGCCGGTGACCCCCGGGGTGTTCCGGACGCAGGAGTAGGACTCCGCGGTCAGCTCCATCCGGACCAGGATGTAGCCCGGGAAGACCTTCGCCTGGACCTGCGACCGCTTGCCGTTCTTGACCTCGACCTCTTCCCGGGTCGGCACCTCGACCTGGTAGATGTAGTCCTCCATGTCGAGGGACGTGATCCGGGTCTCGAGGTTGGTCTTGACCTTGTTCTCGTAGCCGGCGTACGAGTGCACCACGTACCAGTCACCGGGCGCGTAGCGCAGCTTCTGGCGCAGCTCGGCGACCGGGTCGAAATCCTCGTCCGGGGCCGGCTCGGTGGTCGGGAACTCCGGCTCGCTGGCGGCCTCGACCGACTCGTTGTTGGCCGCCGTCGCCACCGCGGACTGCTCGTCCGGGGTCTCGGCGGTCTCGTCGTACTCAGGCACGCTCGCTCACTTCCGTCAGTATTACTGTGCGCAGGTCAGCTGGGGTTGCCGAAGACCCACAGCACCGCCTTGGCGAAGCCGTAGTCCAGGCCGGCCACGATCGCCAGCATCACCGCCACGAAGGTGACCACCACGGCCGTGTAGGTCAGCAGCTCCTTGCGGGTCGGCCAGATGACCTTACGCAGCTCGGCCACGACCTCGCGGAAGAACCGCGCGATGCGGGCGAACAGCCCGATCCGCTCGGTGTCCTTGCGGGTCTTCCGGCCCTCGGCCGGCTCGGCCTGGGCCCGCTTGCGGGTGGCGGTGCCGCCCCGGGAGACCGGCTCGTCCGCGTCGGCGGCATCGTCGGCCACGTCGTCGTCGGCCACGCCGTCGACGGTCGCGTCGTCGTTCAGACGCTCGTCGCCGTCGTCCTCGCCGCGCCGCTTCTTCTCGGCCACTTCGCCCTCCGTGCGGGTATGGGGTCGCACGCCGGGCGGCGTGCGCGGCGTGTTGGTCACGCCGGCCGGACCAACCGTCCCGCGACGGGCCGCGGCCGGCGGACCGGACGGGAGGGCCCCGAACGCCTCGGAACCACCCCACCGGTGCCACCACCACGGGCCGGACGCCGCCGCGAACGGCGGCACGACCCACGGGAACGGTCAGGCCTGAGGCGCAGGGGTGACAGGACTTGAACCTGCAGCCTGCGGTTTTGGAGACCGCTGCTCTGCCAATTGAGCTACACCCCTGTGCGGCAACTCACCTCCACCCGGACACGTTGTGCCGAGCGGGGGTCACTTGCCCCACGGCGGACCAGTGTACGGGTAGTCGTGCGACTTTCCCAACCGGTCTGCCCCTCGCGCGTCGGGTGGCCCCTCAGCGAGGAGTACGGATCAGCGCCCGGGCCTGCGACAGCACCTTCTCGCCCCGACAGGTGGCGGTGATGTCGAGCCTGGTCAGGCCCGCCTCGGTGACGTCCTTGACCACGGCGGCGACCTCGATCTCGGTGCCCTCGTCGGTGTCCGGCACGACCACCGGCCGAGTGAAGCGGACGCCGAAATCGACCACCGCGTCCGGCGCGCCGGCCCAGCCGGCGACCGCGCGACCGACCAGCGCCATGGTGAACATGCCGTGGGCGATGACCCCGGGCAGGCCCACCCCGGTGGCGGTGCGGTCGCTCCAGTGGATCGGGTTGAAGTCCCCCGAGGCGCCGGCGTAGCGGACCAGGTCCGCCCGGGTCACCCGGAACGTCTGGACGGGCAGTTCCATGCTCACGCCTCCTCCCGACGTACGACGATCTTGGACCAGACCGCGACCACCGGCTCACCGGCCACGGTGCTCACGTCGGTGCGGGTGGTCAGGAAACCGTGCCCGCCCCGGCTGCTGACATCCTCGATGACGCTGACGCACACCAGCTCGTCACCGGCCACCACCGGCCGGGTGTACGCGAAGCGCTGGTCGCCGTGGACCACCCGGCTGTAGTCGACGCCCAGCGCCGGGTCATCGACGATCTGCTGGTTGGCCGCCATGGTGATGATCACCGGGAAGGTCGGCGGCGCGACCACGTCGGGGTGGCCGAGCGTCCGGGCCGCCTCCGGGTCGTGGTGCGCCGGGTCGATCGCGCCGATGGCGGTGGCGAACTCGCGGATCTTTTCTCGGCCCACCAGGTAGGGGGCGGTCGGCGGATAGGTCCGGCCGACGAAGGACGGGTCCAGGGACATGCCGCGAACCTACACGGAACACACGAACGCCGACCCGCGCGGTCGAGCGGCCTTCTCAGGCCGTCGACCGGTGCGAATCGGCGTACGGGATGCTGCTGCGGGGCCGGCGGTGCCGGCCGGGCGTCAGCGGGTCTCGCGGTGGACGGTGTGCTTGCCGTCCCGGGGGCAGAACTTCTTCAGCTCGATGCGGTCCGGGTCGTTACGGCGGTTCTTGCGCGTGATGTAGTTGCGCTCCTTGCACTCCACACACGCCAAAGTGATCTTCGGCCGGACATCGGTCGCCTTCGCCACGGCGGAGTGCCTTCCTCGCTCACGGATATCAACTACGGCGTGTCAGCCTACGCGCTGACCACGCGGACATGCAAAGCGGGCGCCCTGTGGCGCCCATCCCACCGACCACCGGGCGGACCCGGGGGACGAGAGTAGCGGTGGCCGGACTTGAACCGGCGACACAGCGATTATGAGCCGCTTGCTCTACCATCTGAGCTACACCGCCGTGGCGGGTCCAGCCGGACCCTTTGAGCCCCCTTACGGAATCGAACCGTAGACCTTCTCCTTACCATGGAGACGCTCTGCCGACTGAGCTAAGGGGGCCTGCTCGATCACCCTTCGGGTGTCGCGCAGAGGAAACAGTACACGACCGCGTCGCGGAGGTGAAATCGGATCCCCCCGACAGGTGCCATCCCTGCTCAGGGCACCACACGCAGCCGCGGCAGCTCCCCCGCGGCGACCGTCTCGGGGTCGACCTGGGCGCCGAACCACGCCTCCAGTCGCTCGTACGGCAGCGGCCGGCTGAACAGGAAGCCCTGGCCGATCTCACAACCGATGTCCTGGAGCAGCTCCAGGGTCAGCTCGCTCTCCACCCCCTCGGCCACCACCGTCAGGCCGAACTGCTGGGAGAGCGTCACCACCGCGTTGACGATGGCCAGATCGCCCGGATCGGTCGCCATGCCCTGCACGAACGACCGGTCCACCTTCACCTCGTGCACCGGCAGCCGGCGTAGCTGGGCCAGCGACGAGTTGCCGGTGCCGAAGTCGTCCACCGAGAGCCGGACCCCGATGTCGCGCAGACAGCGCAGGATCGGCACCGGTCGTTCGGTGCCGTCCAGCACGCCCGCCTCGGTGATCTCCAGCGTGAGTCGCTGCGGCGGCACGCCGTACTCCGTCAGCAGTTCCCGCACCAGCCCCGGGAAGCGCGGGTCGTTCACCGTCCGGGCGGCCAGGTTGACCGAGACGCAGAGCGGCTGCTCGCCGTGGCTCCAGTCGCGGCTGCGCCGCATGCTCTCCCGCAGCACGAACTCGGTGAGCCGGCCGAGCTGGCCGGTGTGCTCGGCCACCGCCACGAAGTCGTCAGGCGAGACCGTGCCGTGCGCCGGGTGTTCCCAACGCGCCAGGCACTCCACGCCCACCAGGCGGCGGTCCCCCAGCGTGACCTTGGGCTGGAAGTAGACCTCCAGCTCGCCGTCCTCCAGCGCCCGCTTCAGGTCGCCGGCGAGACCGAGCCGGCGCAGCGACCGCGACTCCAGCGCCGGGCTGTAGAGCTGCACGCTGCCCGGGACCGACTTCGCCGCGTTGGCCGCCAGGTCGACGCGTTGGAGCAACGCCACCGCGTCCCCACCGTGGTCGGGGTGGACGGCCACGCCGACGGCGGTGTCCACGTCCAGGGTGAGCGCGTCGAAGACCATCTCGTCCCGGATCTGCTCCCGGAGCTGGGTCGCCAGGTCCAGCGCGGCCTCGACGCCCTCCAGCCGGAGCGTCACCAGGAACTCGTCCCCGCCGGCGCGACCCACAAGCGCCGAGGAGGGCGCGCAGGCCCGCAGCCGCTCGGCCACCTCGACCAGCACCTTGTCGCCGGCCGCGTGGCCCAACGACTCGTTGACCTGGCGCAGCCGGTCGACGTCGAAGAGCAGCAGCGCCACCACCTCGCCGGGGGCACGGATCTTGACCGCCTCCCCCACCGCCGCGATGAGTCGCCGCCGGTTCGGCAGCTTGGTCAACGTGTCGTGCTCGGCGTCGTGCCGCAGCCGGTCGACCAGGCGGGAGTTCTCCAGCGCGACCGCGGCGTGCGCGGCGACGGTCTCCAGCAGCGGCACGTCGGTGCGGCTGAACGAGTTGCTGGCGCCGAGCCGGTTGGCCACCTCAAGGGTGCCGACGACCGCCTGCCCGGAGCGCAGCGGCACCACGATGACGTCCTTGACCCGCTGCTCGGTGAGCGCGGTCCGCAGTTTCCCGTCGGCGCCCGCGCCGCGGGTGAGCACCAGCGTCTGCCCGTCCCGGCGGACCTGCTCGCGCAGGGCGGCGGGCGTGGGCGCCACGTCCAGCAGCCCCGGGTCGGCGATCCGGGAGGTCAGCAGCACCTCCGGGTGGCGGCGCTGCGCCGGCAGCCAGAGCGTCGCGTACTCCGCCTGGAGCATCGCCCGGACGCGGCCCAGCAGGGCGTCGGCGAGCGTGCCGTCCTGGCCGCTGCCGCTGACCGCGCGGCTCAGCTCGTACATGTCGGAGAGCGTCCGGTGCTGCCGGAAGAACTGCGCGTACGCGCGGTAGACAAGCGCCAGCGCGGAGACCAGTGCGGACAGCAGGACCAGCGACCACCAGTTGGAGGTGATCAGGATCAGGACGATCAGACCGGCGACGATGTTGATGCCGGCGGAGAACAGCGCGGAGGGCGACTTGCGGAAGGCGTCGCGGCCGGTCTGCCAGCCCTGGACCAGCGTGTAGACGCCGGCCACCGACGTGATGCTGACCAGGTTGACCATGATGGCGGCGGTGAACAGCGTCAGCCAGGTGCGCGGGCCCACGCCCTCGACCGGGGGCAGCACCTGCAACACCAGCACGGCGAGCGAGGAGCCGGCCGCCGCACGGGCGACGTTGAACCAGAGCTTCGTCGCGCCCATCCGGTGCCAGAGATGGGTGAGGATCGCGGCCCCGGTGCAGATCGCGACCACCGTCAGCGGACGGGTCAGATAGAACGCGAGCACCAACGGGATCTCGGTGATCGTCACACCGAGCGACTGGCGTCGTACGGTGAAGTTGAGCACCGGAAGCCCGGCGGCGACCATCGCCACCAGCAGCACCACCGCCAGCGGCCAACCGCCGAACGGATGGTCGCTGATCAGACCGGTCACCGTCGCACAGACGACAGCGAAAAGGACGAGCGGCCCGGTGATCAGCCAAGCGTGATCGTTGGACCGCGAGCCCTTGACGGGCTGTGCGGACATGCCGCCCCTTCCGTCGATCGACGTTCGCCTGGCTCGGAGGGGACGGTGAACGTCAGCGAGTCGCAGGCATGTTCCAGATGACGTCCGCGGTCTGCATGTCGCCGAGCTCCGGCCCTGCGCCGACCAGGACGCCACTCATGACAGCGGCAAAAACCAGCATTGAGCCAAGCAGCCGGCCCAGTCTTCGACCAGACATGTTCGCTCTCCTGTCGGGGATGGGACACCGGGGATGGTGGAGGTTCCACGATCGTGCCACAGGGCCCGCACGCAGGAAAGCGGTGGGAACAGGCCCGATCCGACCGTCGAAAAGGTTTCGCCGATCGGCCCGGTGCCAGAGGGACGCGAAGCCAGATCAGCGGGCTCAGGGGCCCCGCGGCCGTCCGTCCATTGCGTATTCCGACCTTCAGCGCGAACTGATCTAGGCGGCCTCGAAGCGATCGGGCCGCTGCGCCCGGCCGCACTCCCCATCCCCGTGGCTCGGACGACCCTGGGCATAGACCACCATACCTATAACTCGCCTCAGCACCAGAGGGCGATACGGGTCAATCGCTGGCGAATCACCGACACATCCCCTCACCTGCCGGTTCCGCCTCAGTCGTCCACCGGCATCGGCCACACGTCCCGGGCGTCGTTGAACGCCGCCCCCGGCGGCGGCTCCACCGTGAGCGCCCGGAGCCGGCCGGGCAACGCCCGGAGCCGGCCCGGCAGCGCCCGGAGCCGGCCCGGCAGCGCCGCCACGCCGCGTCGCGTCGACCGCCACAACCACCGCGCGAGGCAGACGACGGCGACCACCGCGGCGAGGGCCAGCACGTGGATCAGCACCCAGCCGAGCAGGCCGACATAGAGCATGACCGCACGGTACGACCTTTTCTTGTACGGCGGCGCGCCGGCGCTCGGACCAGGCGTCCGTTCCTCGGGTGGTCCTTCTCGTGCTGACGCACCTGCTCATCCCAGACCTCCCGGTCGTAGTCCGGTCCGGCGAGCCCTCGCCGCAGTGCAACTTCTCGTCAGACACCCATGGCGTTCCAGTCGCGCTCCCCGACGTCCGCGAGTGGAACGCCATGGGTGTATCAGGGCACCGGAGACACCCATGGCGTTCCACCCGAGGGCCGCCCGGCCGGTGGGTGGAACGCCATGGGTGCGTGGGTGCCGGCCTCAGGTCAGGCGTCGGATGCGGACCTTCGGGCGTTCGTTCCGCAGGTGGCCCTGCTTGTGTTGGCGTACCTGCTCGTCCCAGACCTCTTGGTCGTAGTCCGGGTCCGGCGGGATCCACCGGTGGGAGCCGTCGCTGTAGTGGAACTTCTCGTCGCCGGCCCGAAGAATGCTCACCGCGCCCCACCCAGGAACCGGCGGTGCAGACAAGCGGCGGGCACGTCGACCAACCGGGCTTCCGACGCGGGGTCAGTGGTCATCGCCGGTCCTCGGAGACGGCCCTTGGGGGCGGTCGACCGGAGCGGGTGGTAGCTCCGCACGCGATGCCCTGACCTCGGCGAGCATGCGCTTCCGATGCGCGGCAACCTGGGCCTCGTCGAGGTTCATCCGCGAGCGGGTGTCCTGCCAACTGCGCACCATCAGCCTGTCCGTTCCCGTGCCGGGCAGTGAGGACGGCTGGCGGGAACCCGCACTCCGTCGCTCCGGCGTCCACCGTCCGGAGCCGGCCTCATCCCCAGCATTCTGGTTGCTTGTGGAGAAGCAGCGCCCGCTCTCAGCCCGCACTGCTTGACGAAGATCGACCGACGCGCCACGGCGTCGCCCTGCTCGTCGAGCTGGTAGCCGTCCAGCCATGTCCACCCGTCGTAGGTGCTCCAGTCGAGGACGCGGATCAGCCGGAAGTGGAACGGCCGCACGAACTGCACGCCGGCCGCCCTGTCGACGAGAAGCAGCACGCCGGGCTTCAGCTCCGTCACTGCTCGCAGACCTTGCGCCAGGCGCGGATGCGGGCGCGGGCGACGACCACACGGGGACACCATCCGTACGGCCGGCAGCGCGAGCAGGTGTACGCCACGTGGTAGTCGATGACGGCCCAGGACACCGCCACCAGGAGAGGCGTGTCGGGTCTCCGTTCCGGCCTCACGGCGCCCCGCCGTTACGCCGCTTCTCGCGGTGTTCTGTCCGATCCTGTGCGGCCCGGTCCGCGGGAGGTCGGACCAGCGGCAGGACATTTGCCGTGTCGTTCCGCTTCCTGATTACGCGAGGGCGCTCGTTGCCGGTCGGCCGCTGCACCACGTCGACCGGCTCGTTGCTGCGTAGGAACCACTTCCAGCGGGGCATCGCGCACCTCCGGCGATCGTCGGTCGACCCCTTTCCGCAGTCAACGTGGCGTAGTGACACCGTGACTGCAATGTCTCATCGCGGGATTCGGACATAGAGATTGACGGCGTGCCATTCGGGCGGGCAGGGTGGCTGGAATGAGACACAGGAGCATCTGACGGGAGATTGGGGACCAGATGGCCGAGACGGGATCTTCCGTCCCGCGTCGGCAACTCGGCCGGCTGCTGCGGCAGTCGCGCGAGGAAGCCGGCATCAACCTGGAAGCCGCCGCGAGAACGCTGGAGTGGTCACGGGCGAAGATGTATCGGCTGGAAGCCGGCCACACCTCGCTACGCACCCACGACGTGAACCTCATGTGCCAGCTCTACGGCACGTCGACCGACCTGACCGAAGTCCTCGTCTCACTCGCCCGGGAGAGCAAGAGCCGGGGTTGGTGGCACGCCTACGGCGATGCGATCCCCGCCTGGTTCGAGCTGTACGTCGGGTTGGAAGCCGCCGCCTGCCACATCCGGCAGTACGAGCCGAACCTGATCCCTGGACTCCTTCAGACACCCGAGTACATGTCGGCGGTCTTCGAGACCAAACCCGGCCGCACGCCACAAGAGGTGGCCCAGAAAGTCGCCCTCCGGATGGAACGACAGAAGCTCCTGGCTCGCAGGAGTCCGGCAGCGCCCCTCTTCGAAACGATCGTCGACGAGGCTGTCCTACACCGGCCGCTCGGTGACGTGGAGGCTTGGCGGGCTCAGTTGGCCTACCTGGTCAACGCGACTCAGGCAACGAATATCAGGGTCCGGGTACTGCCGAGCAGCATCGGCCCACACCGAGCGTCCGTCGCAGGGAACTTCGTGTTGCTCGACTTTCCCGCGAAGGGCACTCGGCCTGCCGAGCCGACCACCGTCTACAGCGAGTCGATGACCGGCAGCATCTACCTCGATCGGCGGAGCGAGGTAGAGACTTACTCGTCGGCTTGGGAGACTCTGTGGGACCTTGCCCTGGACCAGCGCGCCTCCGAGGATCTGGTGGGTGCCGTGATCAAGGAGACTTTCGATGACTGAGATGACCACGGCCCGCTGGCGGAAGAGCAGCTACAGCGGCAACGAGGGCAACTGTGTCGAGGTTGCCGACAATCTTCCGGGCGTCGTGGGCGTACGGGACAGCAAGGACGTCGCCGGTCCGTCGCTGACGTTCAGCTCGGCGCACTGGAACTCTTTCGTCGAGTTCGTGAAGGACAGCTCCCATAGCTGAGCTTCGGCATCCGAAAGGGGTCCGCGAATCACGAAAGCGGCCCCCGATCAGCATTCCTGCTGGTCAGGGGCCGCATCCGCACCTGGTGGCGGGTAGAGGATTCGAACCTCTGAAGCTTTCGCGACGGATTTACAGAGCGTCCGTATTCTCACCTGCCTCAACCTGCGTGACCTGGCCATCTACTCCCTCGATCGCAAGCCAGTCGACGCGCAGCCCACTATATGCCCACGCCTACGGAATCAATGCTTATGGAAGGACCAAGCCATCCGGCGGATAGCCCTCCGGCCAAGCATCAAACTTGAGCGGAACTCGGAGATTCGACCCCTGGAAGGACAACTGTCCGCCTTTAAAACAAGCCCCCTCGAAGGAGACTTCTCCGCCATTGAACTGGCTCACAAAAGACACCCTTCCCCCACCGAATACCGCCTCAGGGAAGGACAGCCGCCCATTAGCGCTGAATACCGCATCGCTGAAGGAGACATGCCCACCGTTGAAAGCCGCCTGAAAGAAGGACACCTGTCCATCACTGAACACCGAATTGTCGAAGGACACCTCTCCACCAGAGAAGGAGGCATCGAAGAAGAGAACGTCTCCACCTCTGAACTTCGCACCGTAGAACGACGCTCCCCCACCTCTAAACTTCGCCCCAAAGAAAGACACAGTCCCGCTACTGAACCACGCAAAGAGGAAGAAGACCTGCCCGCCACTGAACGATGCATTGTTGAAGGAAACATCTCCACCAGCGAACTTCGCCCCCGAGAAGGACACCTGCCCGCCACTGAAGTTCGCCTCGTCAAAGTTCACCTTCGAACCGCTGAACTCCGCTCTACCGAAAGACGTCGTTCCGTCACTGAAGGACGCATTGCTAAAGGACACTTCCCCACCAGTGAACTTCGCGCCGAGGAAGGATACCTCCCCACCGCAGAACTTCGCCTGATGAAAGGACACCCTCCCGCCACTGAACAACGCCTCATCGAAGGACACCTTCCCGCCGCTGAACAACGCATGCGAGAAATCCCCGCCGTCGAAGACCGCGCCGGTGAAGTCGAAGTCGCAGCCACTCCATGAGGTTTCCTCCTCAGCGCCGAGGCGTAAATGTCCGCCAATTAGTCGGACGACGGTGCGACGTACCTCCCGCTCCTCGCGAGCGATCCTGGCCGTCTCAATGCCCATGATCGGCACTTGGTCGTCAGCCGGTGCTGGCGTTTCCCTGACCGCGTCCGCCAGAGGGGCGTAGGGCATGCGCAGGTAGGCGCAAAGGACGTCGATGCAGGTCTGCCGCCCTTTCAGCCAGTCATCAGCAAGACCGGCCATTGCGTACACACCAGCCAGTCGTACGGCAGCCTTCTCCGACCCAAGCTGCTCGGATGCCTTGGCAAAGCGTTCGTTGAAAAGGCGGACGCCGTTGCGATCGGTCTCGATCTTTGCCCGTTCGTCGGCCGCCTCAGCGAGAGCCTTGGTCACTTCGGCCCGCAGATCAGCAGCGTGCGCCAGTTGGTGAGCGAACTCCGCCAGCGCGTTCGTGTGCTCTGTTACGCGCTGCCGACGGTAGGCGACCACCAGGGCTGCCACACCGCCGGTGCCGGCCACAACGGCGAACACAAGCTTTAAGAGGTCGAACAGGGTAGCTGCCGTAACAGTCGCATCCCGCTTAACACCAGGCCACCCCGCATACCAGAGCGCCGCAGTGATCAGACTGCCAACTAACAGCAACGCAATCGCAACAGCCAAGGCGATTGACCGACGGATTCCCCAGAGCCGCAGCTCTGGCACAGGGCTGTCGGTGGCTGAAACGGAACCAACCGCGACAAGGACCTCCGGCCGGGTTGAAGCTTGGGGCACAGGAAACTCCACTCCCTACTTCTAGCGCACCTCGTCCACATCGGTGCTCGGCCGGACGTCCGCAAATGTGACCCGGGCTGGCAGGAACGTCATCCGAGGGCGTCACCAATCTTGTCGTTCATGCTGTCGTCACCGCCGTCGATGCAGTTGGCGTAGACGCGGAGCAGGACGGCGACGCCGTGGCCCAGGCGCCGGGCAACCTCGGTCGGCGGGACGCCGGCATTCAGCCAGAGCGAGGCCGCCGCGTGCCGGAGGTCGTAGGGCCGGCGGACGAGCGGCGAGGCGACCTGTGATGCGGTCAGCGCCTTCTCGCGGCCGAGCTTCCACCACCGGTCGTAGACCGACTCAGAAAGCGGCCCACCGTGGAGGCCCCGGAAGAAGCGGCCATCTGGGGCGACCCCGTGATTGTCGACGTGCGCGCACAGCAGCTCGACCAGCCGGGGCGGAATCGGGACCGTGCGAGTCTCGGCCCTACCCCGGTGCTTGAGGCCGCGCCGCTCGTGGGAGCCGCCGTCGTCGGTCCAGTGCGAGCCGGCGCGCGGCGAGGTGCCGGCGAGCACCAGGCGTCCCCAGCGATATTCGATCTTCTCGTGGTCGCAGGATCGGGAAGGCTTGACCGCCACCAGGTCGTTGAAGTCCGCGCCGCAGCGGTGCGGATGTAGTCGGGAGGGGTGCCGAGGGTGGCGAACGGCTGCGGATGCAGAGTTAGCAGGCCTGTTCGGCATTGAGGCCGGGGCACTGTTGACCGAATACGAGAGCGTCGAATGGGTGGAAGGACGCACGGAGACGGTTATCCGAGTCTATCGGGTAAGACCAGAAGATCAATAGAAGTGCAGCCCGCCTGATTATAATCATCGCAGTCCGCTCAAGCGCAGTCTGTGCTCTCCCAACGGATCGCCGTTCCACTCTTGTCTCTTTCTACCACAGCATCGTAACTCACGCGAGCTTTCGAAATAGCGTGCAACCAGATGGCGTTCCGGTCAAGGTCGGTCTTTAGCGCTCGGCGCGCGTTCTCCCTTTTGCAGGCGTAGCGCCTACCATCAAAATCGACGAAAACAATAGAGATATCATCCGCCAACTTCGGCCGCGAAGCTTGCGCGAAACTGGTGGCGCTATCATGAATTAAACGTGCCGCCCTACTGGCAAGGAGGTCGAACCCAAGAGCGATTGCCTTAGCCTGCTGACAGAAGGTAAGCAACTCACTTGGCTGAATATTAGAGTCCGCCTTATGCGCCGCCCGATTGCGCAGCCTCAGCCCTTGGGCGTATGCATCACGGAGTGGCACTGCCCCCAGACCGACGCGAGAACCAAGCCTTGTCATTTCATTCCATGGATCCGCAGCATGGAGCGTCTTGAGAATATTGCCCACTTCATCCGCGCCCACATTGGACCCGCTGTAGCCCAGTGAAAACTTCGATATGTGCAACGGACCGTTGAGAGTGCTTGCGACCTCGGACGCGGCCTGCTGCAGAAGCGGCACCGGATCGTCCCCCTGGCGGCTCGCCATCTTTGCATGGGCATGAGCCGCCCGCATAACCTCCACAGTGGCAGCAAGGACCAAGTCGCGGGGGAGATCGGAGAATACGAGCGCAGTTCTACTGATATAGGCTAGGACCTCTGCCGATCTCTCGCGTATGAAGTCTTCAAGTGCACTGAACGTCACAACCATTAGGCCATTGCGCAGGATCCGAGCACGGTTGTTGTGAGAGGTTTCAGTAAGCGCCTGGTCAATAAGAAGTGGCTGTGCGAGTGCATCCTGCACGGCAACAACTCTGTCTAAGAAGTTGCGACGCGTGACCGACATGCGCTATTCAGCCGCCTCGCGTAGCGCATTGGCCATTTCGCTAACTCTGTACTTTACTTTTGAGGGCGTATTGGTTGCGACACGGACCGCATCCTCAAAGGTATCGTCTTCAAAAAGTCTGCGAGTGACCTGCTCCGCGCGCCCCTTTCTGCGCCCCAATTTCTCGATTACGGCAGGGGAAACCAGACTAACGGCAATCATCTGACTGTCATACATCCCAGCCAACGCTTGGTCTCGCCATGCAGCCCTGTCGGGCCGCTTGAAAGCGTTAGCACCCCAGAGTCGCTCACAGCTACTTACTGCGTTTAGGAAGGCGGAGGATAAATCATTTAGTGACTTAGAGTCGGGGTTCTGATTCCTCTGCATGTAAATGTCCATAGACAACCGAAAGTCACCCGAAAACTGCTGCCAAGAATCCATGAGGGTGAAGAATCTTAAGACATACTCGACATCCAGCATTGCCCTGTATGCAGGAGACCTGGTATCACGAATCTTTAGCTGATGGCGAAGGAAGGAGTTTTCCGACAGCTTCACGAGCAGATCGTTGAGGGTGCCTCGGTATATTACGTTACGGATCTCTTGGGCGTTGAGCGGCTGGCCACCCGAGTTTAAACGGTGAAAGACCTCGTACTTCGTTGCAGGGTCACTCTGGCGCAGGAGTGTAACTGCGCGAATATACGGACGAACAAGCAGCGCGTTCTTTAATGAAGGGGGAAGATCCCTAAACCGGTAACCGTTAAGCTCCTCGAACCTACTAAGAAGCGAGAGGGAGAGGCGGTTTCTCATGAATTCATGAATCGCCGTCAGTCGCTGCTTTCCATCAATTACCGAATAGCTTCCGAAATCATCTTCAGCCAGGTATACCGGAGGCACGGGGATGTTTAGCAAGAAAGACTCGATTAGAGCCGACTGCTTAGCCGCATCCCACCTTTCACGACGTTGAAACTGGGGACGCACATCGATAGCCTCGCCCTCGACCATCGAGGCCACCGTTTCAAGAGACAGGTCGGACGCCTGAAGGACCAACGCATCTTGCGCCAGCTCGAATCTCCGAATGACGTCACTATCAGCGCGCATCGTACTCCCATGCATCAGGCATCAGGGCCAGATAGATAACCGTACCGACCAAGAGTGCCCGAGTCTAGTTCACAGCGAATGGGTGGGTCCGACACCAGAACGTGAGCCGGCCCGAGCACGATCCTCGCTGGTATTTGCCGTCAAGGACAATCGCTGCCGATTTCCTCTGTTCTAGATCAAGGCGCCGCGCTCCGCGCGTCGCGGGGCGGTAACCCGGCCGGCGGCAAGCCGCCCCGGCCGCCTCCGGCGCCGGGGCGGAGAGCCACCGACTGCCGCCGGACCGCCGCCCCGAGTTCGTTGATGCGGCCGGCGGCACGATCACGGCCAGGCGGTACGGAAGCCAAGCCGGTCGGCCTCGTCGACGGTCAGGGCTTCCGACTGCCGCGCCAGTCCAACCCCGGGACTGGCTTGCCCCCGGTCCCTCTCCCCCAGCCGGCGACACCTCACTGCGGATCCCTCAGCCAATCGCTACACGCACGGACTCCGCCAGACCGGACCAAGGTCACCAACGCCAGCGTTCACAGCCCCAGAAGAGCCTTCAGCGGGCAAGATCGATCTGCCCACCATCTGCCCACAACCAGTCGTCAACGGCTGGACTCAGCCGGACTCGGCTAGATCAACGACAACGGCCCCCGATCAGCATTCCTGCTGGTCAGGGGCCGCATCTGCACCTGGTGGCGGGTAGAGGATTCGAACCTCTGAAGCTTTCGCGACGGATTTACAGTCCGCTCCCATTGGCCGCTCGGGCAACCCGCCAGGGCACCCACCGCGTCGTGACGCGGCAGCGGAAGCAAGGATAGCGGTTGTCCCCGGCCCCTGCGCAACGGGGTACCGTCAGGGGGTCCCACGCTGGTCAGTGCGGGACGGATCAGGACACACCGCCGGACAGCAGGAGCATGATCATGGCAGCGAGCCCGTCGTTCGACATCGTGAGCAAGGTTGACCGCCAGGAGGTCGACAACGCGCTCCGCCAGGCGGAGAAGGAGCTCGCGACGCGGTTCGACTTCCGTGGGACCGGCGCCGAGATCTCCTGGTCGGGCGAGGAGGCGATCAGCCTCCAGGCGGAGACCGAGGAGCGGGTGCGCGCCGCGCTTGACGTCTTCAAGGAGAAGCTGATCAAGCGGAACATCTCCATGAAGTCGCTGGACGCGGGCGACCCCCGGTCGTCCGGCAAGATCTTCAAGATCGACGCCAAGGTGATCCAGGGCATCGACACGGAGAAGGCCAAGGCGATCAGCAAGAAGATCCGCGACGAGGGCCCGAAGGGCGTGCAGGCGCAGATCCAGGGTGACCAGCTCCGCGTCACCGGAAAGAAGAAGGACGACCTTCAGGCCGTCATCTCGCTGCTCAAGGGCGAGGACTTCGGGGTGGCGCTCCAGTTCACCAACTACCGGTAGGCGCGGTAACCGCCGCGACCTTCGTCCGCCGCGCCGCTACGCTGCCGGCATGTGCCGGTACGCCATGACCTTCTACCGGGTCCACTACGTGTGCGTGCCGTGCCGTCGCAGCCACAAGTACGCCTGGGACGACGCGACGCACCGCTGCACGTCGTGCCGGCGGCCGATGGTGTTCGCCGGGCACGACTTCGCGGCGCCCCGCCGCCGGAACGACTCCGGCTGGGCGGCGGTCGCGGCGGTGCTCGGGGCGGGCCTGCGGTACGAGGGGTTCGAGGTGTGCGGCTGCGGGCGGGAGCCGAAGTTCCGGCCCCGCACGAGTGCCCAGGTACGGGCGCGGCGGCGGGTCGGCCACCGGCTCGGAGTGTCGGAGGCCGCCGCGCTGGCCGCCCGTGACCCGTATGACGCCAGTTCTTCTGCCCTGAGGCAACTTCGTTGAGGTGAGGGCCCGCCGTGCGGTCGGGTGGGAGCCATGCCGCTCCTCCCCTACCGCCCGGTCCTCGCCCAACCCGTGCTGCGCCGGCTGCTTCCCGGGCTCGCGGTCTCCGCGCTCGGTGACGGGCTGGCCCTGGTCGCGGTCACGTGGCTGGCGCTGCAACTCGCACCGGCCGGGCAGCGCGGCATCTGGACGGCGTTCGCGGTGGCGGCGTACACGTTGCCGGGCGCGGCCGGTGCGGTGCTGTTGGGGCGCGTGCTGGGCGGGCGGAGCGGGGCGCAGCTCGCCGGCTGGGACGCGACGCTGCGGGCGCTGGCGTTGGGGGCGATCCCGGTCGCGCACCTCGCCGGGGTGCTGGACGTCGGGCTGTACGTGGCGCTGCTCGCCGCCTCCTCGCTGCTGCACCCGTGGGGGTCGGCCGGCCGGTTCACGCTGGTGGCCGAGCTGCTGTCGGAGCGGGACCACCTGGCCGGCAACGCGTTGCTCGGGCTGTTCGGGCAGGCGGCCACCGTGGTCGGGCCGCCGCTGGCCGGGTTGCTCATCGCCGGGACGGGCGCGGTGTGGGTGATCGCGATCGACGCGGCCAGTTTCGCGGTACTGGCGGTCAGCTACCGGCTCGTGGTCCCGGCCGTACGCCGTCGCGCGGGTCGGGCGGCGGGCGCCGGCCCGTCGCGTACCTCCGGGTTCCGGGTCATCGGCCGGGACCGGTCGCTGCTCGGCCTGCTGGCGTTGAGCTGCGGGTTCTTCTTCCTGTTCGGGCCGTTCTACGTGGCGATGCCGCTGCACGTGACCGAGGACCTGCACGCGTCCGCCGCGACGCTGGGCGGCTACTACACCGCGTTCGGCGTCGGGTCGCTGGCCGGTGGGCTGCTCACCGGTCATCTGCGGGACCGGCCGCTGCGGCCCACGCTGCTCGGCATCGTGGTGGCGTTCGGGGCGGCGCTGCTGCCGCTGGGTCTGGGCGCGCCGGTCGTGGTGTCGTTGCCGGCGTTCGCGGTGGCCGGTCTGGTCTGGGCGCCCTACCTGCCGACCGCGACCGCGTTGTTCCAGCGGCGGGCCGGCGTGGCGGAGTTGCCCCGGGTGTTGGCCGCCAACGGCGCGGTGACGGTGCTGGCGGTGCCGCTGGGCACGATGCTGGGCGGCCCGGCGACCGTCGCGCTGGGCGCACGGCCCACGCTGCTGGTGTGCGCGGTCGGGACCGTCGCGCTGGGTCTGCTGGCGGCCGGGGCGGGCGCGCTCCGCCGGCCCGGGAATTGTCGCGTTGACCATGAAGTTGGCGGTGACAAATCGGGCGCAGGTTGCCGCCAACTTCATGATCAACGCGAGGGAGCGGCGCGAGGGAGCGGGCAGGAGGGGCTCAGGCGGCGAGCGACTGCTCGGCGCGGACCGCGGACGCCTCGGCGCGGGCGATCGGGCCGGTGGGCAGTGCGGCGACCACGGCCCCGACGGCGACGGCCGCGCCGGCGAAGAGAAACGCCCACGGCACGCCGCCGGCGTGGTCGACGATCAGGCCGGCGACCGCGCCGCCGGCCGCGCTCGCCGCGACCGACATGGTCACCACCCAGGTGTACGCCTCGTTGAGCATGCCGGCCGGGGCGATCCGCCCGACGAGCGTGTTCTCCAGCGTGAGCGCGGGCGCGATGGCGGCGCCGCCGAGCACCAGCGCGACGCCGAGCGCGGCCGGGCCGGGCATCACCGCGAAGACGGCGAAGCTGGCCGCCACCGCGCCGAGCAGCCAGGCGAACTGGCGGGTCATGTTGGCGGCCGGCTTGCGTACCCCGAAGGTGAAGCCACCGGCGGCGCTGCCGATGCCCCAGACGGCGAGCAGCACGCCGGCCAGGCTCTCCGGGTCGGCGGCGCCGCTGTTGCCGGCGAAGGCGGGGACGATCACGCCGGACGCGCCGAACGCGATGCCGAGGCTGGCCACGCAGAGCAGCAGCGCGGGGAAGCCACCGACTCGCAGCGGGCCGAGCCCCCGGGCGTGGTGTTCGCGCGGGTGCGGGCGCCAGGCGCGCATCACCCGGCCGAGCGCGACCGATCCGGTGCCGACCAGGGTGACCACGGCGGCGCCGAGCAGGGCGGTGGACGCGTCGGCGAACAGCACGAAGCCGGCCACCAGCAGCGGACCGAGCACGAAGACGACCTCGAACAGGGAGGTCTCGGCCGCGAGCGCGGTGTTGCGCAGGTGCCCGCGCCCGCTGGCCGGCGTGGTCAGGTCGTTCCAGGCGCCCCGGATGGCGGCGGTCAGCGGCGGGTACGTGCCACCGGCGACGCCCGCCGCGAGGTAGATCAGGGCGAGGTTGCCGGCGTCGGAGCGGCTGGCGCCGAGCAGCCCGAGCAGCGCCAGCGGGTGGGCCAGCGCGGTGGCCAGCAACACCGGGGTGGGACCGACCCGGTCGGCGATCCGGCCGGCGATCGGGCTGAGCGCGGCGCCGGAGAGCGCGTAGATGCCACCGGCGACGGCGGCGAGCGAGTAGCGGCCGGTGACCTGCTCGACCACCAGCAGCAGCGCCAGCGGGGTCATGCCGATCCCGAGCCGCCCGATGATGCCGAGGATCAACAGCATCGGCGCGCCGGGGATCCGCCAGACACCCAGGTACTGGCGCAGCGCGGCCACTGTCGACCTCCAGGGATGTAACGAGTCAGAAGCCTTTCGACCCTAACGCCGACCGGGGGCGATGGAAACGGTCGGCTGCCTCACAGTGGCCCGGCCCACCCGGATCGCGCCAGCGATTTCCGGCATTCCGTCCCGCCGCGGCCACCAGGCGTCGGAGAGTCGGGAGGGATACCGGGGTCGAGGAGGAGCGCGGTGAGCCACCCGAGGGGCAGGTTGCTCGGGCTCGTCGCGCTCGCCGCGGCCGTCCCGGTGCTCCAGAACGTGCTGTTCCTGGCGCTTGACTTCCGCAGCGCGGAGGGCCTCTCGCCGCAGGGCTCGGCGGTCTGGCCGTACGACTCGTACACCGACATGCGGTGGCTGCTGGTCTACCACGACTCCTGGCAGGCGTACGTGCTCGGGCTGGTGGTCGTCATCGGGCTGCGAGGGCTGTTCTGCGCGGCCCTGGTGAGCCTCGCCTGGCCGGTCGAGGCGCCCCGGCCGGCCAGCCGGCGGATCCTGCTGCGCAACCTGGGGATCGCGGCGTTGACCGCGGTGATCGTCACCCCGTTCGCCGCGCTCGCCGTCGCCGCGGGCGTGGTGTCGCTGTCCTGGTTCGTGTTCGCCGCGGTGGGGCCGATGCTGCTGCTCGCGCCGTTCCTGCAACGGGCCGCGGTCAACTCCCACGGATGGCGCGGCCTGCCGTCGGCGGCGCTGGTCGGCTGGTCGCTGCTCGACTTCGTGGTGATCACCGTCGCCGGCGCGGTGGTCTGGCGGGTGCCCGGCTGGTGGACGCTGCTGGTGGCGGCACTCGCCGGGGCCGCCAACGGCCTGCTGTGGAACCGGTCGGTACGCGCGGCGCTGCTGCCGTCCCGGGTCCACTGGCCCCGGGTGCCGGTGACCCCGTTCGTCGTGGTGCTCGCACTGGCCATCCCGCTGGCGGCGCAGGTGGTGACGTCGAGTCCGTCGTACCAGGTGGGCGCGTTCCGGCCGCTGCTGCTCGACCGACGGCTGCCCGCCTCGGTCCGGTACGCGGTGATCGTGATCGGCCCGCACAACTCGCGGTACGACGGGCGGCCCGCCGTCGACCCGATGGCGGAGACGTTCTCCTACACCGGTCCGGACGCCGCCGGTCGTCCGAAGCCCTACCAGTCCCGGGACACGCACCGCTCGCTCGACTCCAGTTCGGTCCTGCTCGCCCGGCAGGTGGACGCGCTGCACGCCCGGACCGGCCGGCCGGTGGCGCTGCTCGGCGAGAGCGAAGGGGCGATGGTCGGGCGGACCTACCTGCGCGACCGGCCGAGTTCCCCGGTGAAGGCGCTGCTGATGTTCAGCCCACTGGTCCGCGCCGCCCGCGACTACTACCCCCCGGAGGACGCGGCGGCGGGCTGGGGCATCACCCCCGGCTGGCAGCTACGCGGGATCTTCGCGCTGGCGGCCCGCCTCAGCGGGGGCGGCGACAGTCCGGACGAGCCGTTCATCCGCTCGCTGCTGGACCATGCGCCGTTCTACCGGTTCCAGACCATGTGCCCGGTCCCCGGGGTCCGGATGATCGCCTTCCTGCCCACGGTCAGCGCGACGGAACTCCCGCCCGGCCAGTTCACCCAGATCCCGGTCTACGAGGTGCCCGCCCTGCACGGGGGACTGCTCGGGGAGAAGGCGATCACCGACCGGGCGATCGCGTTCCTCTCCGGCGAGGACATCCGGTCGCAGCGGCGCGAGTACGGCACGTTCCAACTGCTCGGTGCGGCCTGGCAGGCCCCCACGCTGGCCATCACGATCAACCATGTCTGGCGGGGACACGTGCCGCCGGGACCGCCGTTCTCCCAGGCACGGCTCTGCGGGCAGTAGCGCTGACCCCGGCCGGTTCCCGCCGCCGCACATCTCACCGGAGGACAGGGGCTGCCGTACCGATCGGTACGGGGTAGGTTCCTCATCGAATTGAGTCCATGCCAACGGCGGCAGGGTCGGCCGCCGGCGTCTACGGAGGTCGGATGAGCGGCACGGCGGGTGCGCCGTCGCGGGTCGAGACAGCGGACCCGTCAGCCCGATGACCGACCCCGCGACGCCCGGCTACCGGGCGCTCTTCCGGCATCCGGTGGCGTCCCGGCTGCTGATCGCCCGGGGCATCTCCGAGCTGGGTGACTTCGTCGGGCTCGCCGCGCTGCTGCTGCTCGCCTACGACCAGACCGACTCGGTGCTCGGGCCGGCCGCCGTCTACGCCGCCCGGACACTGCCCGCGCTGCTGGTCGCGACCGTGTTCAGTGGCTGGCTGGACGTGCCGGCCCGACGCACCATGCTGGTCGGGCTGTCGCTGGCCGGCGCGGCGCTCATCGCCGTACCGGTGGTGGTGCCCGAGCCGCTGCCGGCGATCGTGGCCGCCGGGCTGCTCGGCGCGGTCCGGGCCGGGTATTCGAGCGTGCACGTGGCGGTCACCGCCGAGGCGGTGGCGGCGCCGCTGCGGTTGCCGCTGTTCGGGCTCTCCGCGTTCGCGAACCAGAGCGGCCAGGTGGTCGGCCTGGTCGCCGGCGCGAGCATGACGGTGGCGCTCGGCCCCCGGACGGCCCTGGTGATCGACCTGGTGTCGTTCCTGCTCGCGGCCGTGGTGCTCGCCGGCCTGCCGGTCGGCCGGCAGGAGAGCCGGGGTCCCCGGCCACCCGCCACCGCCGGCCTGCGGATCATCGCCGGCCATCCGGTCCTGCGCGGCGTCGCGCTGCTCACCGTGACCACCGCGCTGTCCGGGGCGCTGCCGGAGACGCTCGCCCCGGACCTGACCGGCGGAGCCTGGCGACCGGTGCTGCTGGCCGCCTCGTCGTTCGGTGGGGCCGTGTTCGTGCTGGTGGTCGGGCGTCGGAGCTGGCTGGCCCGGATCGCCGGCCAGGTCCTGGCCACCCGCGCGCTCGGCACCGCGTTCCTGTTGGCCGGCCTGCTGGTGGTGATCGGCGCCCCGCTCTGGGCGCTGGCGGTGGCGAACGCGCTGATCGGCGCCGGTGGCGGCTGGCTGATCGGCGCGCAGGCGACGTTCGCGCGGTTGGCGCCCCGGGAGCGGATGGGGCAGGTGGAGGCGACCATGGTGGCCGGCAACATCATGCTCTCCGGCGTCGGGATCTTCCTGCTCGGCGGCACCGCCGCGCTGTTCGGTCCGGCCGCGGCCTATCTGGCGTCGGGGCTGCTGCTGCTCGTCGTGGGGCTGTTCACCCGGCTGGACCGGATTCCCGAACCGGCCTGAGACCGGCTCCCCTCGGGAGGCGGCCGGAACGCGACCCCGCCCGCGTCCGGGGCCGGACGCGGGCGGAGGGTGACGGACGGACGGGTCAGCGCTGGAACTGCACCGGCCCGGAGTTGCGGGCCATCTGCTCCAGCCGGGCCACCCGCTGCTCCATCGGGGGATGGGTGGCGAACATCGCGGCGATGCCACCGCCCCGCTTGAACGGGTTGTCGATCATCAGGTGCGCGGTGCTGGCGAGCTGGCCCTGCGGCGCGAGCGGGCGGGCCTGCGTACCCATGTGGATCTTCTTCAGCGCGCTGGCCAGGGCCAGCGGGTCGCGACTCAGCTCGGCGCCGGACTGGTCGGCCTGGTACTCCCGGCTGCGGCTGATCGCCAACTGGATCACGGTGGCCGCGATCGGGCCGAGAATCAGGGTGAGCAGCAGCACCGCCGGGTTCGGGCCGTCCTCGTCGTCCGAGGAGCCCAACGGGATGAACCAGGCGATGTTAGCCAGCATGGTGATGATGCCGGCCAGACCGGCCGCCACGCTGGAGATCAGGATGTCCCGGTTGTAGACGTGGGACAACTCGTGCCCGATCACGCCGCGCAGCTCCCGGTAGTCCAGGATCTCCACGATGCCCTGCGTGACGCAGACCGCCGCGTGCTCCGGGTTACGCCCGGTGGCAAACGCGTTCGGCTGCGACGTCGGGCTCACGTAGAGCCGGGGCATCGGCTTGCCGGCCTGCGTGGACAACTCCCGCACCATGCGGTAGAGCTCGGGGAACTGGGCCTCGCTGACCGGCTGCGCCTTCATCGAACGCAGGGCCAGCTTGTCGGAGTAGAAGTAGGTCACGCCGTTCATCACCAACGAGACGAGCACGGCGATGACGAGACCGCCGCTACCGCCGAACCAGTAGCCGACCGCGAGGATCAGCGAGGTCAACAGGCCGAGCAGCGCTGCGGTCTTGAGACGGTTGTGATGCACGATCGCTCCTTCGGTGCCGCGGGGCCACACGGGAACCCGCTGACCGGTTCAACACACCGGTACCCGTCAACCATCCGGCTCATGGCTGAAAGTTGACTGGGGATTCCTGTGCACCCGCTGAACCGACCGCCCACCCGGGCAGGAACCGGTCAGCGGGCCGCCACGTCCAGCACGAGCTGCGGTGCGACCCCGATCACCACGGCCGCCACGGTGGCCACCCCGAGCGCGACCGCCACCGCGCGAGCCGGTCGGGCCGGGGCGACGCCGCTCGGCACCGCGTAGAGCGACGCCGTCACGCGCAGGTAGTAGGCCAGGCCCAGCACCGCGTTCAACGCCACCACCAGGGCCAGCCAGCCGGCGTGCCCGGCCAGCAGCGACCGCACCACCGTCACCTTGGCGAACAGCCCGGCCAGGCCCGGCGGCAGCCCGGCCAGCCCGATCAGCGCCAACGCGAACGCGCCACCCACCCACGGGTGCCGTCGCGCCGCGCCGCGCAGGTCGGCGAGCGTGCCGCCGTCACCGTCCGCCGGCCGCAACGCCACCACCGCGGCGAACGCGGCCAACTCCAGCAGCACGAAGAACACGGCGTACGCGACCGCTGCCGCGTACGCCCCGGCGCGGGCGTCCGGGGTGCGCCCGGCGGCCAGCGCCAACGCGCCCAGCGGGGCCAGAACGTAGCCCGCCTGGGCCACCGACGACCAGGCCAACAACCGCACGGTACGCCGCTGACGCAGCGCCACCAGGTTGCCCACGGTCATCGTCAGCACCGCCAGCAACGCCAGCACCGGACCGGTCACCCCACCCGGCAGCGCCCGCTGCACCACCGCCAGCAACGCCACCACACCGCCCAGCTTCGACGCGGTCGACAGGTACGCGGCCACCGGCAGCGGCGCTCCGTCGTAGGTGGCCGGCGCCCAGGCGTGGAACGGCACCGCGGCGATCTTGAACGCCAGCCCGGCCACCACCAGCGCCACCGCGACAGTGGTCAGCGGCAGGTCGGTCAGGTCGTCCCGGGCGGCCAGGGTGGCGCCGAGCCGGTCCAGGTGCAGGCTGCCGGTGACCGCGTAGAGCAACGCCGCGCCGAGCAGCGTCACCGTGGTGGCGACCACGCTGACCACGAAGAACGTCACCGCCGCCTCGGCCCCGGCCAGGCTCGCCCGGCGCAGCCCGACCAGCACGTACAACGGCAGCGTCAACGTCTCCAACGCCACGATCAGCGTGATCAGGTCACCGGCCGCGCCGAGCACCACGCCGCCGGTCATCGCGCAGGCGAGCAGGAAGCAGTATTCCCCGGCCGGCGTGCGCCCGGCGCGCAGCAGCGGACCGGAGATCGCCAGCACGCCGAGCGTGAGCAACGCGATCACCACCGCCGCCAACGCCGCCCGACCGTTCCACACCCAGGAGCAGTCCGCGTCGACGCAGAACGTGCGCCGGGTGCCGGCCGCGCCCACCAGCGCCGCACCGGCCGCGGTGCCGGCCGCGCCGAGCGCCGCCACCGCCACCGTCACCGCCCGACGGGCCACCAGCAGGTCCACCAGGAGCACCAGGATCGCGGTGCCGGCGGCCAGGTAGCCCGGCAGCAACGCCACGTTGTCGACGCTCTGCACCAGACTCATGGCACGACCCCCAGCAGCGCCTCCACCGGGCCGGAAGCGTAGGACAGGACCAACGCCGGGGCCAGGCCGACCGCCAGCGCCAGCAGCACCAGCGGCGCCCACGCGGTCAGCTCCGCGCCGGCCAGCCCCGGCCCGAGCGGGGCCACCGCCGGGGAGGGCCGGCCGTGGGTGACCCGACGCAACAACCGCAACAGGTACGCGGCGGCCAGCGCGCCGCCCAACGCGGCCAGCACCGCCAGCGTCAGCCACAGCGGGCCGCCCCGCCGCACGGCCGCCACCACCGCGAACGCCTCACCCCAGAAGCCGGCCAGACCGGGCAGCCCCAGCGAGGCCACCGCCGCGAAGCCCAGCAGCCCGGCCAGCCGGGGCGCGGTCTCCCGCAACCCGGACAGCTCGGCCAACGAACCGGTGTGCGTCCGGTCCTTGACGGCCCCGGCCAGGAAGAACAGCAGCCCCGTGAGCACCCCGTGGGCGATGTTGCCGATCAGCGCCGCCTGGAGGCCGGTGGCGGTGAGCGTGGCCACCCCCAGCAGCACGAAACCCATGTGCCCCACGCTCGAATACGCGATCAGCCGCTTCAGCTCGTCCTGCGCCAGGCAGACCAGGCCACCGATCAGAATGGCCGCGACGGCGAGCGCGCCGAGCACCGGCGACGCCCAGCGGGCCCCCTCCGGGGCCACCCCCACCGCCACCCGGATCAACCCGTACGTGCCCATCTTCAGCAGCACCCCGGCCAGGATCACGCTGCCCACGGTCGGCGCCTGGGTGTGCGCGTCGGGCAGCCACGAGTGCAGCGGCCACAGCGGGCTCTTCACCGCGAACGCCAACGCCAGCAGCGTGAACGCGGCAAGCTGGGTGCTCCGCGACAGGCCGGCGCCGCCGGTCAACGTGACCAGGTCGGCGGTGCCCGCGGCGGCCACCACGACGTAGACGCCGACCAGCAGCAGCACCGAGCCGAACAGCGTGTAGAGCGCGAACTTGCGGGCCGCCCGCCGCCGGTCGTCCCCACCCCAGCCGGCGATGATCGCGTACATCGGCAGCAGGACGACCTCGAAGAAGAGGAAGAACAGCACCAGGTCCAGCGCCAGGAACGTGCCGAGGATGCCCACCTCGACCACCAGCAGCAACGCCACCAGCGCCCGCCCGCTGCCACCACCGGCCGGCACCCGCCACCACGTGTAGCCGCAGCACAGCAACGTGAGCAGCGCGGTCAGCACCACCAGCGGCCAGGAGATGCCGTCCACGCCCAGGTGGAAGCGCAGGTCGAGGCCCGGCACCCAGGGCACGTCGAGCCGGTGCCACGGCTGCACCGCCGGGCGCGGACCGTACCCGAACCAGCCGTGCTCGCCGCCGACCAGCGGCAGCGTCGCCAGCAGCGTCAACGCGGCGGCGACGGTGCCGACCAGCCGGCCGGCCCGGTCACCCGGCACGGCGGCGGTCGCCACCGCGCCCAGCGCCGGGACCGCCAGCACGGCCACCAGCAGGACCTGCCCGAACGTCATGAGGTGACTCCGATCAGGGCGACCGCCAGGCCGATCAGCAACGCGCCGGCCAGCACGCCGGCCGCCGCGCGGGGCAGCGCCGCCCGGTGCAGCGCGGCCAGCCCGCCGCCCGCCTCCACCGCCGCCCGGCCGGCGCCCTCGACCAGGCCGTCCACGCCCAGCTCGTCGCCGGCCCGCACGGCCCGCGCCAACGCGCCGGTCGGGCGTACGACCAGGGCGTGCTGGACGTCGTCGAGCCGGAACGCCCGGGCGAACACCGGCCGCAGCGGACCCAGGAAGCGGGCCGGGTCGGCGGCCGGGTCCCGACGCCAGCCGGCCCAGGCCACGCCCGCGCCGGCCACCAGCAGCAGGAACGGCAGGATCAGGTTCGGCGCCAGGTGCACCAGCTCGACCGCCTCGCCGGAGGCGTCACCCGGCACCCGCAGACGGTCGGCGAACCAGGGCGCGAACGCGGCCAGCCCGAGCAGCGCCGCCGGCACCGCCAGCAGCAGCACCGGCCAGCGCAGCGACGCCGGCGGATCGTGCGGTCGGAGCAGCGGCGTACGGGTCGCGCCGAAGAACACGCGCAGCAGCAGGCGGGTCGCGTACCAGGCGGTGACCGCCACCCCCAGCAGCCCGGCCAGCCAGACCAGCCAGCCCACCCACGGCGCGGTCGGGCCGGCGTCGTCGAGCGCGGCGGCCTCGGCGGCGGCCAGCACGCCGTCCTTGCTCCAGAAACCGGACAGCGGCGGCACCCCGGCCAGCGCGCCGAGCCCCACCAGCATGCACCAGAACGTGACCGGCATGGCGGCGCGCAGGCCACCCATCCGGGACATCAGCGTGGTGCCCACCGCGTGGATCACCGCACCGGCGGCGAGGAACAGCAGCGCCTTGAACGCGGCATGGGTGAGCAGGTGGAACAGCGCGGCGGCCGGCGCGCCGACCGCGAGCGCGCCGGTCATGTACCCGATCTGGGAGACCGTCGACCAGGCCAGCACCCGCTTGAGGTCGTCCTGGGCGGTGGCCGCGAACGCGCCCAGCAGCATGGTGACCGCCGCCATCACGCCCAGCACGGCGAGCGCGGCCGGGGCCCGCTCGAACAGCGGGAACAGCCGGGCCACCGCGTAGACCCCGGCGGCGACCATGGTCGCGGCGTGGATCAGCGCGGAGACCGGCGTCGGGCCGGCCATCGCGTCCGGCAGCCAGGTGTGCAGCGGGAACTGGGCGCTCTTGCCGGCCACGCCGGCCAGCAGCAGCAGACAGGCGGCGGTCAGCGTGCCGGTGCCGTAGTCGTGCGCCAGCACGTCGGCGATCCGGAAACTGCCCGCGCCCACGCCGAGCAGCGCGATGCCGAGCAGGAAGCCCACATCACCCACGCGGGTGACCAGGAACGCCTTCACCGCCGCGCCGGGCGCCTCCGGCAGCCGCCGGTCGTGGGCGATGAGCAGGTACGAGCAGATGCCCATCACCTCCCAACCGACCAGCAGCATGATCAGGTCGCCGGAGACCACCACGGTCAGCATGGCGGCGGTGAAGAGGCTGAGCTGCGCCGCGTACGGCGGGTAGCGGTGGTCCACGTCCACGTCGTCGTGCGGCCCGCGACGCAGGTAACCGGTCGAGTAGACCTGCACGGCCAGCGCCACCACGGTGACCGCGGTGGCGACCAGCACGGCCACGCCGTCCAGCCGCAGGCCCAGCGTGACCCTCAGCCCGCCCACCTCGACCCAGGTGGTGGCCGCCTCCACCGGCCCGTCCACACGGACCAGCAACGCCAGCGCGGCCAACGACGCCACCGCCGCGCCGGTCACCCCCAGCCCGACCGCCAGCTTCCGGGCCGGCGCCCGGTCCCCGTGCGACGCGGGCGGCAACAGCAGCCCGAGCAGGCCGGCGACCAGCGGCGCGGCCGGCAGCACCGCCGCCGGCCAGACCGTCGACGCGCTCATCGGGCCGCGCCTTCCGAGGACCGCTCGGCCAGCGGAACGTCGTCGACAGTGACGCTGGCCCGCAGCCGGTAGAGCTGGAGCACGATGGCCAGCCCCACGCCGATCTCGGCGGCGGCCAGCACGATCACGAACAGCGCGAACACCTGCCCGGAGTGCGGCAACGCGGCCCGGACCGTGGTGTCCGCGGTGACCAGCACCAGGTTGACCGCGTTCAGCATCAACTCCACCGCCATCAGCACCAGCACCGCGTTGCGGCGACGCAGCACGCCGTACACGCCGAGGCCGAACAGCAGCGCGGCGGTGACGTACGGGATGACCGGCCTCACCGGCGTCCGCCCTCGTCGGCGGCTGCGGCGGCCGGTTCCAGGCCGACGGCCGGCCCGGACTCGCCGGCCGGCCCGGAACTGCCGGCCGGCCCGGTGCCCACGGTCGGACCGGTGCCCACGGTCAGGTCGGCGGCGTCGACGGGCCTGGTCGGGCGGCCGATGTCCGGGCGGGAGAGCACGATCGCGCCGACCAGCGCGGCCAGCAGCAGCACCGAGAGCACCTCGAACGGCAGCACCCAGGACCGGAACACCTGCTCGCCGAGGCGCTCGGCGGTCCCCGCCGCCGGCAACTCCACCCGCGACCACCGGAACGCGTCGACAAGCAGCACGGCCAGGCCGAGGCCGCTGCCGGCGCCGACCAGCGCAGCCGGCCAGCCGGGGCGGTCCAGGTCGTCCGAGGGGCCGATCGGGGCGCGGGTCAGCATCACCGCGAACAACAGCAGCACCACCACCGCGCCCACGTAGATCAGCACCTGCACCCAGGCCACCAGCTCGGCGGTGAGCACCAGGTAGTCGCCGGCCAGCGCGCCCAGGCACACCACCAGCCACAGCCCGGCCCGGACCAGGTGGCGGGTGCCCACCACCAGCGCGCCCGCGCCCACCGCCACCGCGCCGAGCGCGAGCAGCAGCACGTCCGCACCGGTCATGAGGCCGCGCCTCCGCCCGGGGAGTCGGCGTCGTCGGAGCGTACCCGGGTCGGGGCCGGACGGGCGGCGGGCGCGGCGGCCTTGCGGGCGGCGGTGGTCTCCTCCTTCGAGGGGTCGCCGAGCGGGTCGTGGGCCGGCGGCGGCGGTACGGTGCCCATCCACTCGCCCAGGTGGTCCTTGTCGTGCAGCAGGTCCTTGATGTCGTACTCGGCGTACTCGAACTCGGGCGACCAGTAGAGCGCGTCGAACGGGCAGACCTCGATGCAGATGCCGCAGTACATGCAGAGCGAGAAGTCGATGTCGAACTTGTCGAGCACGTTGCGCTGCCGGGGGCGGGCGGCGCCGGGCACCGCCACCTCCTCCTTGTGCGAGTCGATGTAGATGCACCAGTCCGGGCACTCCCGGGCGCACAGCATGCAGACCGTGCAGTTCTCCTCCAGCAGCGCGATCACGCCACGGGAGCGGGGCGGCAGCTCGGGCGCCACGTCCGGGTACTGCTGGGTGGTCGACCGGCGGGTCATCGTCTTCAACGTGACCGCCAGGCCCTTCACCAGCCCGCCGCCGGGCACTCCACCGTGCTCGCTCATGCCGCCCATCCTGCCCTGTGCCCCCGGCGCGCGCGACCACCACCCGACTCTTGGCGGCGCTATCGTGAGCGCGGGGAGAACGACACACCGGGAAGGGCCGGTCGATGACCGCCGACCTGGAGAGTCTGCGCCCGCCGGTGGGCGGCTGGACGACCGATCACCTGGACCTGCTGCCGGAGGACGGTCGCCGTCGCGAACTGGTCGACGGCGCGATGCTCCTGTCCCTGCGCGGCCGGACGCACCAGAGCATCGCTGCCCTGCTCATGGTGGCCCTCGACGAGGACTGCCCCGCCGGGTACGACGTGACCCAGGCGGTGGGGGTGCGGCTCGACCGGGACCGCTTCTTCATCCCGGACGTGCTGGTCACCACCGCGGCAGCCGCCGCCCGCGAGCCGTCCCGGTACGAGCCGCACGAGGTGGTGCTCGCCGTGGAGATCGTCTCGCCCAGCACCCGGTCCATCGACCGTGTTCTCAAGCCGGCGCTCTACGCGCAGGCCGGCATCCCGTTCCACTGGCGGATCGAGATCGAGGACGAGGGTCTCGTCGTCCACACCTACAAGATCGATCCGGTGCACGAGGTCTACACGGAGACCGGTCGGTGGACCACGTTCGTCGACACCGGCGAGCCGTTCCCGGTGAACCTGCCGATCAGCCGGATCACGCCCCGCCGGGTGTGAGCGGCGGCAACATCTCCACACCGAGCTGCTGGAGCACCTGGAACAGCTCGTTGACGCTCCACACGTCCACGATCCGCCCGGCGTCGTCGAAGCGCAGGAACGACGCCCCGGAGTAGCTGACCACCCGCCCGGTCGGCGGCACCGGGCCGAACTGCCCGGCCTGGGTGCCGGCCGCCCGCCAGTGCACCGCGACCCGCCCGTCGCCCGGCACCAGCTCGACGATCTTGTAGCGCAGGTCCGGGAAGGACGCCCGCCGGTCCCGGTGCCCGGCCAGCACCGCGTCCGGCCCGGCGCCGCCCAGCCCGGGGCACTCCGGGGCCACCAGCTCGTACGCGCTCTCCTCGCGGCCGGCGTTCCACACGTCGGCGATGAAACGTCGGGCCGCCGCCTCCAGATCGGTCACGGCCGGCAGCCTATGCCGGCTCGACGGCACCCGGCCCGCCGGGACGGACCGGCGCGACGGTCTCCACCGCTCGGACGGTCGTGGCGGCCGTCTCCGCCGCTCGAACGGTCGTGGCGGCCGTCTCCGCCGCTCGAACTGCCGGGACCGGTCCGAGCGACCATGATGGGAGGCGACGACAACCTGGGAGGTGGGCGTGGGCGGCAGCGACGACGAGATCCTCGACCGGACCGGCGGCAAGTACGTGGAACCGGGCGGCGAGTTCACCCGCGACCAGCGGTACATCGCGACCCGGATCACCGCCGACGGACGGGACGGCTGGCCGGTGGAACCGGGCCGCTACCGGCTGGCGGTCAGCCGGGCCTGCCCGTGGGCGAACCGGCTGATCATCGTGCGCCGGCTGCTCGGGCTGGAGGACGCCATCTCGCAGGCCGTGGCCGGTCCCACGCACGACAAGCGGAGCTGGACGTTCGACCTCGACCCCGGCGGCAAGGACCCGGTGCTCGGCATCGAGCGGCTCGCCGACGCCTACTTCGCCCGCTTCCCCGGGTACGAGCGGGGCATCACCGTGCCGGCGCTTGTCGACGTGCCCACCGGCCAGGTGGTGACCAACGACTACGCGCAGATGAGCCTGGACCTGTCCACCGAGTGGACCGCGTACCACCGGCCGGGCGCGCCGGAGCTGTACCCGGAGCCGCTGCGCGCCGAGATCGACGAGGTCAACAAGGTCGTCTTCGCCGACGTCAACAACGGTGTCTACCGGTGCGGCTTCGCCGGCAGCCAGGAGGCGTACGACAAGGCGTACCACCGGCTCTTCGACCGGCTGGACTGGCTGAGCGAGCGGCTGACCGGCCAGCGTTACCTGGTCGGCGACACGATCACCGAGGCGGACGTGCGGCTGTTCACCACGCTGGCCCGCTTCGACCCGGTCTACCACGGGCACTTCAAGTGCAACCGGCAGAAGCTGAGCGAGATGCCGGTGCTCTGGGCGTACGCCCGGGACCTGTTCCAGACGCCGGGCTTCGGCGACACGATCGACTTCGACCACATCAAGCGGCACTACTACGAGGTCCACCGGGACATCAACCCGACCGGCATCGTGCCGCTCGGCCCGGACCTGTCGAACTGGCTGACCCCGCACGGCCGCGAGGATCTGGGCGGTCGCCCCTTCGGCGACGGCACCCCACCCCCGCCTCCGCCCCCCGCCGAGCGCGTGGACCCCGCCCACACTCCCCTGCGCTGAGCTGTGGCGTTAAGCGGGGCCCCCTCCTGTGCGGAATGCGTTAAGAGGGGGCCCCGCCTTACAGCGCCAGGCGGACGGCGACGGTGAGGACGAGCTGGGCCAACGCGAGGGGGACCAGGACCAGCCAGCAGAGGCGTTGGAGCTGATCCTCGCGGAGCCGGGGGTAGCTCACCCGCAGCCAGATGATCACGAACGCCACGGCGAACACCTTGAGCAGCGTCCACAGCCAACCGAGCTGCGCGTCGGCGAACGGGCCCTGCCAGCCGCCGAGGAAGAGCACCGTGGTCAGCGCCGCGATCACCACGATGCCGACGTACTCGGCGAGCAGGAAGAACGCGAAACGCAGGCCGGTGTACTCGGTCATGTAGCCGAAGACCAGCTCGGAGTCGGCCACCGGCATGTCGAACGGCGGGCGGCGGATCTCGGCCAGCCCGGCCACGAAGAAGATCACCATGGCCGGCGCCTGCCAGAGCAGCCACCACGGCCGCCACGCCTCGACGATGCCGCTCAGGCTCAGCGTGCCGGCCGCCATCGCCACCGAGGCGGCGGCCAACACCAGCGGCAGCTCGTAGCCGAGCAACTGGGCCGCGCCGCGCAGCCCGCCGAGCAGGCTGTACTTGTTGGCCGACGCCCAGGCCGACATGAGCACCGCCAGCACTCCGATGCCCACCACGGCGAGCACGAAGAACAGGCCGATGTCCAGCGGCTGGGCGACCAGGCCCGCGGGGCCGAGCGGGATGACCAGCAGCACCAGCAGGTACGGCACCAGCGCCACCGCCGGCGCCAGCCGGAACACCGGCCGGTCCGCCTCGCGCGGGGTGACGTCCTCCTTCTGCACGAACTTGATGCCGTCCGCGACGAGCTGCGCCCAGCCGTGGAAGCCGCCCGCGTACATCGGGCCGAGCCGGCCCTGCATGTGCGCCATCACCTTGTGCTCGGCCTGGCCGACGATCAGCGGCAGGGTGAGGAACGCGACCAGCACTCCGGCCACCCGCAGGACCAGCTCCAACCAGTCCGGCATCAGTCCTCCCCCGCCTCGACGCCGGAGCCCGCGTCGGGCCGGGCCGGGCCGGCGGGCCGGTCGTCCGCCGGTTCCTGCCGCGGCGGACCGGTCGGTCGCTCCCCCGGCAGCGGGCGCCCGAGCGGGCCGGGTTCCGCCGGCGGCGGGGCGGGTTCCCGCCGGGCCGGGCGTTCACCCGGGGCCGGGCGCGCGGGGCGCTCGCGGGCCGGGCGGGCCGGCGTACCGCCGCGTGGGCCCTCGCCGACGCCGGCCGCGCCGGCCGGCGTGGGCGTCGTCCCCCACTCCCCCGGCGCGGGCACGCCCGGCGGCCGGACCGGCCGGCGACCGCCGCCCGCCTCCGACTCGCCCGGCTCCTTCGCGCCCGGCCACGGCTTCGCCACGCGGGAGGCCAGCACGAACTCCTTGCGCAGTGGGTGCCCCTCGAACTCCGGGGGCAGCAGCAGTGGCCGCAGCTCGCCGTGCCCGGCGAAGTCGATGCCGAACATCTCGTGGGTCTCCCGCTCGTGCCACGCCGCGCCGGGGAAGACGTCGACCACCGAGGCCACGACCGGCGTGTCCCGGGGGACCCGGGTGCGCAGCAGCAGCCCGTGCCGGTGCCGCACCGACCAGAGGTGCGCCACCACGTCGAAGCCGTCGGCCAGCTCATCCACCGCCGACAGCCAGTCGAGGAAGTCGCAGCCCAGCTCGGCGTCGTCGCGCGCCGCGCGCACCGCGTCCGCCCAGCTCGCCGGCGGTACGTCGACGGTGGCCCGGGCGTACCCCTGACCGCCGGAGACCGACGCGGCGGCCTCGACGGGCGCGAGCAGCGCGACCACGCGGCGGCCGACCTCTTCCGGAGTCATGCGCTGATCCTATGGCCGGCAGCTCCCGGCCGGGTCGGGCCGTCCGGGCCCGGTTCGCCGCTTTGCCGGGCGGGCGGTTGGCCGGCGGGGAAAGATGAGGCCGTGCGCGCTGTGACTGTGACCCCCGGTGTTCCGGACTCGCTGCGGCTCACCGAGGACTGGCCCGAGCCGGCGCCCGAGGAGGGCGCGATCCTGGTCGAGGCGCTGGCGGTCGGCGTCTGCGGGACCGACCAGGAGATCATCGCCGGGGAGTACGGCGAGGCGCCGCCGGGTCAGGAGCGCCTGGTGCTCGGGCACGAGTCGCTGGGCCGGGTGCTGGAGGACCCGACCGGCACGTTGCGCCCCGGTGACCTGGTGGCCGGCGTGGTCCGCCGCCCCGACCCGGTGCCCTGTGCGAACTGTGCGGTGGACGAGTGGGACATGTGCCGCAACGGGCGGTACACCGAGCACGGCATCAAGGGGTTGCCCGGCTTCGCCCGGGACCGCTGGCGGCTGCCGCCCAAGTTCGCCGTCGGGTTGGACCCGGCGCTGGAGTCGGTGGGCATGCTGCTGGAGCCGACGAGCGTGGTGGCGAAGGCGTGGGACCACATCGAGCGGATCGGCCGCCGGGCCGAGTGGAAGCCGAAGACCGCGCTGATCACCGGTGCCGGGCCGATCGGTCTGCTGGCCGCGCTGCTGGCCAGCCAGCGTGAGCTGTCCGTGCACGTGCTGGACCGCAACACCACCGGCCCGAAGCCGGACCTGGTCCGCGCGCTCGGCGCGACCTACCACACGTCGACGGTGGCCGAGCTGGACCTCGCACCGGACGTGGTGGTCGAGTGCACCGGCGCGCCGCCGGTGGTGCTGGACGCGATGTGCAAGGCCGCGCCGACCGGCATCGTCTGCCTGACCGGGGTGTCCAGCGGCGGCCGGACCATCGACTTCGACGCCGGCGCGCTCAACCGGGAGCTGGTGCTGGAGAACAACGTGGTGTTCGGGTCGGTCAACGCGGGCCGCCGGCACTGGGAGCTGGCCGCCGAGGCGCTCGCCCGCGCCGACCGGTCCTGGCTGACCTCGCTGGTCACCCGCCGGGTGCCGGTCTCCGCGTACCGGGAGGCGTACGCGTCGACCGGCGACGACATCAAGGTGGTGCTGGACTTCGTCCAGTGAGCCGGGTGCCGGCTCAGATGCCGGGCAGCCGGCCGTTGCGGAACAGGTCCACGAAGAGCTGGTGGTCCTCGCGGGCCCGGATGCCGTACCGGTGGGCGAAGTCGACCAGGTAGTCGACGAAGCCGTCGGCATCGGCGTCCACGGCCGCGACGATCGACTCCTCGGTGGAGTAGTCGACCAGGTCGTGGCTGGACTCGTCGTCGGCCACCGAGTGCATCCGGGCCACCGCCCGGCCCAGGTCGGTGAGCACCCCGGCCAGGTCCTCGGGCTCGTTCACGTCGGCCCAGTCGAGGTCCGCCGCGTACGGGGAGACCTCGGCGACGAGCTGGCCGACGCCGTCCAGCTCGGTGAAGCCCAGCCACGGGTCGGCGTGCGCCTGCAACGCCCGCTGCGACTCGGCGGTGCGGTGCCCCTGGTGCCGGAAGTACGACCGGACCCGCTCGTCGTCGATGTGCCGCGCCACGGCCGGCACCTGGGCCTGCTTCATGTAGATGACGACGTCGTTCTCCAGCGCCTCGGTGTGCCCCTCCAGCAAGAGGTTGTACGACGGCAGCCCGGCCGAGCCGATGCCCACGCCCTTGCGCAGCACCACGTCCTTGATGGTGGTCGCCACCGGGCGCAGCCGGGCACTCGACTCCGGCAGCGTGTGCAGGTAGTCGCCGAACGCGGCGCAGACCCGTTCCCGGGTGGCGGCGTCGATCTCGTGCACGCCGTCGCCGAGCGAGAACCGCCGCTCGTAGTTGTCGACGGTGGTCTGCGCGGCGAGCAGGTCCACCCGGGTGCTGAGTCGGGCCTGCTGGAGCACCCGACGCAGCACGCCGTCGGCGTTCTCCAACGTGATCGAGCCGATCGCGTCGTCCCCACCGGTGGCGATCGCCCGCAGCTCGGTCAGGTACGACCGGGCGAAGCCGGTCACCAGCTCGCCGATCACCCGGTCGGAGAGCGCCTTGGCGTAGCCGAGCAGGGCCACGCTGGCGGCCAACCGCTTCAGGTCCCAGGTGAACGGTCCGACGTACGCCTCGTCGAAGTCGTTGACGTTGAACACGAGCCGGCCGGAGGCGTTCATGTAGGTGCCGAAGTTCTCGGCGTGCAGGTCGCCGTGGATCCAGACCCGGCTGGTCCGGTCGTCGAGGAACCGGTCGCTGGCGAAGTCGCCGCGCTGGTCGGCGTAGAACAGCGAGGCGCTGCCGCGGTAGAACGCGAACGGCGAGGCGGCCATCTTGCGGAACTTCCGGCGGAACGCCGCCGGGTCGATCGCCATGGACGGGCCGAACTCCTCGGTCAGCACGTCGACGATGTAGGCGGAACGCTTCTCCGCAGAGTCGGTCATGGTCCGCAGGCTAGCTCCGCCGCGCCACCGGAGCGGGTCAGCCGATCGGGGGACGCACCGGGGGCGCGGTCAGCGCCTCGACCGGGCGCGGGACCACGTCCGCCGGGGAGGCGAGCCGGTCCGGGCGGGGCACGCCGCCGAGGCCGGACTGCTCGGCGGCGATCTTCTCCTGGAGGCGGAGGATGCCGTGCAGCAGCGCCTCCGGACGGGGCGGGCAGCCGGGCACGTAGACGTCGACCGGGATGAGCTGGTCGACGCCCTTGGTCACCGAGTAGGAGTCCCAGTACGGGCCGCCGCAGTTGGAGCAGGCGCCGAACGAGATCACGTACTTCGGCTCGGGCATCTGGTCGTAGAGCCGCTTGACCGCCGGGGCCATCTTGTCGGTGACCGTGCCGCTGACCACCATGAGGTCGGCCTGCCGGGGGCCGTGGGCGAACGGGATCACGCCGAGCCGCATGAAGTCGTGCCGGCCCATGCTGGTCGCGATGAACTCGATGGCGCAGCAGGCCAGGCCGAAGTTGAACACCCAGAGCGAGTAGCGACGGCCCCAGTTCAGCACGAACCGGATCGGCTCACCGAGCACGGCCGGCAACTGCACCTGACTCTCCCTCCACGGTCCCCGAACCGACAGTCAACCACAGCGTCCGGGGCCCGGACCGGCCGCCGGCCACCGCCGCTGTCCCCGACCGGACAGTCGGCCACCCGCCGGTACGGCAACGGCCGCAACCCGTGCCGGCGTCCGGACGTGTGACCGGTGTGACCGCGCCGGCGGCATGCTCACGGGGAGGACCGGATGACAGTGACGAGGGAGCCGCGGCTCGACGAGCCGCCGCCCGAGGAGACCACGAGGCGCCCGGCCGGAGCGGGGCCGGCCGACTTCGACGGTCTCTACCATGCGCATTTCCGGTCGCTGACCATTCAGCTCACCGCCTACTGCGGGGACCTGGCCCAGGCGCAGGACATGGTGCAGGAGGCGTTCTGCCGGGCGTTCGCGCGCTGGTCCCGGGTGTCCCGCTACGACGATCCGGTGGCCTGGATCCGTCGGGTGGCATGGAACCTGGCGACCAGCCGGTGGCGGCGGGTGCGGACGGCCCAGGCGTGGCTGCACCGGCAGCGTGAGGAGCACGTGCCGGGCCCCGGGCCGGACCGCGTCGCGTTGACCGCGGCGCTGGCCGACCTGCCCGCCAACCAGCGTCGCGCGGTGGTGCTGCACTACCTGGCCGATCTCAGCGTCGCGCAGATCGCGGCCCAGGAGGACGTGCCGGAGGGCACCGTCAAGTCCTGGCTGCACCGGGGGCGGGCCGCGCTGGCGGCGAAACTCACCACCACGACTGAGGTGAACCACCATGACTGAGCCCGACGACATCCTGGTCGGCGGCGAGTTCGCCGAGTTCCGCGCGGCGTACGTGCCGGTGGTGCATCCGGCCGGGACGGCGGCGGTCCGGCGGACCGTGCGCCGGCGCCGCCGGCGGACCACGGTGGTGACCGCCGCGGCGGTGGTGCTCGCGGTGGCGGTCCCGGTGGGCGCCAGTGGGGCGTTGCACCGGCGCACCGGGCCGCCCCCGACGCCGGCCCAGACCGTCACCCCGAGCCCGGCCGAGACCACGTCGTCGCCACCACCACCACCGCCGACGACGCCGGCGCCGACCACCGCCAGCCCGAGCCGAGCCGCACCGGACGGACGGATCAGCCGGTCCCAACTGCTGGCCGCCCGGGTCGACCTGCCGGCCTTGACACCCGACCCGGTCTGCCCGGCGGGTCCGACCCGGATCGCCGCCACCTACCGCAAGGAGGGCGACGTGCTGCTGGAGGAACTCGTCCACGGCGACGTGGACGGCGACGGCACGGTGGAGACGGTCGCCCTGCTCCGCTGCCAGATCTTCCAGCACGGCCCGTCCCAGGTGGTGGCGCTCGACCGGGACGCCGACGGCCGGATCGTCGTCCTCGGCCAGGTCGCCCGGTCCGCGAGGACGGCTCCCGAGTGGTTGCTGGACACGCAGGTCACCGACCACGGCACGGTCCGGGTGGAGATGGCGGACATCGCGCCCGGCGGCGGCTGGTCGCTGGACTGGTCGCAACGCCAGTGGCGCGAGTACCGGTGGACCGGGAAGCGCTTCGACCAGGTGGACGGGCCCACCTCGTTCGGCCCGAACCCGCACCTGGCCGACCTGACCGTCTCCGCCGGTGACGTGGCGTGGAGCGCGCCGGACGCGGACGGCGCACGCACCGGGACGATCTCGGTCACGGTCCGGAACCTCAGCGCGGTCCCGGCCGACCTGGTCGAACTGCACCTGCGGATGCAGGTGGGCACCGTAGCGGACGGTGACGCCTGGTCGGCCTGCCGGGACGGGGCACCGCCGAAGGGACCGATCATCTGCCGCTTCGGTCCGCTCGGACCCGGCGCGGAGCGGACCTTGCGGTTCGGCCTGCGCAACACGAACAGCGCCAGCGGGACCGGCATCGCCGAGGTGACGCCGGTCGGCAGCGACGCCGACCCGCTGCTGGACCCGAACCACGAGAACAACGAGGACCGCTACACGTACCGCTGAACCGCTGTCGGATTCCATGCAGAAAAAGATCGCAACCGGATCGACGCCCGTCGCGTGCTACCGGTGACGCCGCGCGGACCAGCCGCGCGGTGACGGGGACCTTGGGAGGACCTTCCAGATGAGGACACGTATCGGAGGCCGGCTCGCCGGCGTCCTGCTCGGCTCGGCCGCCGCGCTGCTGGCGCTCACCGCTCCGGCCGCCGCCGCGCCCACCGCCGCTCCGGCCGCCGACATCTCGGTGGGTCGGCTGGTGCTCGAACCGAGCGCGCGCGGCTACCACGGCAGCCTGCCGGTCACGGTGACCAACAACGGCCCGGTCGCCACCTACTTCAGCGTCTTCCTGCGGGAGCCGGTGGCCGGCTCGTTCCGCGGCGTGAACCCGGAGGAGGCGTGCGGCTTCGGGGCGTTGCAGGACAACCGGCGGACCGCCACCTGCGGCGTGCCCGGCGGCGACATCGAGCCGGGCGAGAGCCGGCAGTTCGCCGTCACGTTCGAGGTGCTCACGGCGACCCGCGACGTCGCGATGATCGCGAAGGGCGGCAAGATCTCGGTGAACGTCGGCGACGGCCGGGACGAGGTCGCCGACCGGGCCAGCTACGCGGCGCGGTTCCGCTCCACCACGGGGTCGCTGCGCGACCCGGTGCCCTACGTGCAGGACACCCAGGCCCGCGCCTCGATCACCACGGCCGGGGCGGCGACGCTGACCCGCCAGGAGGACGGCAGCTACCGGGGCCGGCTGCCGGTGACCGTCGGGTGGGCCGGCGACGCCGCGCACGACCAGCTCTGGGCCGAGGCGAGCGGGCTGCCGGCGGGCGTGCAGATCTGGGGCACCGACCCGCAGGACGCACCGAGCTTCTTCACCAGCTTCATCGTGCCGGGCGGGCGTTTCATGGCCGGCGAGCAGCGGAGCTTCGACGTGCTGCTCTACGCCGAGCCGGGCACCGTGCCGGGTGACCTCGGCACCGCCACGCTCCAGCTCAACACCCAGTGGGACGCCGTCACGGTGCCGGACGCCGCCCCGGCGGACAACACCGCCTCGTTCACCGTGACGGTGGCCGACGCGGGCTGACGCCCCCTCGCCCGGCCGGCGTTCACGCGCCGGCCGGGCTGCTCCGGCGGCCGGCCGAGGTCACCAGGCGGGTCGCTGGAGCAGCCCGACGAACTCCGCCAGCAGGCGTTCCCGGACCGCCGCCGGGGCGGCGTCGAGCAGCGTGTTGACCACCGCCATCCGGTCCGGGACGCCGCCGGCCAGGCCGAGCCCCTCGGCCAGCCCGGCCACCAGATCCGGCGTGAGCGCCTCCGGGGCGAGGCCGGCGGCCAGCGCCAGCAGCTCCGGTGGCAGCACGACCGGGCCGGCGGCCCGCGCCGCGGCGACCGCGTCGGCCAGCGCCGGTGCGAACTCGGCCACCCGGGACGCCACCGCGGCGGTCACCGTGAGATGCACACTGGCCGGCAGGTCGGCGTACCGGAGTTGGGGCTGGGTGTGCCAGCCGCGCGCGGTCAACTCGTCGACCAGCACGAACAGGTCCAGCTTCGGGTCGTCGGCGGTGAAGCACACCACGGTGGACTCCGGCTCGGCCATCAGCCGCAGCCCGTCCGCCGCCCGCACCGCGTCGGCCAGCCCGGCGACCGCGTCCCGGGTGGACGCGGCCAGTCGCAGGTAGCCGTCCTCGCCGAGGTGCCGCAGCGTGGCGTACGCGGCGGCGATCGGGCCGCCGGACCGGGTGGAGGCGATCACCGGGTTGACCATCGTGTAGCCGGGCCAGTCCGCGTACGCGAAGAACTGCGGGGCGCGCAACGCCGGATCGCGGTGCAGCAGCACCGACACGCCCTTCGGCGCGTACGCGTACTTGTGCAGGTCGACCGAGATCGAGGTGACGCCGGGCACGGCGAAGTCGAACGGCGGCACCGGCGCGCCGAGCCGACGCAGCCAGGGCAGCGCCCAGCCGCCGAAGCAGGCGTCCACGTGGCAGCGCACCCCGGCCCCGGCCGCCACCTCGGCGATCCCGGCCACCGGGTCGATCACGCCGTGCGCGTACGACGGGGCGGACGCGACCACCAGCACGGTCTCCGGCCGGATCGCGGCGGCCACGTCGGCCACCGCCGGGCGCAACGTCACCGGGTCGACCGGCACCGTGTCCAGCTCGACCCGCAGGTAGTGGGCGGCCTTGGCGAACGCGGCGTGCGCGCTGGCCGGCACCACGAGCCGCGGTGCGGTCAGCTCGGGGCGGGCGTCCCGGGCGGCCTTGACGGCGAGCAGGAGCGACTCGGTGCCGCCGCCGGTGACGCTGCCCACCACGTCCGGCGCGGTGGTGCCGGGGCCGCCGCCGAGCAGCCGGGCGGCGGCGGCGACAAGCGCGTTCTCCATCGCCAGCAGCGACGGGAAGGCGGTCGGGTCGAGGCCGTTGACGTGCGCGCTCTCGGCGTACGCGGCCTGGGCCAGCTCGTCCAGGCCGGCCACGCCCGGGTCGTAGACGTAGGCGAACAGCCGGCCGCCGTGGGTCGGGCGGTCGGCCGACCGCAGCGCCCGGATCTCGTCGAGCACCCGCGCCGCCGGCACCCCCCGTGCGGGCAGCGCGCCCGTCCCCGCCGTGTCGCTCATCAGGTGTTCCTCTCGTGACGGTCCGCGTCGACCGGCGGACGGGTGCGATGCCTCACGCCCGAGCCACCGGCGCGGCGGCGGTGTCGCCGGACCCGGACCCGGACGCGGCAGCGTCGGACGCGGCGGTCAGGTCGGCCGGGGTGAGCGTGTAGCCGCGCAGCAGCGCCACCGGGGCGGCCACCAGCAGGGCGGGCAGCACGGTGAACCCGAGCAGCACCCCGAGCCGGGCGGAGTCCGGCTGGACGGCGGCGGCGCCGGTCGACGAGGAGACGTAACCGGAGAGCTGGAGCACCAGGCCGTAGATGCCGGGCCCGAGCGCCAGGCCGAACGTCTCGCCGGCGGTCCACAGCCCGGTGAACACGCCGGCCTGCCGACGGCCGGTGCGCGCGGTGTCGTACGCGATGCAGTCCGGCAGCATGGCCAGCGCGAACACCTGCTGGCCGGCGTAGCCGACGCCGATCAGCGCGACCACGGCGTACACCCCGGCGGCCGGCAGCGCGGGCGCGGCGACCAGTGCCAGCGCGCCGGCCGCGAAGAGCAGCGACGCGGCGACCAGCGAGGTGCGCTTGCCGAGCCGGTCGCCGGCCCGGCGCCAGAGCGGCATGACCAGCAGCGCGGGCGCGACGAAGCAGGCGAAGAGCAGGGTGGGCCCGCTGTCCGGCGCGCGCAGCACCTGGTCGGCGAAGTACTTCACGCCGGCCAGCACGGTGGCCACCCCGGCGGACTGGAGCACGAAACAGACCAGCAGCACCCAGAACGGCCGGTTGCGGCCGGCGACCGCGAGCTGGGCGCGCAGGCTCGGCTCGCTCTCCCCGACCGTCCCGGCCGGCGCGGACCGGGTGCCGAGGAACGCGCCGAGGGCGCCCACCACGATCAGCGTGGCGACGAACAGGCCCATCCAGCGGTGACCGGGCACGCCGTCGCCGCCGGCGGAGACCACCGCCGGGGCCACCGCGCCGGAGACCAGGATGGCCAGCGCCAGCACCGCGATCCGCCAGGTCATCAGCCGGGTACGCTCCGCCGGGTCGGCGGTCAGCTCGGCCGGCATGGCCACGTACGGCACCTGGAAGAACGCGAACGCGGTCGCGGTGGCCAGGAACGCCAGCGCCACGTATCCGGCGGCGGCCGGACCGCGCCCGAACGGGGCGGCGAAGATCGCGGCGAACAGCACGGCCAGCGCCAGCCCGCCGCCGAGCAGGTAGGGCCGGCGGGCACCCCAGCGCGAGCGGGTCCGGTCCGAGACGCGGCCGGCGACCGGGTTGACCAGCACGTCCCACGCCTTCGGCAGGAGCACCAGCAGCGCGGCGAGCCCGGCCGCGACGCCCAGCGTGTCGGTCAGGTACGGCAGCAGGAGCAGCCCGGGCACGGTCCCGAACGCGCCGGTGACAAGCGAGCCCGACGCGTACCCGAGGTGCACCCGGCGGGGCAGGCCCGAAGCTGTCATGGAGCCGAATGCTACTCACGTTATGGTCGCGGTCACATCCCCTCCTCCGGCGACCAGGCGGCCACCGCCAGGTCGACCCGATCCCCGCGCAACGGGCAGCCCTCGGCGCGCAGCCGGGCCCGCGCCTGAAGCTCGTGCCCCGGCGGCAGCCGGCCGGCCGCGTTCACCACCCGGTGCCACGGCACCCCGCCCCCGTGCCGCGCCATGATCGAGCCGACCAGGCGTGGCGACGCACGCCCCGACCGCTCGGCCAGCGCGTCGGCCACCGCGCCGTACGACATCACCCGCCCGGGCGGAATCCGCTCGACCAGCGTCAGCACCGCCTCGATGTACTCGTCAGGTGTCACGAGCTGCCACGATATGGGAACGCGCCACGACCGCGCGGACCGCGACCCGCAGAATGGTCGGGTGCGTGAAGCAGTCGCCTCGGCCCGCCGGATCGTGGTCAAGATCGGATCGTCCTCGTTGACCACCGCGACGGGCGGCCTCGACGACGCCCGGGTCGACGCGCTCGTCGACACGCTCGCCGCCCTGATCGGCGCGGGACGCGAGGTGGTGCTGGTCTCCTCCGGTGCGATCGCCGCCGGCCTCGCCCCGCTCCGGCTGCCCCGACGCCCGCGCGGCCTGGCCACCCAGCAGGCCGCCGCCAGCGTCGGTCAGGGCCTGCTCATCGGCCGGTACGCGACCGCGTTCGCCCGGCACGGTCACCCCGTCGGGCAGGTGCTGCTCACGGTCGACGACGTGACCCGGCGGGCGCACTACCGCAACGCGTACCGCACGCTGCGCAAGCTGCTCGACCTGCGGGCCGTGCCGATCGTCAACGAGAACGACACGGTGGCCACCGACGAGATCCGGTTCGGCGACAACGACCGGCTCGCCGCGCTCGTCGCCGCGCTCGTCGACGCCGACCTGCTGGTGCTGCTCTCCGACGTGGACGCGCTCTGGACCGGCGACCCGACCCGTCCGGGCAGCACCCGGGTCACCGAGGTGCACGGCGAGGGCGACCTGGCCGGCATCGACGTCGGCGGGGCCGGCCAGGCCGGGGTGGGCACCGGCGGCATGGTCACCAAGGTGGAGGCGGCGCGCATCGCCACCGGCTTCGGCATTCCGGTGGTGCTCACCGCCGCGCCGCTGGCCGGCCCGGCGCTGGCCGGCGAGCCGGTCGGCACGTTCTTCCACGCCAGCAGCCGACGCCCGGCCGCCCGGCTGTTCTGGCTGGCGCACGCCACCGCGCCGCGCGGCCGGCTGCACCTCGACCCGGGCGCGGTGCAGGCCGTGGTCGGTCGGCGCAAGTCGCTGCTGCCGGCCGGCATCACCGCGGTGGACGGCGCGTTCACCGCCGGGGACCCGGTGGACCTGGTCGACACCGCCGGCGCGCCGGTGGCCCGTGGCCTGGTCAACTATGACGCGGTGGAGCTGCCCGGCCTGCTCGGCCGCTCCACCGCGGAACTCGCCGCGGCGCTCGGCCCGGCCTACGAACGTGAGGTCGTCCACCGAGACGACCTCGTCTTGTTGTAAGCAGGGGCCCCCTGTTAACGCATTCCGCATAACAGGGGGCCCCTGCTAACGCCACTGCGAAGGAGAGCGCACCATGAGCGTCGTCGAGCAGGCCCGCCGGGCCCGGGACGCGGCGGAGGCCCTGGCGGCGGCCACCCGTACGGCCAAGGACGCCGCGCTGCACGCGATGGCCGACGCGCTGGTGGCGCGTACCCCGGAGATCCTGACGGCGAACGCGACGGACCTGGCGGCCGGGCGCGACGCCGGACTGAGCGCGGCCGTGCTGGACCGGCTCGCGCTCGACGAGGGCCGGGTCGCCGCCATCGCGGACGCGCTGCGCGAGATGGCCGCGCTGCCCGACCCGGTCGGCGAGGTGGTCCGCGGGTCCACGCTGCCGAACGGGCTGGAGCTGCGCCAGGTGCGGGTGCCGTTCGGGGTGGTCGGCATCGTCTACGAGGGCCGGCCCAACGTGACGGTCGACGCGGCCGGCATCTGCCTGAAGTCGGGCAACGCGGCGCTGCTGCGCGGCTCCTCGTCGGCGGCGCACTCCAACGCCGCCCTGGTCGCGGTGCTGCGCGACGCGGTCGCCGGCGCCGGCCTGCCGGCGGACGCGGTGCAACTGCTCGACGCCAGCACGCGCGACTCGGTCAAGGAGCTGATGCGCGCCCGGGGCCTGGTCGACGTGCTGATCCCGCGCGGCGGCGCGTCGCTGATCCGCGCCGTGGTCGAGGAGTCGACCGTGCCGGTGATCGAGACCGGGGTGGGCAACTGCCACGTGTACGTGGACGCCGCCGCCGACCTCGACAAGGCCGTAGCGATCACGCTGAACGCCAAGACGCAGCGGCTGTCCACCTGCAACACCGCCGAGTCGCTGCTGGTCCACCGGGCCGTCGCGGACGCGTTCCTGCCGGCCGTGCTGGCCGCGTTCGCCGAGGCCGGGGTGACCGTGCACGGCAGCCCGGAGGTGGCCGCCCACTCCGACGCGGTGGTCGCGGCGACCGAGGAGGACTTCGCCACCGAATATCTCTCCGCCGACATCTCGGTCGCCGTGGTCGACTCGCTCGACGCGGCGGTCACGCACATCCGGCGCTACGGCACCGGCCACACCGAGGCGATCGTCACCGACTCGCAGCGGGCGGCGCGGGAGTTCGTGGCCCGGGTGGACGCCGCCGCCGTGATGGTGAACGCGTCCACCCGGTTCACCGACGGCGGCGAGTTCGGGTTCGGTGCCGAGATCGGCATCTCCACCCAGAAGCTGCACGCCCGCGGCCCGATGGGCCTGCCGGAGCTGACCAGCACGAAGTACGTGGTCACCGGCGACGGCCACCTGCGCTGAGCCGCACCCGGCCCCGGCTCGCGCCCGTGGCGGCGGGCTACGCCACCCGGAGCGGATTCGGGGCCGGAGCCGGCCCCGGCGTCCCGGCCGGAACCACGACCGGAGCCGGAACCACGACCGGAGCCGGGGAGGCGGCCGGAGCCGGGGAGGCGGCCGGAGCCGGGACCACGACCGGAGGCGGAGCCACGGCCGGAAGCAGGGTCGGAGCCGGCGAGGCGGCCGGAGGCCGGGGCGGGGGTGCGGCCGGGGCCGGCAGCAGGGCCGGGGCCGGGGGCGCGACCGGGTCGGGAACGGCCGGCGCGGGCGGCGCGGGCGGCGCGGGCGGCGGCTCGGGCGCGCGGCGGCGGGACGGCGGCTCGGGCAGCGCGGCGGCGCGCGGCGCCACGAACGGGGCCCCGGACGCCGCGACCTCGGGCTCGGTCGGCCGGCAGGCCCGGATCGCGCGCAGCGTGGTGTGCACGTCGAACTGGTGACCGTCGTCGCTGTCCCAGCCGCCGTCGCTGCGTTGCGTCCCGGCCAGCCGACGCCGTGCCGAGACCAGCAGCCACTGCTCCTCGCCCACCTCCACCCGGCGCAGCGTGGCGGCGAGCCACGCCACGTCGGCCGGGGACATCTCCGGGATCCGGTCGGCGAGCACCGCCTGGATCCGGGCCGACTCGTGGTACATCCGCTGGCGGTGCAGCACCGCCGCGGCGAGCCAACCGGCGGGCAGGAACGACGGCCAGCTCCCGTCCGGGGCGAGCTGCGCGGCGAGCGTGTGGGCCGCCGCCTGCACCACCCCGGCGTACGCCCCGCCGACGCGGTAATCGAGCGGGCCGGCGGCACGGGCGTCCAGCCCGGCCACGGTGAGCCAGAACCCGGCGTCGGCGGTCAGGTAGAACCGCGCCTCCGGGTCGCCCGGGGCGGCCCACTCCGGCGCGAACCCGGCCAGCGACGAGTGCTCGTCCCAGCCACCGTCGGCAAGCTGGCCGGCGGCCAGCCAGTCCAGCGCGTGCCGGGCGGCGGGGCGGCTCAGCGCGCCGAGGTCGTCCAGCTCGGCGAGGCGGAAGCAGGTCGCGTCGACGGAGGCGACGTCGCCACCGAGCACGGCGGGCCAGCCACCGCCGGGAGCCTGACCGGACTCCGCCGCGTCGAGCACCGCCGGCGGCACCGGCGTGCCGGAACGCAGTCGGGACAGGCGGGCGCGGTCCACCGCGTCCCCGTGTGCCACGACGAACCCGATCGCCGCTTCCAGATCGACCACGGTCGTGACGCTACCTGCGCGGACGCGGTCACGCCTCGGTAGCTCGGCCAGAAAGCGGCAGACGCCGAGGGCCCTCCCGGCGCACCGGAAGGGCCCTCACGACATCGACGTCAGTACGCGGGCAGCGACGGGTCGACCTGCTTGACCCAGGAGAGCACGCCCCCCTGCACGTGGACGGAGTCCTTGAACCCGGCCGCCTTGAGCGCGGCCAGCGCCTCGGCGGACCGGACGCCGGACTTGCAGTGCAGCACGATCTGCCGGTCCTGCGGGAACCTCGCCAGCGCCTCGCCGGAGAGGATCTCCCCCTTCGGGATCAGCGTGGAACCGGGGATGCGGACGATCTCGTACTCGGCGGGCTCACGTACGTCGACCAGGAAGATGTCCTTGCCGGCGTCCTGCCACTCCTTCAGCTCCCGCGCGGTGATGGTGGAGTCGACCACCGCCTCCTGCGCCTCCTCGGAGACCGCGCCGCAGAAGTCCTCGTAGTCCTCCAGCAGGTCGGTGACCGTGGGGTTCTCGCCGCAGAGCGCGCAGTTCGGGTCCTTGCGCACCTTGATCTTGCGGTAGCTCATCTCCAGGGCGTCGTAGACCATCAGCCGGCCGACAAGCGGCTCGCCGATGCCGGCGAGCAGCTTGATCGCCTCGTTGACCTGGATCGACCCGATGGACGCGCAGAGCACGCCGAGCACGCCGCCCTCGGCGCAGGAGGGGACCATGCCGGGCGGCGGGGGCTCCGGGTAGAGGCAGCGGTAGCAGGGGCCGTGCTCGGCCCAGAACACCGACGCCTGGCCGTCGAAGCGGTAGATCGAACCCCAGACGTACGGCTTGCCGAGCAGCACGGCCGCGTCGTTGACCATGTAGCGGGTGGCGAAGTTGTCGGTGCCGTCGACGATCAGGTCGTACCGGGAGAAGATGTCCCGGACGTTCTCCCGGTCCAGCGCGGTGTCGTGGATCTCCACGTTGACCAGCGGGTTGATCTCGCGGATCGAGGCGGCGGCGGACTCGGCCTTGGACCGGCCGACGTCGGAGACACCGTGGATGATCTGCCGCTGGAGGTTCGACTCGTCGACGGTGTCGAAGTCGATGATGCCGAGCGTGCCGACGCCGGCGGCGGCGAGGTACAGCAGGGCCGGCGAGCCGAGACCGCCGGCGCCCACGCAGAGCACCCGGGCGTTCTTCAGCCGCTTCTGCCCCTCGACCCCGACGTCCGGGATGATCAGGTGGCGCGAGTAGCGGCGGATCTCGTCAACGGTCAGCTCGGCGGCGGGCTCGACGAGCGGGGGCAACGACACGGTGGACTCCCCGGGATCGGCGGTGGGACCGCGCCATTGTCGCTCGCCGTGGTGGGGATCGGCCATGACGAGGGACACCCGGCCCGAACTGCGGGACCGGGAATATCTCAGGCGCCGTCGGTGGGCTCGCCGGAGTACCGCACCCCGTCGACGTACGGCCACGCGTTCGGCAGGCAGCCGTCCAGCCCGTACGTCTGCTGCTGCATCACCGGGGCCGGGGCGCCGGGGCGCGGGCACGCCTGGTGCAGCTCGCCGAACTCGTGCCCGACCTCGTGGTTGACCACGTACGTCCGGTAGACGTCGAGCGGGGCGCCGTAGTCGGGCACGGCGGTCATCCAGCGCGCCAGGTTGAGCACCACGCGACCGGGCAGCCGGCAGGACGTGTAGCGCTCGGTGTGCAGGCCGCCCTCGGCGCACATCCGCTCGGAGGTGGCCGGCGTGGCCAGGTAGACGGTGAAGTCGGCGGCGGCGGCCTCGGGCACCCGCTGCACCCGCAGCTCCCCGGAGGCGATCCAGCTACGCGGGTCGCCGAGCACCGCGTCCACGGTCGCGGCGAACGCGTCGGCGTCCTGCCCCGTACCGTGCTCGACCTCGATCCGGTAGCGACGCAGCGGGCCGGCGAGGCCGCGTACCGGTGAACGCCCGTCGGCCACCGCGAACGTGCCGGGGCCGGCGGTGGGGTAGCCGGTCGGCGACGCCGACGCGGCGGTGTCGGCGTCCGGCATCAGCGTCGGCTCGGCGGCGAGCGGGACCCGCACGGGACGCGGCGGCTCGCTCAGCCGGGTGATGCCCGCCGCGCCGCCGACGGCCGCGAGCAGCATCGCCAGCAGCAGCGCCGCGCGTCGGCGTCGGCGGCGCATCCGGCGCAGCCCGGGGCGTTCGGGCGGGTACGACGTCATGCGGACAGCGTGCCACGCAATTCGGGCATTTAGCTGCTTTTGCGGCGCAAGTCCTGAGAATTGCTCATAACTCGGTCACAATGCCGGCCCGGTGTACCGCTTCCCACCCAGGTACGGCCACGGATTCGGCCGGCAACCGTCGAGGAAGAGCGTCTGCTGCTGCATCACCGGCGCGGCCCGCCCGGCGCCCGGACACGCCTCGTGGTGGTGCCCGAGCTGGTGCCCCACCTCGTGGTTGACCACGTAGAGCCGGTACGTCTCCAGCGGCATCCCGGCGGCCACCAGGTGCGGCGCGGACGTCCGCCACCGGTCCAGGTTGAGCACGACCCTGCCGGGCACCCGGCAGGACGTGTACGGCACGCCGCCCTTGCGGATGTCGATCCCGCCCGCCCCGCACAGCCGGCCGGCGGTGTCCCGGCTCGCCAGATAGATCGTGAAGTCGTACCGGCTGCCCGGCGTGACCCGCTGCAACCGCAGCCGGCCGCTGTCCACCCAGCTCCCCGGCCCGGCCAGGGCCCGCTGCACCGCGTCCCCGAACGCCCGGACGTCCTCACCGACGCCCCGCTCCACCGCCACCCGGAAGCGGCGCAACTCACCGCCCCGGCCCAGCACGCCGCCGGCCCGGTCGTCGTACCCGAAACCGCCCGTGCCCCGCGCGGGCACCGGACCGGGCAGACTCAGCACGGGCGCCGGCGAGCGGGGCGGCGCGAGCGACGGCGGCGACGACGACGGGACGCTCGGTGCCACCGGTGCCACCGGCTGGGCCGCGAACCCGTCGGCGACCACCTCCCGCGCGCCGGCCGGCGGCAGTTGCAGCGCCACTCCCACGCCGGCCCCGGCGGTCGCCAGGAACGCGCAGACCACGACGGCGGAGCGCCAACGACGGGCAGCGGACAGGGACCGCGGAAAACGCGGACGGCGGGAGCTGGGCATCCCGCTCAGCCTGCCATGTCGCGGACGCCGCCGCTCTCCCCCATTCCGGTCAGCAGCGCCGTGGCCTGCGCTTTCCGGCCGTCAGACCCCGGCGTGGCGGCCTCCGGCGACCCGGTCGGCGCCGCCTCGTCGAGCAGTGCCAGCACCGCCCGGGCCACCGTCCGGGGCACCTCCAACTGGGCCACGTGCCCGACGCCGTCCAGCATCAGCAGCCGGCTGTCCGGGATCACCCGGGCGGCCTGCGGAGCGACGCGCACGTCGACCAGCCGGTCCTGCCGTCCACCCACCACCAGCGTCGGCACCCGCACCGCCGCGGCCTGCCGCCAGAGCGCGCCCTCCCCCGGCAGGTACGACCGCAGGAAACTGCCGACCAGGCCCCGGAACGTCCGGACGTACGCGGCGGCGTAGTGCGCCGCCTCGTACCGGATCCGGATCTCCTCGATCGCCTCCTGCCGGCGCTGCTCGCTGATCCGGGTCAGGTCCGCCACGCACGACTCCATGACCTGCTGCGCCATCGCCTCCGGAGCGAGCTGGGCCAGCCGCCAGGCGGCCAGCCGCTCACCCCGGGGGATCACCAGCACCGGCAACATCCGCCCCTGCAACGAGCGCCGGAAGTCCAGGAACGGCAGGGCCGGCGAGATCAGCGTGAGCGTGCGGACCAGATCCGGGCGCAGCACCGCCACCCGGACCGCGACCGCCCCGCCGAGCGAGTTGCCGAACAGGTGCACCGGGCCCCGGTCGCTGTGCTCGATCCAGCGGACCACCCGGTCCGCGAACGCCGGGATCGTGTAACGCCGGCCGGGCTCGCTGCGCCCGAAGCCGGGCAGGTCGATCGCCTGGCCGTCGAGCCGGGGCGCCAGCAGGCCGGCCAGGTCGGTCCAGTTCTGCGCGGAGCCGCCGAGCCCGTGCACGTACAGCGCCGGCTCGGCGTCGGGCCCGGTGGCCGGCGTGTCCCGGACGTGCACGAGCGCGCCGTCGAGCCGCACGTGCCGGCCCGGCCAGGGCGGCGGGAGATGATGCGCGGGAAGGAGATGCTCGGGCCCGAGCGCGGCACGCTTCATGCGTCCAGTCTTCCCCGCGCCGGCCCCGTCCGCACAGTCCCCTAGGCGAGCAGCGCCTCCAGACGCCGGTTCACCGCGGCCAGCGTGGCCCGCACCACCGCCTGCCGCGGATCGCCCGCGACCAGGGCGGAACCGGCCAACTGCTCCACCCACCCGTCGCAGACCAGCAGCACCACCACGGTCGCCACCTCGCAGTTGCCGAACGGCACCACGGCGGCGTGCTCGACGAAGCACCGGCCCCGCTCGCCCGCCGGCAGGGCCGGGCCGAGCAGCTCGTCCACCGCGGCGGCCGCGGCCACCGCGCAGAGCCGCAGCACGTACCCGTCGACGGCCGGCCCGGTCGCGTGCCCCTCGGCCGTCCGGTCGCCGGCGAGCAGGCGGACCTCGGTGGTGGCGTCCAGCCCCAACGTGCTCACCAGGACGTGGTCGATCACCACCCGGGGCCCGGGCACGCCGCCCGGATCCAGCGGTCGCGACGGCGCGGTCTCCGTCGTGGTCACCTGCCCACCGGAGTACGAGGTGCCGAGCGTGACCGGACTGCCGGTGGACATGCCGGTGGGCGCGGCGGCCAGCGACGTCTCGTCCACGGTGGCCCGGCCCCGGTGGGTGGCCTGCCGGCGGCGGCGCGGCGGCTCGTCGGCGTCCTCCCCCGGCGCGTCGACCAGCCGGCCGGCACGCGACTCCACGCCGCCGAACCGGCCCTCGCCGGAGCGGTTCTCGGCCAGCCGGTTCGACGCCGGCCGCACCACGCCGGCCCGCGCCGGCATGTCCGCCTCGACCGGACCGGACGAGGCCCCGCCCCGCGCCGGAGCGCCCGGCTCGTCGTCGGCGCGCGGCGTACCGGATCGGGGCTCGACCGACGCGGCCTCGGCACGGCGGTCGGCAGCACGGCCCGGCGGGACCTCCGCCACCGGCGGGGCCTCGGCGAGGCGGTCGGCGCGGCCCGGTGGCACCTCCACCGGACGGTCGCGGACGGCCGCGGCCTCGGCCAGGCGGTCCGTGCGCGCGGTGGCGGACCGCCGGCGGACCGGCGGCGGCGGTACGGCCGGCGCGCCCGGCAGGTTCTGCGGGGCGGCGGCCAGACCCATCCGATCCTGGAGCAGCCGGGCCACCAGCCGGCTCACCTCGGCCGGGTCCGCGCCGTCGGCCAGGTCCAGCCGGAGGCTGTGCGCACCGGCCGGGGTGCGGCGGAGCGCGGCGTCCCGGACGCCGGCCACCTCGCGCACGGCGTCCAGGATCGCGTTGACGTCGAAGCCCTCCGGCCGCTCGCGCAGCGGCGCCGGTTCGTCGTCCCGACGCAGGTGGGTGGCGATGCGGGCCAACTCCGGGGTCTCGGCGGACGGTTCCACGGCCGGCGGCTCCGGCACGACCGGCACATCCGGCTCGGCGGGGACGCGCTGCGGCAGCACCGCCGGGGCCGACTCGGTCGGCTCCGGCCCGCCAGCTGCCTCGGCGGCCGGCGTCGGCTCCGGGGCGGACCGGCGGGCCGCGTAGGGCGGGGCGCTCGTCGGGCGGGGCGCGGGCGGCGGGTCGAACCGCGCCGTCCCGCCCGGCGCGGGGAGGCCGGCCGGCTCGCCGTGCGACGGGTCCGGTGCGGGGTACCCGGCGGCCGGCTCACCGACGGCCCGGGAGGCCGGCCCCGCAGCGTACGCCGCCGGCGGTGGACCGGCCGGCGCCTCGCGCTCACGGGCGACCGGCGCCGCGCCGGCCGGCTCGGGACGCGCGCCGAACGGGGTCACCGGCACCGGCGGACCCGCCCAGGAGGGCCGCTCGGCGGGCGGCTCGTGACCCGAGCGGGGCTCGGCGTCCTCGCGGGGCAGCCGGAACGGCCGGGTCGCCTCGGGACGCGGCGGCTCGGGCGCTGCCGTCGACTCGGCCCGCACCGCCTCATACGGTCGGACCGGCTCGGGCCGCGGCTCGTAACCGCCGGCCGGATCGACGCGGGTCGGCTGGTAGCCGGTGGGCGGATCGACGCGGGTCGGCTCGTACGGTCGCATCGGTTCGGGCGCCCACTCGGACGCGCGGTCCTCGCGGGCGGCGCGGCGGCCGGTCGGCTCGTCGTCCACGGTCCGTCGCTCGGCCGGCGCGTCGTCGCGGGCCGAGCGGCGCCCGACCGGCTCGTCGGCGCGGGCCCACGGCGGGGCCCAGCCGTCGCCCCAACTCGGGCGGTTCCAGGACGGCCCGGGCCACTCCGGCTCACCCGCCGGCCCCGTGCCCGGGTCGTTCGGCGCGGCGGCGTGGGGATCGGCGGCGGTCCGCGGCCCCTCTCCGGGGTGGGCGTCGCCCGGGTGGTGCTCCGCCGCCGGCGGCTCGCCCCGGCCGGGAACCGTCACCGGCGGCTCGGTCGGACCCCGGTGTGGCCAGCCCTGGTGCAGCGCCGGGGCCTGGTCGACGGTCGGGGCGTGGAAGCCCGGCGGCACCTCGAAGCCGGAGGCGGCGGCGCCGACCGGCGGCACCTGGAGCGCCGGGGGCGCGGAGGCCGGACCACTCTCGGCCCAGCGGGGCGACCGCCCGGCGGACGTGTCGTCCGAGGCGTGCCGGGAGCCGGTGGGGTCGGCCGGGCCGGGACGCTGCTCGACGGCGGGCGCGGGGCGGGGGGCGGGCACGGCCAGCCGGTCGCCGTCGGTCTCCCGCGGCGGCTCGCCCACGGGCGGGGCACTCACCGGCGCCTGGCGGGTCACGGGTGACTCCTCCCCGGCGTGGTGCACGCCGTTGACGTGGCGGCCGTTGACGCGCGCCGCCGGCTCCTCGGCCGGGTGGCCGGACAGCGGGGCCGGCAGGTCGCCGTGCCGGGGCGAGGACGCCGCCCACCCGCCACCGAGGTCGCCGTAGGGCCAGCCACCGGGCGCCGGGGCGCCGCGGGACCAGCCGTCCGCCGGGGGCGCCCATCCGCCGCCGGTGCGGGCCGGGTCGTCGTGCTGGCCCGTCCCGTCGCCGTGCTCTCCCGGGGTGGCGGCTCCGGGTTGCCCTGTTTCACTCACCGCGCGCTCCTTGGTCGCCCTCGCTGAGGCTACCGTGTGGTGACAGTGGCGATAAGTTACAGCGGCGGGCCAATTCCGCGACGGGTTCACGAACCCGGACCGGTTCGGGCGATACGTGCCGGCTCGACGCAGATACTCGGAGGTTCCCATGACGGCAGTGGGGAACGGTGCACACACGGCCGGCCGGCCCACCCGCCTGCCCCGCTCGGCGCGCCGCAAGCAGCTGCTCGCCGCGGCCCAGGAGGTGTTCGTCGCACACGGCTACCACGCCGCCGCGATGGACGACATCGCCGAGCGGGCCGGCGTCTCCAAGCCCGTTCTCTACCAGCACTTCCCCGGGAAGATGGAGCTCTACCTGGCGCTGCTGGACACACACTGCGACGCCATCGTGGCGAAGGTGCACGACGCCATGCGCGGCACCAACGACAACAAGGAGCGGGTCGGCGCCGCCGTGCGGGCCTACTTCGACTTCGTCGACCACGAGAGCGAGGCGTTCCGCCTGGTCTTCGAATCCGACCTGCGCAACGACCCGGCCGTGCGGCAGCGGGTGGAGCGGGTCGAGCAGGGTTGCATCGCGGCGATCACCGACACCATCATCTCGGACACCGGGGTGAGCCGGGCGCACGCCGAGCTGCTCGCGTCCGGCCTGGTCGGCGCCGCGGAGACCGCCGCGCAGTTCTGGCTGGCGGGCGGTCGGCAGGTGGCCAAGCCGGAGGCGGAAGCGCTGGTCGCGGCGCTGTCCTGGCGTGGCATCGCCAGCTTCCCGCTGCAAGGTGAGTCAGCCTGACCATCGCGCCGCCCGATCGGATAGCCTTCCCACGGTGGCTTTTTCGCCCCAGTTGAGGAGGCACAGTGGAGGTCAAGATCGGCGTGCAGTACGCGCCGCGGGAGCTGGTCCTGGAGAGCGCGCAGTCGCCGGCCGAGATCGAGCAGATCGTGACCGACGCCTTCGCCGGGAGCGAGGGCACGCTCTCCCTGACCGACGAGAAGGGCCGGCGGGTCATCGTGCCGGTCGGCAAGGTCGCCTACGTCGAGATCGCGGAGGCCTCGCCCCGCGCGGTCGGGTTCACCGTCCGCTGATCCGCGTCGCACCGGTCGCCGTGGCGGGGAGACCCGCCGCGGCGGCTCAGTTGTTCAGCCCGACCGCCGACATCCGCGTGGCGTGCGCCTCGGTCAGCCGGCGCAGCACCGCCGGCACGTCGTCGCCGGCCCTGCCGAGCAACGCGGCGAGCGCGCCCCGGTCGGCGGCGGCGACGCGTCCGGCCTGCGAGAGCGCCTCGCCGAGCAGTCGACGCGCCCACATCGAGAGCCGTCCGGCCGCCCTCGGGTCCGCCTCGATCGCGGCCCGGATCTCGGTGGCGGCGAACTCGGCGTACCGGGAGTCGTGCAGGACGTCGAGCAGCAGCGCACGGTCCGGCCCGGCCAGGCCGTCGGCGGTCCCGCGCAGGAAGTCGTCGGTGATCGCGTCGCCCACGTACGCCTTGGTCACCGCCTCCGCCCAGTCCCGCGGCTCGGTCGAGTCGTGGTACGCCCGCAACGCCTCGACGTAGGGGGCCATCGCCTCCTCGGGGGTCACGCCCAGCGCGGTGAGGCGGTCGGTGAGCCACCGGTAGTGCGCCATCTCGCCTGCGGCCATCTCGCTGAGCGCGGCGCGACGGCGCAGGTCGGGGGCGAGCCGGGCGTCGGCGGCCAGCCGGTCGAAGGCGAGCAGTTCGCCGTACGCGACGAGGCCGAACAGGCCGACGGCGGCGGAATCGGGGGCGGACACGAGCGCAGGCTACCGCCCACTTGCTGTGATGCAGGTCACATGAAGTGCCCCCGGCTGCCCGGCCGACACCTGGAATCGGGACGGCTCGCAGGCCGTTCAGGTAGGATGAAGCAGTTGCCGTGGGCACCGACCTGGCCAGCGTCGCTGATCAGCACCGGTCCCCGGCGCGCGTGCGGCCCGGTCCGGCTCGGCGAAACCGCCCCCGACCGCGTGGCCCGCGCCAAACCGTCCGCGCCCTGAGGACATGAGGGGCGCACCACGAGAGGGCACCCCCACATCCACATGAGTGAGCAGAGCACAGGCCAGCCACTGGCCCCCACCGCTCCGGTTCCCCCGGAGGCACCCACATTCGCCGCGCTCGGCGCCCGCCAGGAGACCGTCGAGGCGCTCGCCGCCGCGGGCATCACCCGCGCCTTCGCCATCCAGGAGTACGCGCTGCCGATCGGGCTGCGCGGCGTCGACCTGATCGGGCAGGCCCCGACCGGCACCGGCAAGACGCTCGGCTTCGGCATCCCCCTGCTGGAGCGCGTCTTCGCCCCGTCCGAGGGCAGCGACGGCGTGCCCCAGGCACTCGTCGTCGTCCCCACCCGCGAGCTGGGCATCCAGGTCGCCAAGGACCTCGACGCCGCCGGTCGCACCCGGGGCGTCCGGGTGCTGCCGATCTACGGCGGCGTGGCGTACGAGCCGCAGATCGAGGCGCTGCGCAAGGGCGTCGAGATCCTGGTCGGCACGCCCGGCCGCCTGCTCGACCTGCAGAAGCAGAAGCACCTGCGGCTCGACCGGGTCCGCGCGCTCGTCCTCGACGAGGCCGACCGGATGCTCGACCTGGGCTTCCTGGACGACGTCGAGAAGATCCTGGCGATGCTGCCGGAGGACCGGCAGACCATGCTGTTCTCGGCCACCATGCCGGACCCGATCGTGGCGCTGTCCCGGCGGTTCCTCCGCCGGCCGGTCACCATCCACGCCGGGCACACCGCCGAGACCGGCCCGTCGCCGCAGACCCAGCAGCTCGCCTACCGCACCCACTCGATGAACAAGGTCGAGATCGTGGCGCGGATCCTGCAGGCCGAGGGGCGCGGGCTCACCATGATCTTCTGCCGCACCAAGCGGGCCGCCGACCGGGTCGCCGAGGATCTCGACTTCCGCGGCTTCGCCGTGGCGGCCGTGCACGGTGACCTGGGCCAGGGTGCCCGGGAGCGGGCGCTGCGGGCGTTCCGCGCCGGCAAGATCGACACGCTCGTCGCCACCGACGTGGCGGCCCGGGGCATCGACGTCACCGGCGTCACCCACGTGATCAACTACGACTGCCCCGAGGACCAGGACACCTACACCCACCGGATCGGCCGCACCGGTCGGGCCGGGGCGACAGGTGTCGCGGTGACGTTCGTCGACTGGGACGACATGCCCCGCTGGCGCATCATCGACAAGACGCTCGGGCTGGACATGCCCGAGCCCCCGGAGACCTACCACACCTCCAAGCACCTCTACACCGACCTGGACATCTCCCCGGACGTCAGCGACACCCTGCCGACCGCCGCGCGTACCCGCGCCGGCCTGTCGGCCGAGGTCGAGGAGGACCTGGGCGGCGGCCGGTCCCGGCGGGACGGCCGGCGCGGCGACAGCCGCGGCGACAGCCGCGGGCGCGGCGGGGACCGCCGACGTGGGCGTGGTGGCGAGACCGGCGGGGCGCCCGCCGAAGGCGGCGCGACAGCGGTCGCGACGGACGAGGGCACCCGAACCCCGCGCCGGCGGCGTCGCCGCCGGGCCGGCGAGACGGTGGCCGGCGAGCAGCCGACCGCAGTGATCGCCACCGAGGGCGCGACGGAGCAGCCCACCATCACCACCGTCGCCGCCGCTGACGGCGGCGACGAGACCGCGACCAAGCCGCGCCGCCGTCGGCGTCGCCGCAGCAGCGCCGGCACCGCCGAGTCCCCCACCACGGACTGAGCGGAGTCTCCACACACGACGGCCCTCGGACCCGCTCCGGGGGCCGCTCCCTGTCCCCACCCCGGCACTCTTCGCCCGTGTCGATCATGAGGTTGGCGCCCGCCCGCCCGGCGTGTCGCGCCGCCAACCTCATGATCGACCGAACGCGAGCGGGGGACGGCGGGCGGGGAGGCCGCAGGACGGAAGGAGCAGGGATGCCGGAAGCGTTGGACGCGGCGCTGCGGGAGGTGCGGGCACTGCTGCTCGACCCCGGTCTGACCCGGGCGGTCGCCGCCGGCCGGCAACGAGGACAGCGGCCCTCGGTGGTCCGCGCGGAACTGCGCCCGGTCACGCTGAAGGCCGGCGCGCGGTTGCAGATCGCCACCTCCGACGGCGCCCGACCGCACACCCGTAACGTCACCCCCGGTACGGAGGAGGCCGACACGGCCGTCGACGCGCTGCTCGCCGAGCCGTTCGGCAACTGGCACGTGGAGACCACCGGCACCACGCTCCAGCTCCGGGTGACCAAGTCCGGCGAGGCGCAGGTGCACCGCGCCAAGGCCAGCCGGCCGGTCGCCGAGCCGGACGGACACGACCGGGCCAAGGACTGGCTGCTCGACCCGGGTGATCCGCTGTTCGCCGCGATCGGCGGCTCGGCGGCCAAGCGCCGCCAGGTCGACGCGTTCCTCCGCGCACTGGCCGCGACGCTGCCGGACGACCTCACCGGCCCGCTGCGCGTGGTGGACCTGGGCTGCGGAAACGCCTACCTGACCTTCGCTGCCCACCGCTACCTGACCCGGCGCGGCCTGGACGTGACGTTGATCGGCGTCGACGTCCGGGAGGACCAGCGCCGCCGCAACACGGAACTGGCCGAACGGCTGGGCTGGGCCGACCGGGTCAGCTTCGTCGCCGGCACCATCGCGCAGGCCCCTGTCGAGCCGGCGCCCGACCTGGTGCTGGCGCTGCACGCGTGCGACACGGCGACCGACGAGGCGTTGGCCCGGGCCGTGCACTGGGGCGCCCGCTGGGTGCTCGCCGCCCCGTGCTGCCACCACGACCTGGCCGCCCAGCTCCGGGCCCGGCCCGCGCCCGGGCCGGACGGACTGCTCACCCGCCAGGGCATCCTGCGCGAGCGGTTCGCCGACGTACTCACCGACGCGCTGCGGGCCGGGCTGCTCCGGCTGCACGGCTACCGTGCCGAGGTGGTGGAGTTCGTCGACTCGCAGCACACCCCACGCAACCTGCTCATCCGGGCACGACGCACGGCCGGCTCGCCGACCGACGACCAACGGGCCGAATACCGCGAGCTGGTGGACCGGTGGGGCGTCACGCCCCGGCTGGAGACGCTGCTCGCCGCGCCGGACCCTGACCCGGTCTAGCGGCGCCGCTCGCCGCGGTTGCGGTCGCCGCGGTCCAGCGCCGACACCCGCTCGCCGGGGCCGCGGTTGGTGGCCCGGTCACCGTCCGGCGGCACGGTCGGGAACGGGACCACCTTCGCCTGCTGGTCGGAGTTGCCGACGGCGGCGAACGCGTTCCAGGAGATGTCGACAAGCAACCGCTTCAGCTCGGCGTGCCGGGCCGCGGCGTTGCGCTGGAGCGCCACCCGCGCGCCCAGCACCACACCGACCAGGGTGGTGCAGACCGCGCCGGTCGCGGCGATCAGGTGCACGCCCTCCGCCGGGTCGCCCCGCACCGCCAGCACCAGCAGCCAGATCCAGAAACCCAGCGCGAACACGCCGGCCTTCGCCACGAAGAAGAGGCTCACCGCGCCAGGACGGTGCGGAACGGGACGGTCTGGTTCGGCCATGCTGCTCCTCTGAAGTCGCTGCCGGGGAGGATTCGTTCAGCTTAGTTGACAGTCCGCAACTGTTCATGCTGCGTCGGTCCCGCCCACGAGACCTTCCGACCGATCAGTCAGTTACTTCTTCCCCCGGGCGTACTAGGCTCGGGGCGCAGAGCCGGGCGCACCGGCGGAAGGGGACAGCCGAGGAGGGATGGGCTCCGCAGAGGTTTCGCCGCAGATGGCCTTCGCACGGTTCGTGCGACGGGCCATCGACGACGCGCGTGAAGAGCGCGGCTGGACGGTGACCGACCTCGCCACCCACACCGGCGTCGGCCGTTCCACGGTGTTCCGCTGGCTGGCCGGCGACTGGCAGGACTATCCCGAGCTCGCCAAGGTGCGCGGCTTCTGCGCCGCCCTCGATCTGCCGGTGGCCGCCGCGTTCCGGGCCCTGGGCCTGCCCGACGCCGGGGCGGTGCCCCGCCGACGCGCCGCCGAGGACGGTCCGGTCGAGGCAGACGTTCGGGTCATCCTGGAACGGCTGGCCGACCCGAACGTCCCCGCCGAGGAGAAGCACCACATCCGCGACCTGCTGCGCTACCTGGCCCGCCGACCGGTCCGCCGCGCCGGCTGACCCCGGGCCGGCCGGTCAGGCGACGGTCAGCGTGAACTCGGCGGTCCGCACCACGCCGCCGACCTGGAAGTCCAGGAACATCCGGTAGCGGCCCGGCCCGGGGGCGGTCAACCAGAACGTCACGGCGTCGCCGTCCCGCGCCGGCTCCGGGTGCACGTGCAGGTAGCCGAGATCGCCGTCACGCAGCGCCACCAGGTGACCGAACGCGCCCAGGTAGGGCTCCAGGGCAGCGGCCGCGCCGCCGGCGTCGGTGACCCGGAACCGCAACGGCACCGACCGTCCCACGTCGGGCGTGCCGGTGAACCCGACGGTGAACCCGTCGACCGTGGCCGACGTCTCCGGGGCGGGCAGCGGCCGGGGCAGGTAGTCGCCCGGCACGGCCAGGTCGGCACCGAGCACGGCGGCGACCTGCCGGCCGTCGTCGGCCACCGCGGTGAAGTCCGCGTACATCCGCCAGGCGCCCGGCGCGGTGGGCGTCAACGGCACCGACCAGGTGCCGTCGGCGGCCATCGTCGGGTGCAGGTGCCGATAGCCGGTGAGGTCGCGGCGGACCACGATCACGTGCATCGGCTTGTCGTGCACGACCGCGAAGCGGGTCACCGCCCGACGCTTGTCGTCGCGGACCTGGAACCGCAGCTCACCGACGCGACCGGCGGTCAGGTCCCCGGTCGACGGGACGAGCGTGTAGCCGGCCGAGCTGATCGACAGCCCGGTCGCGCCGTCGCCACCGCCCTGGGTGACCGTGGCCCCGTCGTGCGAGTGCGCGCCGGTGCCGGGCGCGTGGGAGTGGGCGCCACCGGCCGGGGCGGCGTCGCCCGCCGGGACCGTGCCGGCCGGAGCCGCGCCGCCGCCCGGGTTCGCCGGCGGGTTCAACCGGCCGAGCCCGAAACCGAGCAGCACGGCCAGCACCAGGCCGCCCACCACCAGGGCCAGCCGTACCGTGTCCCGGTCCACCACCGCCGGACCCGTCGCCACGGAACCGTCGGCACCGCTACCGTCGCTGACGGAGCCCGACGCGGGACCGACGAGGTCGGGCGCGGGCTCGGCGAGGGACGGCGACTCAGGCAACGCCGCCGGCCAACTCGTAACCCGCCTCGTCGACGGCGGCGCGGACGGACTCCACCGGCAGCGGAGCCGCACTGGTGACGGTGGCCGTGCCCCCGACCAGGTCGATCCGGACCTCCTCGACGCCCGGCAGCGCGGACAGCTCCCCGGTCACCGCCCGGACGCAGTGTTCGCAGGTCATCCCGGTCACGGTGTACGTCTGGACGACGGGTCGCTGCTCGGTCATGGCCCCACGGTACCGCCGGCCGGGACGCCCGCGGACGACGCCCGCGCGAACGGTGGCGTCGCTCGCACCCACCCCCTCGCACTCAGCCGGCGAGGGCGAGGGCGAGCGGCAGCACGTCCGGCGCGCCGGCGCGCCGCAGCAGGCGCGCCACCATGGCCATCGTCCAGCCGGAGTCGACCAGGTCGTCGACGAGCAGCACCGGCCCGTCCAGCGCGGGCAGCGCGCCGGCCAACTCGTCCGGCAGGTGGAACGCGTCGTGCAGCGCGCGTACCCGCTGGGCGCTGTTGCCGCGCGGCCCGCCGGCGCCGGCCGGACCGGTCGGCACGACCACGCCGAGCAACGGCAGCCGGCCGACCGCGGCGATCCGCTCGGCCAACGAGCCGACAAGCGTCGGCCGGGCCCGGGAGCCGACCGCGACCACGCCGGCCGGGCGGCGCGGCCACGGGTCGTCGCCGTGCGCCCACGCCTTCAGCACCTCGACCACGGCCGCCGCCACGTCGTCGGGCACCGGGCCGTCCGGCGCGTCCGGGCCGACCAGGCCCCGCAACCGCCCGCCCCACCCCAGGTCGGACAGGCGCCCCACGGCCCGCCCGGGCAGCGCCTGTTCCGCCGGGGGGAGGCGACCCTTCAGGGGTACGCCGACCGCGTCCAACCCGGTCGGCCAGAGCTTCTTCGGCGCGATCTGGACGCCGGGGCGGCCGAGGAACGTCTGCGCGGCGGTGAGCGCCTCCGGTGAGACGTCCGCGTCGAGCAGCGGGCCGGCGCAGTTGTCGCACCGGCCGCAGTCCTCCGCCCCGGTGTCGTCGAGCCCTTCCCGCAGGTAACGCATCCGGCAGCGGGACGTGTCCGCGTACTCCCGCATGGCCCGCTGCTCGGCGGTGCGCGCGTCGGCGACGCGCCGCAACCGGGCCTCGTCGTAGGTCCAGGGCTCGCCGGTGGCGAGCCAGCCGCCGCGCACCCGGCGGACCGCGCCGTCCACGTCGAGCACCTTGAGCATCAGCTCCAGCCGGGCCCGGCGCAGGTCGACGACCGGTTCGAGGGCCTGGGTGGAGATCGGCCGGTCGGTGTCCAGCGCGGCGAGCACGGCCCGGACCTGCTCCTCGGGCGGGAACGCGAGCGAGGCGAAGTACCGCCAGATGGCCGCGTCCTCGACGCCGGGCAGGAGCAGCACCTCGGCCTGCTCGACGGCGCGGCCGGCGCGACCGACCTGCTGGTAGTAGGCGATCGGCGACGGCGGCGCGCCGAGGTGCACCACGAAGCCCAGGTCGGGCTTGTCGAAACCCATGCCGAGCGCGCTGGTGGCGACCAACGCCTTGATCTTGTTGTCGAGCAGGTCCTGCTCGGCGGCGCGGCGGTCGGCGTCCTCGGCCTGCCCGGTGTAGGACGCCACCGACCAGCCCCGGCCGCGAAGGAACTCGGCCGTCTCGGTGGCCGCGGCCACGGTGAGCGTGTAGACGATCCCCGAGCCGGGCAGCCGGTCCAGGTGGTCGGCCAGCCAGGCCAGGCGGTGGGCCGGGCTCGGCAGATCGAGTACGCCGAGGCGCAGCGACTCCCGGTCCAGCGTGCCGCGCAGCACGAGCGCGTCGCCGAGCTGCTCGGCCACGTCGCGGGTGACCCGGGCGTTGGCGGTGGCCGTGGTGGCGAGCACCGGCGTGCGCTCGGGCAGGTTCGCCAGGAACGTGCGCAGCCGGCGGTAGTCGGGGCGGAAGTCGTGCCCCCAGTCGGAGACGCAGTGCGCCTCGTCCACCACCAGCAGCCCGGTGGTGGCGGCCAGCTTCGGCAGCACGCCGTCCCGGAAGTCCGGGTTGTTGAGGCGTTCCGGGCTGATCAGCAGCACGTCGACCGCCCCGGCGTGGATCTCGGCGGTGATCTCGTCCCACTCGTCCAGGTTGGCGGAGTTGATGGTGCGGGCCCGGATGCCGGCGCGGGCGGCGGCGTCGACCTGGTTACGCATCAGCGCCAGCAGCGGCGACACGATCACGGTCGGCCCGTGCCCGCCGCCGGACCGCAGCAGCGCGGTGGCCACGAAGTAGACGGCCGACTTGCCCCAGCCGGTGCGCTGCACGCAGAGCACCCGCCGCCGGTCGACGACCAGCGCCTCGATGGCGCGCCACTGGTCCTCGCGCAGCCGGGCGTGGTCACCCGCCAGCCGCCGCAGGACCGCCTCGGCGCGTTCCCGGACGGCGTTCCGATCCTGGCTCATCCGGCATTTCTACCAGGGGCGGCCGACCACACCGGCGGGGCGGGCGACGGCTCGGGCGGCAGGAAGAGCAGCAGCTCGCGCAGCGGTTCGGTGGTCGACGACGGTAGGTGGCAGCGCCCGGCCAGTTCTTCCAGCGAGCCGTACGGGCCGCGCAGCCAGCGGTCCACCGCGAGCTGGCGGCACTGCTCGGCGGTCAGCCCGGGCAGCGTCGCGAGCACCGGCTCGGGTACGGCGTTGACGTCGACCAGACCGCCGTCGTCGTAGCCGCGGAGCAGGTCCGGGCGGCCGATGCGCAGCTCCGTCCGGGCGGCCGGATAGTGGTGCAGGAGGTGGCGCGCCTGCTCCCGACGCAGCCGGCGCTGCTCGTCGCTGCGTTGTCGGCCGGTCCAGAACAGCGCGCCGAGGGCCGCCCAGAGCGCCGGGTTGAGCAGCACCACGTGCCCCGCGCCGACCAACCAGCAGACGCCCATCGCCCCGATCAGATACAACGCCTCGGCGTCCGTCACCTCCTCGTTCTCCGGCATGTTGAGCGCGACGACGACCAGGATGAAGATGAGCAGGAAGTAGCTGACGCCGGCCAGGGCCAGCCGCCAGCTCCGCCGCCACAGCGCGTACCCGAGGACCACCGCCCAGGTGAGCGACCCGAACGAGAGCAGCACGGTGGCCGTACCGAAGACGGTCGCGGTGACCTGGACCCACCTCGGCGAGCGGCGCGGCGTGGTCTCCGGCGGCGGGTTGAGGGCGAGCAGCAGCGCGTGCGGGAGCGGGTCCGGGCCGGCCCAGCCGGCCGGGGGCGGCATCGGGGCGGCCGTCGTCGGAGCGGCCGTCGTCGGAGCGGCCGTCGTCGGAGCGGCCGTCGTCGGAGCGGCCGTCGTCGGAGCGGCCGTCGTCGGCGCGGCCGGGGGCGGCCCGGGCACAGGCGTAGCCGACACCGGCGGCAGGGGTGCGGGCGGTGGCGGCACGGGTCCGGGCCGCGTCGTCGTGGATGGCGCGTCCGCGACGGGCGGCACCGGGGACGGCAGGTCCGCGACCGGCGGCAACAGTGCCGGATCCGAGCGGAGGATCCGCCGGTGCAGGTCCTGGAGCGACCCGCCGGGCTCGATGCCGTAGTCCTCGCGGAGCAGGTCGGCGAAGTCCCGGTAGGCGGCGAGCGCCTCGGCCTGCCGGCCACTCCGGTAGAGCGCCAGCATGAGCTGGAGCCGCAGCCGCTCCCGGACCGGGAACTCGGCGACCAGCTCGACCAGCCGGCCCACCGCCTCGCCGTGCCGGCCGGCGGCCAACTCCAGCTCGGTACGCGTCTCCAGCGCGACGGCCCGCAACTCCACCAGCCGGTGCCGAGCGGCGTCGAACCAGGGGCCGGCGAACCCGGTGAACGGCTCGCCCTGCCACCGCTCCAGCGCGGCGTGCACCTCGGCCAGCGCCTCCGCCGTACGCCCGGCCGCCTGCGCCTGCCGGGCGCGCTGGACGCCCCGCTCGAAGCGCGTCACGTCGACCGCCTCCGGCGCGACCCGCAGCACGTATCCGGCATCGGTCAGCGTGAGCACCTGGGCCGGCGTACGCGGTGACCGGTCGGGCTCCAGCATCCGGCGCAGACCGGCCACGTGCTTCTGCACCACGTTGGGGCCGTTCACCGGCGCTTCCTCGGGCCACACCGCCTCGACGATCTGCCCGGTGGGGACCGGGCGGCCGGCGGCGAGCAGCAGCACGGCCAGCACGGCCCGCTGTTTGGCCGGGCCCAGATCGAGCGGGCGGTCGGCGTACCAGGCCCGCTGTGGACCGAGGAGCTCGAAACGCAGCGCCTCTGACATGCGAGTTTCCCGCCCCCGTACCCCCGGCCGTCGCCCGCCGTGGCCGGCGGCAGTCGGACGGCAGCATATCGGCAGTGGAACGGCGATGGCGGCCTGCGAAGCTTCCCCGGCATCAGCCACCTGGGAAAGTGAGTCGAACGAAGATGACGCAGCGAAACGGCACCGCCGCGACCGTCCGGCGGATCGGGCTCCGCGCGGCCGCCGTGCTGGCCACCACCGCACTGGCCGCCGGGTGCGGCGCCGGGGACGCCTCCGATGGCGCCGGCCCCGCGCCGACCCCGTCGGCGGACCCGAAGGCCGCCCTGCTGGCCGCCGTGCCGACCGAGCAGGACCCGGCCTTCCGGTTCCTGCTCCAGGACGGCGCCGACAAGTTCACCGGCGTGCTGGACCCGGCCACCGAGGCCATGGACCTCGCCGTCAAGCAGCGGAACGACGACCCGAAGTTCACCATGGACATGACGTTCCGGTGGATCGACGAGGCGCTGTGGATGCGGATCAAGCTGACCGGCCTCACCGACGTACCCGACTCGCTCAGGCTGCCCAAGCGCTGGATGGCGATGGACCGCGACAAGCTGAAGGACGAGTCCAGCATCCCGGCCTACCAGGGCGCCGACCCGGGCAACACCGCCGCCGTCATCCGCACCGCGGACACGGTCGAGGCCAAGGGTGACGGCACGTACACCGGGCTCGCCGACCTGACCGACAACGCCGACGTGCAGAGCACGTTCGACAACGTGGACCTGACGGCGCTGGGCGAGGCGGGGAAGAGGGTGCCGTTCACCGCCGTCGTCGGGGCGGACGGCAACCTGGCCTCGCTGACCCTGAACGTGCCGGCGGCCGGCAAGCAGAAGGCGATGAAGCTGATCACCAGGTACTACGACTACGGCAAGGCCCCGAAGATCGCCGAGCCCACCGGGGACCAGGTGCAGAAGGCGCCGGCCTTGGTGTACGAGATGCTCAACGGCTGACCCGCGACCAGCGCGACGGGCGGCGGCCACACGGGGGGCCGCCGCCCGTCGCGGCGGTCAGCGGCGCGGGCGCAGCGCGGTCCCGAGGGGGGCCAGTCGGGTGCGCAGGCTGGCCAGGCCGCCGGGGAAGAAGTACACCGCCAGGATGAACACGGTGCCCAGGACGAACAGCGGCTGGCTCAGCGGGTGACTGAGGAACGCGGGCAGGCTGTTCACCGCGTCGCTGCTGCCGAACGCGGTGAGCCGGTGGTCCAGGTACATGTAGAGGACGCCGCCCAGCACCGGCCCCCACCGGGTGCCCGGGCCACCGAGCACCACCATCACCAGCAGCGACAGCGTCAGCTCGGACGACGTGATGTGCGGGCTGGCACCGCCCACGATCAGCACGTAGACCACCCCGCCGGCGCTGGCCAGACCGCCGGCCAGGGTGAACGCGACGAGCTTGAACCGGTACGGGTCGAGCCCGAGCACCCCGATCCGGCGCTCGTCGTCGCGCAGCCCGGCCAGCACCCGCCCGGTCGGTGAACCGCTGACCCGGTGCACCACCAGCACCACCAGCGCCAGGTACGCCAGCGCCAGCCAGTAGAGGTTGACCGTGTTGGTGACGCCGACGAGCGCCGACGGCAGCCCGGACACGTCCAGCGGCAGGCCCTCCTCGCCGCCGGTCAGCCCGCCGAAGTCGCGGGCCACCAGGATCGCCCCGACCTGCGCGAACGCCAGCGTCACCATGGCGAACGCGATGCCCACGGTGCGCAGCGCCACCGCGCCGAGCAGCGCGGCCAGCGTGGTGCCGCCGGCCACGGTGAGCACGGCGGCCTGCCACAGCGGCAGCCCGGCCTTGGTGACCAGGATGTCGGTGCCGTAGACGCCGGCGGCGAAGTAGAGCGCGTGCCCGAAGGAGAGCATGCCGGTGCGCCCGAACAGCAGGTCGTAGCCGGCCGCGAGCCCGCCGAAGACCAGGCAGATGGCGAGCAGTTGCAGCGTGCCCGGCGAGTTCAGCGGCCCCTCGAAGATGCCGGGCAGGTTCACCGTCGAGTACGGCAGGACCGCGGCCACCACCAGCGCGACAAGCGGCAGGTACGGACGCAGCCCGTGCCAGCGGGAGGGCCCGGGGGTCAACTCGTCGGGCACCGTGGCCGGCGGCGCGGGCACCTCGGCACTCTTGACCTCGGTCATGCGTGAGCCACCTTTCCGGCCAGGCCCTGCGGACGCAGCAGCAGCACCACGGCGAGCAGGCCGACGACGCACAGGTCGCCCAGCCCGGACGTGCCGTAGTAGTTGACGAACTGTTGCAGCAGCCCCACCGCGACCGCCGCGTACGCGGAGCCGACGACCGAGCCCATTCCGCCGATCACCACCACGATGAACGCGAAGATCAGCAGCGAGCCGCCCTGTCCGGGTGAGACGGTGCCGAAGTAGACGCCGCCGAGCGCGCCGGCCAGCGCGGCGGCGGCCCCGCCGATCGCGAAGACCAGCGTGAACGCCTTGCGCACGTCGATGCCGAGCGCGGTCACCATCTCCCGGTTCTCCACGCCGGCCCGGATGATCAGGCCGTACCGGGTCCAGCGCAGGAACGCCAGCAGCGCGCCGAGCACCAGCACCGCGGCGACGATCAGCAGCAGCCCGGCGTTCGGCACCTGCGCGCCGAGCACCGCTGTCACGTTCCGGCTCCAGTCGGGGCGCGGGAACGTGCGCGGGTCCGCGCCCCAGGTGGCCTGGAGCAGCGCCACGCCGGCCAGCGACAGGCCGACGGTGACCAGCACCTGTTCGATGGTGCGGGAGTAGAGCGGCCGGATCAGCACCAGCTCGACCAGCACCGCGACCAGCGAGCCGGCCAGCACGCCGAACAGCACCGCGACCACGAAGCCGAGGCCGTCCGGCCCGGCGCCGGGCAGGTTGCCGGCCGCCCACCAGGTCGCGTACGCGCCGACGCCGAGGAACAGGCCGTGCGCGAAGTTGAGCACGTCGGCGAGGCCGAAGACCAGGGACAGGCCGGACGCGACGAGGAAGTAGAGCGCCGCCAGGCCGAGCCCGGTCAGCGTCAACAGGACCACGGTGTTCATGAGTGCACCTCCGCCGAACCCACGCCGAGCAGCGACTTCGTCAGCGCGGTCTCCAGCAGCAGCTCACCGGCGGCGCCGGTCCAGGCGACCCGGCCGGCGGAGAGCACCACCGCGTCGGACGCCAGCCGTCGCACCACCGCCAGGTTCTGCTCGACCAGCAGCACCGGCACCGATTCCGCGACCCGTTCCAGCACCTCGGCCACCTCGGTCACCACCTTCGGCGCCAACCCCTTGGTCGGCTCGTCGACCAGCAGCAGCCGGTTGTCGTTGAGCAGCACCCGGCCGATGGCGAGCATCTGCTGCTGCCCGCCGGAGAGCGAACCGGCCCGTTGCCGTCCGCGCCGGTCCAGCTCCGGGAAGAGCGCGAAGACCTTGTCGTACGCCGGGGTGGTGCCCCGCCGCTCGGCCAGCCGTAGGTTCTCCGCGACGGTGAGCCCGGCGAAGACGCACCGGTCCTCCGGCACGTAGCCGAGCCCGTCGCGGACCAGCCGGTGGGTGGGGCGGGCGAGCAGGCTCCGCGCGCCCATCCGCACCGTGCCGCGCACCTCGCCGCCCCGGGGGGTGAGCCCGACGATCGCGCGCAGCGTGGTGGTCTTGCCGACGCCGTTGCGCCCGAGCAGCACCGTGACGCCGGTCGGCGCCACCTCGAACGACACGCCCTGGAGGATGTGCAGTCCGGCGATCCGCACCGACAGGTCCGTCACGGACAGGACAGGTTCGACCATCAGAGGGCCTCCCCCAGGTACGCCTCCTGCACGGTGGCGTTCGCCATCACCGTGTCCGGGGTGTCGCAGGCCAGCAGCGCGCCGTGGTGCATCACGGCGATCCGGTCGGCCAGTTCCAGGATCACGTCCATGTGGTGCTCCACCATGAGCACCGCCCGGCCGCTGTCCCCGGTCAGCGACTTGATCACGCGGACCAGCTCCGGCACGTCCTCGGCGCTCACCCCGGCCATCGGCTCGTCCAGCAGCATCACCCGGGGCTCCGCGGCGAGCAGCAGCGCGATCTCCAGCTTGCGTTTCTCGCCGTGGGCGAGCGTGCCGGCCAGCGCCGTACCCCGGTGGTGCAGGCCGACCCGGTCGAGCGCCGCGTCGGCGGCGGCGGCCACGTCCCGGTCGGCCGCCGCCCGCCGCCACAGCTTCATCGAGCCACCCCGGTGCGCCTGTACGGCGAGCCGGACGTTCTCCCGGACCGTCAGCGAACCGAAGACCGAGGACGCCTGGAAGGTGCGCCCCAGACCGAGCCGGGCCCGCCGGTGCGGCGGGAGCGTGGTGACGTCCGCGCCGTCCAGCAGGATCTTCCCTTCGGTGGGCCGGCGCAGGCCGGTGATCAGGTTGAACAGCGAGGTCTTGCCGGCGCCGTTGGGCCCGATCACGCCGAGGAACTCCCCCGGCGCCAGATCGAGGTAGACGGAGTCGACGATGGCGACCTCACCGATCCGCCAGGTCAGACCGCGGGTGGCAAGCATCGGTCAGCCCTTCATCTGCGCGACCGGCGGCGCGCTCTCGTCACCGGTGAGCGTCTTCTGCGCGGTGGCCGTGAACGCGGTGCCGCTGCCGGTGAGCTTGGCCTGGTACATCGGCTGGAGCAGCGCGTGGTCCTCGGCGCGGATCTTCATGGTGCCCTTGACGCCCTCGAACTCCCAGCCCTCCAGCGCGGTGACCATCTTCTCCACGTCGTCGCCGCCCTCCTGCACCGCGCGCACGACCATCTGCGCGGCGGCGAACCCGTCCGGGTGGAACAGGTCGAGCGTGCCGCCGGGGATCTTCGCCTTGGCGGCCTTGGCGGCCTCGGTGTCGCTGGCCCCGTCGAAGTAGTGCGACAGGAACGAGATCTTGCTGCCGGCCGCGCCGAACGTCGGCCAGGAGGCGCGGATGTCCAGCCCGGTGACGACCGTGGTGGCGGCGAGCACGCCCTGCTGGTCGAGCGTCTGCCACATGGCGCCGGCGGTGGTGCCGGCCCAGGCGACGAAGAGCAGGTCCGGCTTGGCGGCCTTGATCTGGCTGGCGAACGGCGTGAACTCGGTGGCGCTGGCCGGCGCGCGGACGCTGCTCACGGTCGCGCCGGCGCCGCCGATCACGGCCTTCACGGCGGCCTCGTTGGCGTCGCCGAACGCGCCGTCCTGGGCGAACACCACGACCTTCTTACCGGCCGCGTCGCCGATGAACGACTTGGCGGTCACCACGTCCTGCCAGGACTGCCGGCCGGAGCGGAACGTGTACTTGTTCGCGCCGGTGACCGCGTCGGTGGCGGCCGGGCCGGAGATGAACAGCACCTTGTTCTGCGCCGCGATCGGGGCCACCTGGAGCGCCACCCCGGAGGAGGTGGACCCGGCGATGATCTTCGTGCCCTTGCCGATCAGGTCCTTGGCGGCGGAGACGGCCTTGGCCGGGTCGCCCGCGTCGTCGGCCTCGCTCAGCTCGATCTTCCGGTCGCCGACCTTGCCGGTGCCCTTGGTGGCGAAGTCGAGGCCGGCCTTGAACCCCTCGATGTACTGCTTGCCGTAACTGGCCAGCGGCCCGGACTGGGAGTAGACCAGGCCGACCTTGACCGGCGCGGCGTCGCCGCCGCCGGAGGCGGTGTCCTGCGGGCTGCCACACGCCGTGGCGGCCAGCGCGGCCGCCATCATCGTGGCGGCGGAAAGGAACACCCGTCGCGTGTGCCGGATCGTCATTGCGACTCCAGGTGAGGACAGGAGGATTGTCAGTTGTCGGCTCACGCTAGAAGTGACGTCACCCACGAGCTATGTGGTCGACGCACACAAGTGCCCGGGACGGGATGGCCGCACGTTACAACCCCGGACACCAGCACGTAACCCGGCCGACCCGGGATGGCCCGCCCCACCACGCGGAACGCGGCCACGGTGTCGCCCCCGCCCATCGCGCCCCGCGTACGCGCGGCGGCCCGGCGGGGAACTCCCCGCCGGGCCGCCCGGTCAGCCGGTCACCGGCCGACGCCTCCTCCTCACATCGTCCGGCGTCGCCGCCAACCCAGGACGGTCAGCACCACACCGGCCGTCGTCGTCAGCGCGCCGCCACCGATCAGTCCGGTCAGCTTCATGCCGGTGACCGGCAGATGCTTGCCCGGGTGGAACGGCGGGAACGGCTTCGCCGCCATCCGGTTCGTGAAGGTGCAGGTGATGTCCTGCCCCCGGGCCGGGGTGACCACGCCGTCCAGCACCGGCACCCGGCTGTCGGTGCCGGTCAGCACGCACTCCGGCGGCCCGGCCTGCTGGTAGCCCGCCGGGCCACCGGACTCGCTCAGCCGGTAGCCGACGCCGACCCGCACCGGCACCGAGGTGACCTCGGGGCTGCCGGACGGGCCGCTGATCGGGGTCGCCGCGTTGGTCGGTGCCGCGGTCAGCGTCCACTCGGTCGGGGCGGCCCTGCCCCAGACCTTCTTGACCAGGGTCAGGTGTGCCCCGTTCGGGTCGAGCTGGCCGTTACGCCAGGTGCAGGTGTACGCGCGGTCCGCGGCCGGGGTGAGCACGTTGCCCGGTGTGGGCGCCGGCTCGCCGGTGTCGTTGAAGACGCAACGCAACTCCGTCAGCTCGTACCCGGCCGGACCGCCGCTCTCACTGAGTCCGTACGGCACGCCGGCCGTCACCTCGACGGCGGTCACCGCCGGCTCGCCGCTGCGCCCGCTGACCGGGGTCGCGCCGGAGCCCTGCGGCGGGGTGGCGCTGAGCACCCAGTCGGTCGGCTTCGCGGTGCCGCCATGGGCGTTACGCACCTCCTTGACCAGGGTCACCTGTGCCGGCTGGGCCTGGTTGACCGCGACGCAGACCACGGTCTGGCCGATCTGCACGGCCACCTGGCCGTTCTCGCCGCCGAAGTCGGGGCTGACGCCCGGTCCGCTGCGGTCGCGGACCCCGCAACTCCAGCTACCGGTGGCCGGCGGCTCGATCACCGCGCCCGGCACCACGGTCTGGGTGAAACCGGGAACGGTGCTCTCACCGAGCGAGTAGACGGCGCCCTCGACGACCGGGTGGGCCGGGTCGCCGCTCTTCACCGTGAACCCGTTCGGCCCGTACGCGGTCAGGTCCCAGGCCGTCGCCGGCGGCGCGGGCGGACCGTACGGGTTCTGCACGGACTTGGCCAGGATCAGCTTCGTCTCGCAGGTCACCGTGTTGGTGATCTGGTAGGTGTTGGTGCCGGCGGCGAGCGTCTGCTCACCGAGGTCGCCGCTGGCCGTGTTGGTGCACCCGGGCGGCAGCGCGGTGACGGTCTCGTCGATGACGACCGACTGCCCCGCCCGGAAGGTGCTGTACGCGACACCCCAGGCCGGCTGGTCCACGCCGGGCAGCACCAGCGCGGCCTGGATGGAGACGTCCTGCCGCGGGTCGGGGACGCTCTGCCCGTTGACCACCCAGGTCTTGTTCACCACCACGGTCGCCGGCTGCGGCTCGGCCTGGTTGATCATCACGCAGGCCACCGCGTCGTTGGCCAGCGCGTTGACGCTGAACCCGAATTCGCCGTTGTTGGCCACCAGCACCGGTTGGCCGCTGGCCGTGCAGGTGGCGTTGACGCCGTCCTGCTGGACCAGCGAATATCCGGCCTGCGGGGTCTCCGCGATCGCCACCGCCCGGCTGGGCTGCCCGTTCAAGTCGAATGCGAGGTTGACCGCGCCGGTGGAGGTGTCGGTGACGGCGCTCGGCGGGGTCACTCCGGTGCTGCTCGACGAGATGGTCCAACCACCGGTCGGCTGCGGGTCACCGCCGCCCGGTGGGATCACCAACTTGACCACGCTGACCGTGCCCCGGCAGTTGTCCAGGGCGAGTTCCCGGAAGACGGCGGCGAGTTGGTCGTAGTCGGTCTGGTAGTAGTCCGAGTTGGCGACCGGCCCGGAGATCGCGACCAGGTTGTCGGGCGCGCCGGAGACTCCGGCGCCCACACCGACCGCCACGACCCGGGTCCCCTTGGCCTTGACCGCGTTGGCGGCGAAGATGCCGTTCTCCACCTCGACGAACCGGGTGAAGCTGCCGGTTCCCTGGACCGGCGGCGGGCCGTACACGGTGGGGTTGCCGTCGGTCAGGATGATCACGGCGTCGTAGTCGTAGGGCGCGGCGGCGACCTGCCACAGCCCCTGGTCCCAGTTGGTGGTGCCACCGGCGGTGAGGCCGTTGATCGCCGCCTTGACCGTGTTCGCGCCGCTCTGGTCGGAGACCGGGATCGGGTTGAGCACCGCGGCGGCGTCGGTCGCGAACGTGTAGAGCGCGACCTGGGACGGGGTGCCGGTCAACGCGTCGACGAAGCCGTTCGCCGCGTTCTTGACCACCGGCAGGTCGGGCCGGATCGACCCGGACACGTCGATCAGCAGCGCGACGCGCAGGCCGCACGAGGCGGGCAGGGCCGGGTTGTCCCGCTCGTCGGCCCACACCGCGCCACGCGCGGTCCGGTTCGTGTTTCCGGTGGTCACCGCCGGGAAGGTGTACGTCCGGTTGTTGGCCACCGCCCCGGTGAACACTCCGTTGTACGGCGTGGACTGGTAGGGCGCGCTGCCGCCGTTGCCGGTGACCAGGCTGTCGACGATCCGCCAGCCGTTCGGCGCACTGCGCTCGACGATCCAGTAGCCCTGGTTGGTGCCGGTCCGTCCCGGCACGTCGACCGAGCACCTGCCGCTGGCGTCGGTGGTGCAGGACGCGGCCGGCGTGGCACCCGGGCCGGGTCGGGTCCCGCTGACGCCCGCGTAGAAGTCGAAGGTGGCGCCGGCCAGCGGCCCGACGGTCTGTTCGCCGGTGCGGTCGCCGCCCTTGTCGACGACGAGCGTCGCGTTGTTGGCGTCGCCGGCGCGCGCCGGCGTCGCCGCGTGCGGTCCCACCAGCGGCACCAGGCCGCCCACCAGAGTCAGGACGGCGGTGGCGCACCAGCGGCGCCGCCCACGTGTCATCGTGAGAATGGACATTCACAACCCCCGTACACGCCTGCCCTTGCCGCAGGACAACCAGGTCAGTATTGGGGAATATGTCCGTTTTTCGGAACGCTTTGCTGATGGTGAGCGTCCGTCACCTCCGCCCGGCGCGACAGCCGCCGGCCCCTAGCACCTTGAGGGCGTAGACGACTCACGCCCAGGCCCGCCAACAGGTCACGCCGGGCCCACAGGTTCACGCCGAACCTACTCCGTTCGTGTTCCACCCGTCGGCTGGGCGGGCCGTGACTGGAACGCCCAGGGCGACCCGTTTCCGCCATCAGGTTGTCAGGCAGCGCACCGGCACTCCCCTCGCCCGCCCTCCAGAGCTGACAGCAGCAACGACTCGCCCGTCGATCCGCGTGTCCCGACGCCACAACCGGGCGCACGACAGAACCACCGCCGAGGCTTCCTCGGGAAGCCCCGCATCCGCGGCAGCGACGACCGCGGTGGCCGGCGGCGCAGCCTGAGTCGTTTCTGCTGTCAGCTCCAAAGGGCGGGCGAGGGGAAGTGCCGGTGCGCGAGCCGAACGCACGTCGGGGCGCCCGCATTGCGCGGGCGCCCCGACGGGGCGAGAAGCGGGCGTCAGCGGCCGGCGCGGGCGGCCACCGCCGTGTCCGGCTGGTCGGCGAACGCGCCGTCCAGGCCCAGGTCGAAGAAGAGTTCGTACTCGGACGTGATGTCACCGCGCGCGTTCGGGTCGGCGCCGAGCCGGAAGTCGGCCGGCAGGAACTGGTTCTCGGCGCGGAACGTCCAGGCGTGCACCACCAGGTGCAGCCGGTGCGCGTCCCGGATCACCGAGGTCGGCGCCAACAGCCGGCCGGCGGCGTCGCGGGGCACGATCAGGTTCTTGTTCAGGCCGACGCCGTCGGCGTACCGGGACACCCAGGCCAGGCCCGCGGCGGTGGCCAGATCGGCGTAGGTCCGGCGGTCCCCGGCCGCGGTGAAGTCGTAGGGTGCGCCGGTCGCGTCCATGAGCTGCACCAGCCGCACGTCGGTCATCGTGTCGAGCTTGCGCAGGTTGGCGGTCTCGAAGCTCTGCACGAAGACCGGGTCGTCGCGGTGGGTCAGCTTGTTCTTCCGGAGCGTCGCGACCAGCGGCTCCTCCAGCGCGCGCCCGATCGACGCGAAGTAGGTCGGGTGCTTCGTCTCCGGGTAGATGCCGATGGTCCGGCCGCGCGCCTTCGACTCGGCCCGCGCCAGGTCGATGACCTCCTGGAACGTCGGGATCTCGAACTGGCCGTCGAACGCGGTGTTGGTCACCCGCACCTGGGGCAGCCGCTCCTTGGCGCGCAGCGTCTTCAGCTCGGCGAGCGTGAAGTCCTCGGTGAACCAGCCGGTCACCGCCACCCCGTCGATGGTCTTCGTGGCCCGGCGGACGGCGAACTCGGGGTGGGCCGCCACATCCGTCGTACCGGAGATCTCGTTCTCGTGCCGGGCGACCAGGACGCCGTCCTTCGTCGACACCAGGTCCGGCTCGATGAAGTCGGTGCCCTGCCGGATCGCGAGCCGGTAGGACTCCAGGGTGTGCTCCGGGCGGTAGCCGCTCGCGCCGCGATGACCGATCACGATCGGCCGTTGGGTCGCGCGGGGACGCTCGGCGCGCGGGTCCGGGCCGGCCTGGGCGGCCACGGCCGGCACCACCACGGCCGCGGCCGCGAGCAGCGCGCCGGCCACGCCGAGGGCAGAAAGGGTACGTCGCAACGCCGTCTCCTGTCGTCGATGGGTACGCACAGCAGACCCGGCGTGGTTGACGTCCAGTTGGTCGGTTCCTGACCTGCGGGTGAATCTCCGGACGGAAGATGACCTGGTGCGCCGCCTGCTCCGGAAGCCGGTCCGGCTGGTGCCGCTCGGATTCCTGGCGGTGATCCTGGTCGGCACCGGGCTGCTCATGCTGCCCTGGGCCACCCGTACGCAGCACTGGACGCCGTTCGAGACCGCGCTGTTCACGTCCACCTCGGCGGTCTCGGTGACCGGCCTGGCGGTGACCGACACCCCGAACTACTGGACCGACTTCGGGCTCGTGATGATCACCGTGCTCACGCAGCTCGGCGGCCTCGGCATCCTGACCGGCGCGTCCCTGCTGATCCTGGCCGTCTCCCGTCAGCTCGGACTGCGTAACCGGCTGCTGGTGCAGGCCGAGACCGCCGAGTTCGGCCTCGGCGACGTACGCCGGCTGCTGCTCCGCATCGCGGCCACCGTCTTCGTCACCGAGGCGCTGATGACCGCCGTGGTCGGCGGGCGCTTCTGGCTGGCCTACGACTACCCGCCGGGGCGGGCGCTCTGGTACGCGGTGTTCCACTCGGTCCAGGCGTTCAACAACGGCGGCTTCGCGCTCTACTCCGACGGGCTGGTCGCCTTCGCCCGGGACCCGTGGGTGGCGTTGCCGCTCGGCACCGGCGCGATCATCGGCGGGCTCGGCTTCCCGGCGCTGTTCGAGGCGTTCCGGGAATGGCGCCGGCCGGGCGGCTGGGCGGTCGCCACCAAGCTCACCGTCTGGGGCAGCCTGGTGCTCACCGTCGGCGGCTTCGGCTACCTGCTGCTGGCCGAGTGGACCAACCCGGACACGATCGGCCGGTTCGACGTGCCGGGCAAGGTGCTGGCGACGTTCACCCAGATCGCGCTGAGCCGCACCGGCGGCTACGACGTGATCCACGTCGGGCAACTCACCGAGGAGAGCTACCCGATGCTCATCGGGCTGATGTTCATCGGCGGGGGCAGCGCCAGCACCGCCGGCGGCATCAAGGTCTCCACGTTCTTCCTGCTCGGCTTCGCCATCTGGGCGGAGCTGCGCGGCGAGCCGGACACCACGGTCGGGAACCGCCGGGTGTCCCCGGCCAGCCAGCGGCAGGCGCTGACGGTCGCGCTGCTCAGCGTGGCGCTGGTGGCCGGCGGCACGGTCGGCCTGATCGCGATGACCGCGCACGACCGCTTCTACGCCGCGCTCTTCGAGGTCACCTCCGCGTTCAGCACCACCGGGCTGACCGTCGGCCTCACCCAGCGGCTGCCCGCGCCCGGCCAGTACCTGTTGACCGCGCTCATGTACGTCGGTCGGATCGGCCCGCTCACGCTCGGCTCGGCCATCGCGTTGAACACCCGACGACGTCTGTACCGCTACCCGGAGGAGCAACCCATTGTCGGCTAGACACTCGGACGACACCGGTGTCGTCGTGATCGGCCTGGGCCGATTCGGCTACCACCTCGCCCGCGCGCTGACGCGCCTCGACCACGAGGTGCTCGCCATCGACCGGAACCCGGCCCGGGTCCAGCGGTGGGCGGCCGAGCTGGACCGGGTGGTCCAGGCCGACGCCACCGAGGAGACGGCGTTGCGCCAGCTCGGCGTGGCGGATTTCGGCCGGGTGGTGGTGGCCATCGGCGCCTCGGTCGAGGCGAGCGTGCTCACCGTGCTGGCCCTGGCCGAGTTGGGCGTCCCGCAGATCTGGGCGCGGGCCACCTCGGAGAAACACGCCAAGATCCTGCACTCGGTCGGCGCGCACCACGTGGTGTTCCCGGAGGCGGAGACCGGTGAGCGGGTCGCCCACCTGATCGTCAGCCGGATGCTCGACTTCATCGAGTTCGGCGACGACTTCGCCATCGCCAAGGTGCGGGTGCCCGCGCCGCTTGTCGGACGCGCGCTGCGCGAGCTGTCCCCGCAGGAGCGGTACGGGGTGATGGTGGTCGGCGCGAAGCTGCCCGGCCAGCCGTTCCGCTACGCCGGGCCGGAGACGGTGCTGGCCCCGGAGAGCGTGCTCATCGTGGAGGGCAGCATCACCCAGGTGCAGCGCTTCGCGGCGCTGACCTGACCGGCGCGGACTCCGACCCGACCGTCAGTCCTTCGGTCCCTTGCCCTTGCCCTTGCCGTGCCCACCCCCCTTCGGCTGCTTCACTTCCCTTTTCCCTTGCCGCTCTCCTTGCCGCCCTTGCCCTTCGGCTTCGGCGGCTCGGCCTTGGGCTTCGGCGCCGGCTTCGCCCTGGTCGGCCCGCTCTTCGCGGCCGGCTTGGCGGCCGGCTTGACCGGTGCCTTCGTCGTCTTCGGCGCGGTGGTGATCGGCACCGAGCCGGCGATGCCCGACACCTGCACGCCGCACGTGCTGTTGTCGAGCTTGAACTCCACCGGCAGCGTGTTGCTCCCGGTGTAGCGCCCGCTCAAGGTGAGCTTCGTCGACGCGCCCGGCGCCAGCGTCGCGTCCGGCTTCGGGGCCGCCACCGACACGGTGCGCCCCACCTGCCGGACCGGTGGCTGCGCCGTGGTGACCGCCTGCTTGCCGGGGAAGCTGAAGCTCATCGTCCAGCCGCGCAGTTCCCGGGGGCCGGTGTTGGTCAGCGTCAACTCGGCGGAGAAGTCCCTACCGGTGTCGCGGCGCAGCGAGTAGTCGACCGCGCAGGGCACCGGCTCGGGCAGGCCCATCCGCGCCTCGGTCGGCTCCACCCCGCCGCTGGCCGGGCTCCGCGACGTCAGCCCCCACATCGTCGCGGTCACCGCGAGCAGGCCGGCGGCGGCCACCCCGGCCTCCACCCTGCGCCGCCGGGCCGCCGCCCCCCGGGTCCGGGTGCGGATCGCCGAGTACGGCACCGCGTCGGTCGCCGCCGACCAGGGCAGGATCGTGGTGCCTGCGTTCGCCATCAGCGCCGGGTCGATGCCGCCGAACGCCGGTGACACCGGCACGATCGACGCGATCCCCACCGCCTCGGCGAGCGTACGGGCCACCTCGGCGGTGGGCGGGCGGTCCTCGGGGCGCTTCGCCAGGCACCGCTGGACCAGCTCGGTCACCTGGCCGGGAAGGCCAGGCACCGGCGGCATCGGGTCCGGGTCGTGGTACATGTGCGCACGCAGCATCTCGGTGGTGGTGCTGGCCTGCCACGGCAGCCGGCCGGTGAGCATCCGGTAGAGCAGCAGGCCGACCGCGTAGATGTCGGTGGCGGGCGAGACGTGGCCGTTGTCCAGCCGTTCCGGGGCCAGGTAGGCGGGCGTGCCGAGCAGCGCGCCGTCCGGCCCCTTGTCGCTCTCCCCCACCAGCGCCGAGATCCCGAAGTCGACGACCTTCACGCCGGTCGCGGTGAGCATGACGTTGCCGGGTGTGACGTCCCGGTGCACCACGCCCCGGGCGTGCGCGGTGGCCAGCGCGGAGGCGACCTCCGCGCCGATGGTCAGCGCCTCCCGCCAGGGCAGTTGCCCGTCCCGGCCGAGCCGGCTGCTGAGCGGGCCGCCGTCGACCAGCTCCATGACCACGTACGGCACGGTCAGCCCGACCTGGACGGACTCGCCGTAGTCGTACACGTTGGTGATGTTGGGGTGGCAGAGCCGCGCGGCGGCCTGCGCCTCGACGCGGATCCGGTGCCGGAACGCCTTGTCGCTGGCGAGCCGGGAGGCGAGCACCTTCACCGCCACCTGCCGGCCGAGCACCTCGTCGTAGCCGCGCCAGACCACCGACATGCCGCCGGCGCCCAACTGCTCGACCAGGCGGTACCGCTCACCGAGCAGTTGCACGCCGTTCCTGACCGGTCCACCCATGGTCGGTGCAGTTGCCCGAAGTGGCCCCCGCTACACCTGAGCTGTCGGAATCGGTCAGAAACATCACCCGATCAGGCGGTCGCGAGGAGTTGGTCCACCGGGGCGTAGTCGTCGGTCAGCACCCGCGCGTCCCCGATCCACTCGGCGGTCGCCGCCTCGTCGAGCAGCTCGGCCGGCTCCGGAAGCGGCTTCAGGCCGGGCGGGATCGCGGCCAGCGGCAGCGGCGCGTCCGAGGCGACGATCACGAAGTTCGCGCCCTGCCGGCCGGCGACCGCGGCCGGCGGGGCGATCAGCGCGACGTGGTCGAACACGGCGGAGACGGTGGCCAGCTCGGCCCGGATGAACCGGCCCGGCGGGTAGTCGATGACGTTCTGCACGTAGATCCCGTCCGGGCGGAGCACCCGGCGGATGTCGGCGGCCATCTCCCGGGTGGCCAGGTGCCACGGCACCACCAGGTGGCCGAACGCGTCGCCGACGATGAAGTCCCGGCTGTCGGTCGGCTCGGCGCGCAGCAGCACCCGGGCGTCACCCACCCGGGCGGTCAGCTCCGGACCGGTCCGCAGGCCCAGCTCCCGCCGGTCCAGCTCGACCAGGCCGCCGTCGACCTCGAAGACCAGGTTGTCGGTGCCCGGCCGGGTGGCGGCCAGGTAACGCGGCACGGTGAAGCCGCCGCCGCCCAGGTGCAGCGCGTCCATCCGCTGCTCCGCCGGTCGCGCCACGTCCGCGACCAGGCCGATCCACTGGGTGTACGCGTACTCCAGGTGTCTCGGGTCGGTCAGGTCGACGTAGGAGTGCTGGGCCGAGTTGAGGTAGAGCGTGCGCCCGTCCGTCCGGTCCGGGGCCGCCTCGACCCGGGCGCAGTGGTAGGCGGTCTCCACGTCGCACGGGTTCGGCGCCGCCGCGCTGAGCCCCGCGGCGGCGAGCCCGATCAGCGCCAGCGCCGCCTTCGCCCGGCCCGGCGTGGACAACGCCGCGCCGGAGCGTCGCCGCAACCAGAACCCGAGCACCAACCCGGTCACGCCGAGCACCGCGGCCAACGCCAGCACGATCACCGAACTGGGCAGCGCCGCCACCAGGATGAAGCCGGTGCCCAGCGTGGCGGTGATGCCGCCGAGCGTGCCGATGCTGGACAGCTTGCCGACCACCTGACCGGTGCGGCGCAGGTCGGCGAGCTGGAGCTTCACCACCAGCGGGGTGATCCCGGCCAGCAGCGCGGCCGGCAGCAGGACGGTCAGCGCGGTCAGCAGCAGCACCGCGCTTGCCGCGCCGCCGCGCAGCGCCTCACCGGCGTACCTGACGATGGGCAGGGTGACCGCGGTGGCGATGCCGGCCAGCACCAGCGCCGGGGCGAGCAGGGCGCGCGGGTCCCGCCGGTCGGCGAGCCACCCGCCCATCCACGCCCCGTACGCGATGGCGGCCAGCGCCATGCCGATGACCGAGCTGGTCACCTGGAGCGTCACCCCGACGTACGGGCCGACCAGGCGCAGCGAGACGGTCTCCAGCACCAGCACCGCCCCGCTGGAGAGGAAGACCAGGAAGGCGGCCAGCCCGTTCGGCAGGGCCCGCGGCGGGGCCGGCGCGTCGGTCGCCGGCGCGGTGACGAAATCGGACGATGTGCTGCTCACCGTGGCGAGGGTACGCGGCGTTCCTGACCGCCCGGGTCAGTACATCGAGATGTGAACATGGTTTGTGTGGTCGGCGGCCGGACTGCCGCCCCCGCTGTACGCCCGCCAACCGGTGTTCGGCATCCAGATCTGCCGGTACCAGATGACGTACATGATGCCGAGCCGGCCCGCGTTGTTCTTCGCCCAGTTGGCGAGGCTGTCGCCGTACGACTTGTCGCCGCCGGTCGCGGTCTTGTCCTCGAAGCCGCCGCTGGCGGCGGAGAAGTCGCAGGCCCGTCCCTTGGGGTGTTCGCCGCCGCCGCCGCTGCGGTGGCAGGACGCGTACCGCTTGTAGCCGGCGGCCTGGGCCTGCTGGAGCATGTGCAGCGTACGCGGCGTGATGCAGCCGTCGGCCGGCGTCGGGTCGCTGACCGAGCAGGACTCCGACGGCCACGACCCGTCCGAGTTGCGCGGCGCCGGCTTGGCCGACGAGGAGCTGCCGCTGAACCCGGAGCCGGCGCCGGAGCTGACCTTGGCGAGCGCGACCTCGGCGTCCTTCTTCTTCTTGGCCAGCACGGCGAGCTGCTTCTGCTGCTCGCGCACCTCGGCGTCGAGGGCCAGCTTCGACTCGGTCGCCTCGGCCTTCGCGTCGGCCAGGTCACCGAGCCGCTTGCTGTCCCGGTGGGCCATCATGTCCAGCTCGGCGGCCCGGTGCAGGAAGTCGTCCGGCCCGGAGGCGGCCAGCAGCATCGACGCCGGGGTCAGCCGGCCCTGCCGGTAGGACTGCACGGCCACCTCACCGGCCTGGGCGGTCAGCCCGACCAGGCGTGCCTCGATGTCCTTGAGCTGGGCGGCCAGCGCGGTCTGCCGGCGCTTGGAGTTGTCCAGCCGGTTCTTGGCCTCGATGTGGCCCTTCGCCGCGGCCTCCAGCGCGTCCCGGAGCTTCTTGCTGCCGCCCTCGTCGGGGGCGTTCGGGCTGGGCGCGGCGGCGGCCGGGCCGGCGGTGGCGAGGCCGGCGCCGAGCAGCACGGCCGTCGCGGCGAGCAGCGCGAGCAGCGACCGGCGGACGCGCCGGCCGGTGAGCCTGGTCCTGGGCACGTGATGGTCCTTCCGTCGACCGCCGGCCCCCGATTCGACCGTGCGCGGCGGCGGCTCCACCGGCGCCGGGCGGCGGCCTGCTGGCGGAGACCGCCGGTCACGATACCGGACCGGACACGCCGCGCCAGGCCGGCGACCACTCGGGACACGCAACGTCGACGCAGCGTGCCGCCGTCGACGCTCAGCGTGCCAGCAGCGCCGCATACACCTCGTCCCAGATCTCCCCGCTGGCCGCGACCAGCAGGCCCCGGCCCTCGTCGGCCGGGTGGTAGTCGGTGCCGTCGAAGCGGCGGGCCACCCCGCCGGCCTCCCGCACCAGCAGCGTGCCGGGGGTGTGGTCCCACGGCAGCGTGCGCCAGAACAGCACGAACTGCTGCGCGCCGGTGAGCACGTCCAGGTATTCCCGGCCGGCGCAGTGCTGGCCGGGCAGCAGCTCGCCGATCCGGCGGCCCCCGGCCTCGACGTCGCGGCGGAAGTCGGCGGGCAGGAACTTCGTCATCGCGGTGCCGCGCAACGCGCCCACCCCGGGCACCGGCCGGTCGGGCCGGACGGGCGTGCCGTCCAGCCGGGTGCCCGCGCCGAGCCGGCCGGCCGCCATCGTGTCGTCGAGCGGGTCGTAGACCCAGGACGCCGCCGGCACGCCGTCGGTGAGCAGCGCCACCATCAGCGCGAACGGCCGCTTCCCGGCGGCGAAGTTGGCGGTGCCGTCGACCGGGTCGACCAGCCAGACGTCACCGCCGCCGCGCAGGTGCCGGAGCAGGCCCGGATCCTCGGCGACGCCCTCCTCGCCGACCACCACCGAGCCGGGACGCAGCCGCCGCAGCCCGTCGGAGATGAGCTTCTCGGCCTCGCGGTCGGCGACGGTGACCACCTCACCGGGCGCCTTCTCGGAGATGTCGGACGGGTCGAGCCGACGGAACATCGGCACCACGACCTCGGCCGCGGCCTCCCGCAGCAGCCCGGCGACGTCATCCAGCAGCGGGTCAGCCACGCGGCGGCAGCTTGACCACGCTGACGAAGAACTCGTCGATCTGGCGGACCACCGAGATGAAGCGCTCGAAGTCCACCGGCTTGGTCACGTAGGCGTTGGCGTGCAACTGGTAGCTGCGCAGGATGTCCTCGTCGGCCTGCGACGTGGTGAGCACCACGACCGGGATCCGGCGGAGGTGCTCGTCCTTCTTGATCTCCTCCAGCACCTCCCGGCCGTCCCGGCGGGGCAGGTTCAGGTCGAGCAGGATCAGGTCGGGCACCACCGCGTCGGTGTACTGGCCCTCCCGGCGCAGGTACGCCAGCGCCTCGGCGCCGTCGGAGACGACCGTCAGGCGGTTGCGGAGCTTGTGCTCCTCGAACGCCTCCTGGGTCATCAGCACGTCGCCCGGATCGTCCTCGACGAGCAGGACCTCGATCGGGCTCTTGCCGTCCGCGGGCGCCGTCATCCCACCGTCTCCTTCATGCCACCGTTGGTTTCGTGCCGGTCCGCCGCCACGGCCGGCTCCTCGCTTGCCGCGCCGTCCGGCTGCCGGGCGACGTCCACCGGGGCGTCCTCGGCCGACCCGGCGGCCCCGGTCTCCTCCGTCGCCGCGTTCTCGGCCGCCTGCGCGGCCTCGACGTCGGCCTCCAGCGCGGGCAGCGTGAACCGGATGGTGGTGCCTTCCTCGGCGTCGGTGTCCACCCAGACCCGGCCGCCGTGGTATTCCACGATCTTCTTGACGATCGCCAGCCCGATGCCGGTGCCCGGGTACGCGTCCTTCGAGTGCAGCCGCTGGAAGATCACGAAGATCTTGTCGGCGAACTCCGGCTCGATGCCGATGCCGTTGTCCCGGCAGCTGATCTCCCACTCGCGGTCGACCAGCCGGGCCGACACGTGCACCCTCGGCGGCACGTCCGGACGGCGGAACTTCACCGAGTTGCTCACCAGGTTGACCAGCAGATTGGTCAACAACGGCTCCTCGCCGCGGATGGTCGGCATCTCGTCCCAGGTCAGCTCCGCGTCGGCGTACTGCCGGGCCGCCTCGGTCTGCCCGGCCACGTCACCCATCACCCGGTTCAGGTCGACCTCGGTGAAGCCGGTGGTGAGCCGGCCGATCCGGGAGAACGCGAGCAGGTCGTTGATGAGCCGCTGCATCCGCTGGGCGCCGTCCACCGCGAACGCGATGTACTGGTCCGCCCGCTCGTCGAGCTGCCCGGCGTAGCGCCGCTGGAGGAGCTGGCAGAAGCTGGCCACCTTGCGCAGCGGCTCCTGGAGGTCGTGCGAGGCCACGTACGCGAACTGCTCCAGGTCACGGTTGGAGCGGGTCAACTCCTCGGCCTGCTTCTGGAGCTGGTCGTTCACCCACTCGATCCGCTCCCGGGCCTGACGCACCTCGTCCAGGTCCTGGGCGATCTTCTGGCGCATCTGGTCGATGTCGTCGGCGAGCCGCAGGAACTCCGGCGGGCCGGAGCCGGAGATCCGGTGCTGGTAGTCACCCTCGGCCACCTCGCGCACCTGGCCGACCAGCGCGGCCAGCGGACGGATCAGGATCCGGTCGAGCGAGACCAGCATGACCGCGCCGGCCACCGCCACCACCAGCGCCGCGATGATCAGCAGCATGACCAGCGTGTTGCTCGTCGAGTTGACCCGGTCGGCGGTCTGCTTCCGGACGGTGAGGATCTCGTCCTGGAGCGTGGTGATCGACGCCCTTATCCCGTCGAACTGCTGCCGCGTCCGGTCGGTGATCAACGCCTGGCCGGCGGCCGGTCCGCCGCGCGCCGTGGTCGCGATCACCGGCTCGGCCACCTGGGCCCGCCACTGCGCGGTCTGCTGCTCGACCACGCCCACCTCGCGGCGTACGTCCGGGTAGCCGGCGGACAGGCCACGGATCGAGGTGATCAACTCCTGCTCGCGCCGCACGCCCTCCTGGTAGGGGGCCAGGTCGCTGCGGTCGCCGTTCACCGCGTACCCGCGGACCGCGGTCTCCTGGTCCAGCAGGACGCTCATCAGCTCCTGCGCCTGGACCCGCAGCGGGCCGGTCCGGAGCAGCACCGCGTCGATGTTCTGCCGGTTCTTCGCGGCGACCGCCGCCTCCGCGGCGGCCAGCCCGAGCAGCAGCGCGAGGACCACGCCGAGCAGCGCGGCGACCCGCCGCCGCAGCGTCCACCCCTGCTGGTACGTCTTCACCTATCGTCCCCCGCCCCGGGTCACCAACAGCATCGCCACGTCGTCGGCGAGCGGGCCGCCGTTGATCTGCTCGGCGCGGCCGACCAGCCACGCGGGCAGCTCGGAGAGCGGCACCGCCCGGTTCGCCGGCTCGGCGAGCAGGCCGGTCAGCCCGGGCACGTCGAGCCGTTCGTCGCCGCCGTCGACGCGACCCTCGATGAGGCCGTCGGTGTACATCAGCAGGGACCAGTCATCGGTGTCGAACTCCAGGTCGAAGGCAACGGGACGACGGGGCCGGACGCCGAGCAGCAGCCCACCCTTGGCCGGCACCGGGGCGACCTTACCGCCGCTGAGCAGCAGCGGCGGCGGATGACCGGCGAGTCGCACGGTGGCCCGCGCGGACGCCAGGTCGAGGCGGACGGTGGCCACCGTCGCGAAGATCTCCTGGAGCCGGCGCTCGCTCATCAGCACCTGCTCCAGCGCGGGCAGCACCTCGTCGTCCGGCACGCCGGCCAGCACCAGCGCCCGCCAGGCGACACGCAGCTCGACGCCGAGCGCCGCCTCGTCCACGCCGTGGCCGCAGACGTCGCCGACGATCAGGTCGATCCGGTCCGGGCGGGTCTGCACCACGTCGTAGAAGTCGCCGCCGATCAGCGCGGCGTGCCGGCCGGGCCGGTAGAACGTGTGCACCGACACCTCGTCGGTGGTCATCAGCGGCTGCGGCAGCAGACCCCGCTCCAGGCGGGCCGACTCGGCCTGGCGCAGCTCCACCTCGCGCAACCGGCGGGCGTTCTCGTCGGCGCGCTTGCGCTCCACCGCGTACCGCAGCGCCCGGGTCAGCAGCACACCGTCGACCTGCCCCTTGACCAGGTAGTCCTGCGCGCCCTCGGCGACCGCCACGATGCCCAGGTGCTCGTCGGAGCGGCCGGTCAGCACGCAGACCGCGGCGCCGCTGGCCATCTCCAGCACCCGGCGCAGCCCGTCCAGGCCCTGCGCGTCGGGCAGACCCAGGTCGAGCAGGACGCAGTCGACGCCCATCACCCGCTGGCGGGCCTCGCTGAGGCTGGTCGCGACCAGCAGGTCGATCATCGAGTTGGTCTCGGCGAGCAGCTCGCCGACCAGGAAGGCGTCGCCCTCGTCGTCCTCGACCAGCAGCACCCGCAGCCGCTCGCCGGGCGGCAGGCCGCCGGGCAGCCCCGCGCCGGCCCGGGGCACGACGGCGGCACCCGGAACGCCGGTCCCCCGGTGCGGCCGGGCCACCGCCGCGAGTCGCGGGAGGTCGCTGGTGATGTCGTACTCCTTCCGAGCGCCGTGGGCGATCCAGGCTAAGACAAACGGCCGCACCCCACCCGACCGCAGTCGGCACCAGCGGTCGGGTGGGCCCGTCCACCCGGACAGCGACGCGGCCGACCCCCGATGTTACGCGGGAGCGTGACCAGTCCGGCAGCGCACCGACCGGGGAGTGCCGCCACGACGGGCGGGGGTGCAGGATGATCCCCACCCCCGTAGATCCACCCCCGAGGAGTCCCCGTGGGCGCACCCCCCACCCGCCCCGCCGACCGGGCGTTCGCCAAGCCCCGCCGCCGGCTGCCCGCCGCAGTCGCCGCGCTGGCCGCGCTGCTCGCCGTCGGTGCGGGCGTCCTGGTCACCCTGTCCACCCCGGCGCCGCGCCCGGCCGACGCGCCGGCCGGTGAGTTCAGCGCCGCGCGGGCGTACCGGAACGTCGAGGTGATCGCCGCCCGGCCGCACGTGGCCGGCAGCGCGGCCAACGACCGGGTCCGCGAGCACCTGGTCGGCACGCTGCGCGGGCTGGGCCTGGAGACCGAGGTGCAGGACGCGGTGGCGCCCGAGGCCGGGCAACTGTCCGGCGCGGCCGGCGGCGCGACGCTGGCCCGGGTCCGCAACGTGGTGGCCCGCCTCCCCGGCACCGACCCGACCGGCAAGGTGTTCCTGGTCGCCCACTACGACTCGGTGCAGACCGGGCCGGGCGGCAACGACGACGCGGCCGGCACCGCCACCATCCTGGAGGTGGCCCGCGCGCTGACCACCGGCCCGCGCCCCCGTAACGACGTGGTCTTCGTGCTCACCGACGCGGAGGAGGCGTGCCTCTGCGGCGCGGCCGGCTTCGCCGCCGACCATCCGCTCGCCGCCGACGGCGGGGTGGTGCTCAACCTGGAGGCACGCGGCTCCACCGGTCCGGTGATCATGTTCGAGACGTCCCGGAACAACGCGAAGCTGGTGGACGTGTTCGGCCGGGCCGCGCCGCACCCGGTGGGCACGTCGTTCGCGGTGGAGATCTACCGGGCGCTGCCCAACGACACCGACTTCACCGCGTTCTCCGACCGTCGCTTCGTGGGCTTGAACTCCGCCTACATCGACGGCGGCGCGATCTACCACACCCCGCTGGACGTGCCGGCCCGGATGGACCGGGGCAGCCTCCAGATGCACGGCGACAACGCGCTCGGCCTGGCCCGCGAGTTCGGCCGCACCGACCTCGGCGACCTGCGTGCCGGCCACGACGACACCTACTTCCCGGTGCCGGGCGGTCTGGTCCGCTACCCCGGCGGGCTGACCCTGCCGCTGGCGGTGGCCGCGCTGCTCGCCGTCGGCGCGCTCGGCTGGCTGCTGCGCCGCCGGGGCCGGGCCACCGTCGGCACGCTCGCCGCCGGGGCCGGGCTGGCCCTGGTGCCGGTCGTCGTGGCCCCGCTGGGCGCCTGGCTGCTCTGGGCCGCGATCACCACGATCCGACCGGGGTACGCCGAGCTGCTCGACCCGTACCGTCCAGTCTGGTACCGCCTCGCGGTGGTGGCGCTCGCCGCCACGGTGCTCCTCTGCTGGTACGCGCTGCTGCGCCGCCGCGTCGGCCCGGCCGCGCTGGCGTTCGGCGGGCTGCTCTGGCTGGCCCTGTTCGGCGTGCTGCTCGCCGCGCTCGTACCCGGTGGGGCGTACCTGACGACCCTGCCGGCGCTGGCCGGCGCGGTCGCCGGCCTCGCGGCGCTGGCCACCCGCCTGGACGGCCCGTGGCCGGTGGTCGCGGTGACGCTGGCCGGCGCGGTGGCCGTGGTGGTGCTGCTGCCCCCGGTGGTGCTGCTGTTCCCGGCGCTCGGCATGGGCATGGGCGCGGTGGCCGCGCTGGTCGCGGTGCTGCTCGGCCTGGCGCTGCTGCCGGTGGTGGACCTGCTGCACCCGCGCGCCGGCGGCCAGCGCGGCCTGCTGGCGCTGCGGGCCCGCCGCCTCGGCGCGCTGCCGGCCGGCGCGGCGTTCGTGGCGGCGGTAGTGCTCGCCGGCGTCGGCCTGGCCGTCGACCGCTTCGACGACGCGCACCCGGTGCCCACCCACCTGATGTACGCGCTGGACGCCGGCTCGAAGAAGGCGGCCTGGCTCAGCCACGAGGACATCCCGCAGCCCTGGACCGACCGCTACGTCGACCGGACCATCTCGGTGGCCGACGACTTCCCCGGCCTGGGCGACGGCGAGCTGCGCGCCGGCCCGGCCCCCGCCGCCTCGCTGCCCGCGCCGAAGCTGGAGACGCTCTCCGACACCCGCAACGGTGACCAGCGCGTGCTGCGGGTGCGGGTCACGCCGCAGCGGACGGTACGGCTGCTCACGCTGCACGTGGACACCCGCACCGCCACCGTCCGGTCCGCCTCGGTGGCCGGGCGGGACGTGCCGGTGAAGGCGCGCGAGGGCCGGTGGGGCTTCGGGATCGTGTTCCACGCCCCGCCGCCGGAGGGCGTCGAGGTGACGCTCACGCTGACGACCTCGGCGGACACGGTCAACCTGCGCGCCATGGACGCCAGCGACGGCCTGTCCGCGCTGCCCGGCTTCCGGCAGCGGCCGGGGAACGTGGGCGTGGTCGGCTCGCACACCTCGGAGATGCTGGCGGTGGCCCAGACGTACGCGCTCTAGCAGGCCGCTCCGGGGGCGGGCACCGCGTGCTCGGCTGCGCGGCTGACCCGCTCCCAGCCGGCCCAGGTGTCCATCCGCCGGCGGGCGATGTCGAACGCCAGGTCGTACACCATGCTCCCGAGCAGCAGCCGCAGCGGCGGGTCGTCGCTGTCGACGAGTCGCAGCAGAGCCTCGGCGGCCAGCCGGGGCTCGCTGTCGACCGAGTCCTCCGCCCACTGTCGCGCCAACTCGGCGCGCATCGGCGCGTACGCGTCGATCGGGGCGGTGGTCGTCATGCTGTCGTACAGGTCGGTCCAGTAGCCGCCCGGCTGCACGATGCTGAGTCTGACGTCGAAGGCCGCCGCCTCCATCGCCAGGGCCTCGCTCATGCCTTCCAGGGCGAACTTGCTCGCGCTGTACATGCCGGTGCTCGGGAAGCCACCGAGCGCGGAGATGCTGGACACCTGCACGATGTGGCCGGACCGTTGGGCGCGCAGGTGCGGCAGCGCCGCCTGGCTGACCCAGAGCGCGCCGAAGAGGTTCACCTCGAACTGGGCGCGCGCCTCCGCCTCGGTGAACTCCTCGACCATGCCCATGGACAGGGTGCCGGCGTTGTTGACGACGATGTCGAGCCGCCCGAAGTGCTCGATCGCGGTGGCCACGGCGGCGAAGACCGCCGCCCGGTCGGTCACGTCGAGGGTCAGGGCCAGCAGCCGGTCGCCGTGTCGCGCGTCGAAGTCGTCCGGGGTGACGGTCCGGGCGGCGGCGACCACCCGGTCACCCCGGTCGAGCGCCGCCTCGGCGAACGCGCGGCCCAGGCCGCGGCTGGCGCCGGTGATGAACCAGGTCCGCATGTCGGCAAGCCCCTTCGACTTATGAGACGAGACGGTCCGTCTCGCTGGTACGGTACCCCACATGACGCCGCCGAACACGGCCCGCCGGAGCGAGACCTCCCGCCGCGCCATCCTCACCGCGGCCTTCGAGCTGTTGCGGGAGGTCGAGTACGCGAAGGTCACCATCGAACGCATCGCCGCTCGCGCCGGCGTCGGCAAACAGACCATCTACCGCTGGTGGCCGTCCAAAGGTGCCGTCGTCTTCGACGCGTTCCTCATGCTCAGCGAAGGCGCCGAGGGTGAGCCGGTGCGCCTGCCGGACACCGGCGACCTGGCGGCCGACCTGACCGCGGTGCTCCGCGCCACGGTGGCGGAACTGACCGACAGTCGGTACGAGCCACCGATGCGCGCGCTGGCCACCGAGATCGCGCACGACCCCGAGCTGGCCGCCACCTACGCCGAACGGCTGGACGAACCGCTGCGGGAGGCCAAACGGCAGCGCCTGCGCAGCGCCCAACAGGCCGGACAACTCGCCGAGGACGTCGACCTCGACGTCGCGGTGGACCTGATCTGGGGCCCGCTGTTCCAGCGCTGGCTCCACCGCGCCGGACCGCTCACGACCGCGTACACCGACCGCCTCGTCGCCACCGCGCTGGACGGGCTGCGACCCCGCTGAACTCTTTCGGCCGGGATGTCGAGGACGGGCCGGCCGGCTTCTACCCCCGGGTGAAGGCATCGACCCGAGGAGCAGACGATATGAGCAAGGTGACCACCGGCGCGACCATGTCCCTGGACGGCTACGTCGCCGACGCCTCGCACGGCGGCTTCGACCACCTCTTCCGGTGGTACAACAACGGTGACGTGGCGGTGCCGACCGCCAACCCCGACATGACGTTCCGGACGTCGGCAGCAAGCGCCGCGCACATCCGGGCGCTGACCGAGCGCACCGGCGCGCTGGTCGTCGGCCGCACGCTGTTCGACATCACCAACGGCTGGGGCGGCCGGCACCCGCTGGACATGCCAGTGGTCGTGGTGACCCACCGGGTGCCGGACGGCTGGGAGCCCGAGGGCGAGTCGTTCGTGTTCGTCACCGACGGCGTCGAGCGGGCGGTCGAGCGAGCCCATTCCCTCGCGGACGGGAAGGAGGTCGGGGTGAACGGCGGGACGATCGCGCGACAGGTGCTGGAGGCGGGGCTGCTCGACGAGGTGCACGTGGACCTGGTGCCGGTGCTGCTCGGGGACGGGATTCCGTTCTTCTCCGGACTGGGCATCGCGCCGGTGCAGTTCGACGGGCCGTTCCGGGTGGTCGAGGGCGTCGGCGTCACCCACCTGGCCTACCGCGTACGCCGACCGGCCTGATCTGCTGTCGCCCCGGCTTCCCGACCAGCACGGGGGCCGGGGCAGTCCGGAGGCCCGCCCGTTTGACGAAGATCGAGCGTCGGGCCACGGCGTCACCGCGCTCGTCGAGCTGATAGCCGTCGAGCCACACCCATCCGTCGTAAGTGGTCCAGTCGAGCTGGCGGATAAGCCGGAACCGGATCGGGGCCATGAACTGCACGCTGGCCGCACGTCCGATGAACAGCATGTCACCGGCCTTCACCTCGCCCATGGTGCTCATTCCGTCTCCCCCGGCCAGTGAGCTCGACTGATCGGGACGCGGTGGCGGGCTCGGCACGGCAGGTCCGCTCCACATCGACAGACATAGCGCCATCTGGGCCAAGACCACACCGGCCGATGTCGGCGAGCAAGCGTGAGCGCAACGGCTGCCAGATACTCCCCGTATGAGACGGATTGCGCCATGGGTCCACGATCCCGCCCACCCGATAGTCTAGTCAAGTAGCTATATCCAAAAGGATAGGTCCGATCTACCTACGTTCGGAAGCGTGGACCGTGGGCCAGGCCGTCTGATGGGGCCGTACGAGATCGCGCAGCGCCTCGGCGTCTCGCGACAGCGGTTCCAGCAGCTCGCCCGGTACCCCACCTTCCCGAAGCCGTACCAGGAGCTTCGTGGGATGAAGGTGTGGCTGGCCGAGGACGTCGAGGCGTGGATCAAGGAGCACCGCCAGCCCCGGCCCACCGACGAGGACTGACGCTCGCCACCTTGAATTGACTGGTCGGCGAAGCGAGAGTTGACGGGTGTGTCACACGCCCGAAGCCGACTGCTGGCTTCACCCGGACGTCGAGGTCCGTCCGTCCGGGATCTCGGGTGAGGGCCTGTTCGCCCGTGCTCCCCTCCCGGCCGGGACGCCGGTGTCCCGGCTCGGCGGCCAACTCGTCACCGACCAGGAGCTGCGCGACCTGTTCGCCCGACCGGACCGCCCCTACGTCGACACCATCACGGTGTGGGAGGACCGACATCTGGTCCTGCCGCTCGGGCGCCCCAACGGCAAGGGCAACCACGGCTGCGACCCGAACCTGTGGTGGGACGCGCCCTGGACCCTCGCCACCCGTCGAGACGTCGCAGCCGGTGAGGAACTGACGAACGACTACGCCACCAGCACCGGCACCGCCGACTTCGTCTTGGAGTGCGGATGTGGCTCGGCGCGCTGCCGCCGGCTCGTGACCGGCGACGACTGGCGGCTGACGGACCTCCAACACCGGTACGGGAACCACTGGGTTCCCGCACTCCTGGCCCGGATCAGGGCCGCCGATACCCGGTCGCCCGGCCCGGGTCCGCTGGCTACGCTGCCCCGCATGCGGCTGGCGAAGATCACCCCCGACAACTACGAGGCGGCTCTCGCACTGTCGGTACGCCCCGACCAGGAGGATCTGGTGGCGCCGGTGGTCAAGTCGCTGGCCGAGGCGTACGTCTTCCCCGAGCACGCCTGGCCGCGACTGGTCTACGACGGTGACCGGCTGGTCGGCTTCCTGATGGCGTTCTTCGACATCCCGTGGGGCGACGACCCTGGCGACCTGCGGGCCGGCCTGTGGCGGCTCAACATCGCGGCCGACGCGCAGGGCCACGGCGACGGCCGGTTCGCGGTCGACGCGGTTTGCGAGGAGATCCGGGCCCGGGGCGGCGACCGGGCCTACGTCACCTGGGAGCCACGCGACGGCGGGCCGGAACCGTTCTATCTGAAGCTGGGCTTCCGGCCGACAGGTGAGCAGAGCGGCGGTCAGACGGTCGCCGTCCGGGACCTCTAGGCACCTCCCGGTGTCGGCTCTCGCTGGCATGATCCACGCCCGTGGGCATTCTTTGTGACTACTTCTCGGCTTCCACCGACGAGACAGCCGCCGCAGTCGCCGACGTCCTTGGTGGTCCGCGCGCCGCGTCCGAGCCCGGGTTCGACGTCGTCGAACTGAAAGGGCTCGAACCGACCGTGCAGCTCGGCACGCTGGAGGCGCTCCTGACCAGCGTCGACTACGACGTCGTGACGCGGAACCCGAGGCAGGGCAAGGCTGTCGCGATCCACAATGACGGCGAGGTGCTGGTCATCTCGCTGACCGACGAGCTGCGCGCCGCGCTGGCTGCCGCCTCGGAGAGCCGGCTCCGCGAGGTGGCTGCGCCCTGGTCCGAGACCGAGGAGTTCTGGGGGCAGGCGGAGCCGTCGATCCTCGCCGAGGCCCTGATCGAGCTGGCGGGGCTGGCCCGTCGAGCGGCGACCCGCGGCGAGCGGCTGTACTGCTGGGTCTGCGTGTAGCTCCACCATCGCTGAAGATCTTGGTATGGAATGGCCCCTATGGGGGCCGTTTCGTTCCAAGATCTCGAAGGAAGTCACCACCTCAGTGAAGTGGAGTGGATCAAGCGCCGGGAGCGGCTACTTCCAACGGAAGTGGACGAAGAGGCGGCCGAAGTTCTTCGAGTCCTTCTCGACGCGGTGGTAGAGCTGCTTCACGTCCTTCTGGTCGAGGAAGCGCAGCACCTTCTTCTTCAGCGCGCCGGAGCCCTTGCCCGGGATGATCTCCACGAGCGTGGCCTTCTTCGCCACCGCCTCGTCCATGATCCCGCGCAGCGCGCGGTCGATGTCGTGGCCCTTGTTGTAGATGTCGTGGAGATCGAGCTTCAGCTTCACGAGTCCATCCTAGGTACGTCGAAGGGCAGCCCACCCGGGCTGCCCTTCGACGGAACTCAGCGACCGACCCGACCCTCGACCCGGCGAAGAGCCGTGGTGTAGTCGGTGTTCGTCGAGTACATCGCCGCCGCGATGCGCAGGTGCCGCAGCGCGTCGGCCGGCCGGTTCATCCGCTCCAGCGTCCGGCCCAGCACGTGGTGCGCGTAGTGGTCGCTCGGGTCCCGGTCGACCAGCTCACGCAGGTGCTCCTCGGCGCGGTTGAGCTGCGCCGACTGGAAGTACGCCCGGGCCAGCAACTGCCGTACCGAGGAGTTGTCGGGCTCCGCCTCGATGATCGGCTCCAGCAGCCGGGCCGCTCCGGTCGGGTCCCCCGAGTCGAAGAACATGGTCGCCCGCCGGTACTCCGCCAGAAGGTCCACTCGACCCACCTCCTCGTGTCGCGTCAGCCCTTTGTCCGACGCTGGCACAACACCGGCGGAAGCGCGAGTGTTCCACGGGGGTAAGGATCAGGGCGTGGGGTCGTACCTGTCGCCCACCAGGTCCCAGGCCCGGACACCACCCACGATTCCGGCCGTGTTCGGGACGACCACGACATCGTCCCCCATCCGGGCCACCTGCTCCGGCCGGATCAGCCGCGAGTTGCCGCCGCCCAGGTAGAGCCGGTCCCAGTGGAACACCGGCCGCAGGCCGTCCACCACCTGCCGGATCCGCCGGGACCAGAACGCGTCACCGAGGCGCCGCCGTTCCGGCTCCCCGACGTACGTGTCGTAGGTGGTGTTCCACCGCACCGGCGCGTGCGACAGCTCCAGGTGCGGCGCGATCGTCCCGCCGTCGAAGAGCGCGCTGCCCAGTCCGGTGCCGAGCGTCAGCACCAACTCGCAGCCGGTCCCGGCGACCACGCCGGCGCCGTGCACCTCGGCGTCGTTGAGCACCAGCGCGGGCATCCCGAACGCCTCGGCCAGCGCGCCGCGCGCGTCGTACCCGGACCATTCCGCGACCAGGTCCGGGTCGACACGGCTGCGCGGCCCGGCGCGGGTCACGTAGTGCGGGGTGGCCACCACGACGCCGTGCCGGATCATGCCGGGCATGCCGACGGTGAGCCGGTCCGCCGCGGGCAGCCGGGCGCCGAGATCCAACAGCGTCCGCACGAACAGGGTCGGGGGCAGCGGGTACGGCGTGGGCACGCGCAGCGGGCGGGCCCGCATGGTGCCGGCGGCGTCCAGCACGGAGGCCTTGATCCCGCCGCCCCCGCAGTCGATCGCCAGTGTGGTCGCCACGGCTGTGAGTCTCCCTCAGCGGCGTACCTGCCCGAGCGCGGGTCACGGTAATCCGGATGCGCCCGCCGGTAGGCTCGGTGACCTGATGAGCGCCACGTTGATCGCCAAGGATCTCACCGCCGGCCACGGTGACCGTCTCCTCTTCGAAGACCTGAGCCTGGTCGTCGCGCCCGGCGACGTGATCGGCCTGGTCGGGGTGAACGGCGCCGGCAAGTCCACGCTGCTGCGCACGCTCGCCGGGCTCCAGGCCCGTGAGCAGGGTTCGGTGGCGTTGAGCCCGCCGGGCGCCACGGTCGGCTACCTGCCGCAGGAGCCGGAACGCCGGCCGGGTGAGACGGTCCGGGACTTCCTGGCCCGGCGTACCGGCGTGACCGCCGCGCAGGCCGCGCTGGACGCCGCCACCGAGGCGCTGACCGCCGGCGCGGCCGGCGCCGACGACGCGTACGCGAATGCCCTGGAACGCTGGCTCGACCTCGGCGGCGCGGATCTGGACGAACGGGCCGAGCAGGTCGCGGCCGAGCTGGGCCTGGACGTCGGCCTGGACCATCCGACGACCGGGCTCTCCGGCGGGCAGGCGGCCCGCGCCGGGCTGGCGTCGCTGCTGCTCAGCCGCTACGACATCTTCCTGCTCGACGAGCCGACCAACGACCTCGACCTGGCCGGGCTGGACCGGCTGGAACGCTTCGTCACCGGGCTACGCGCCGGCACCGTGCTGGTCAGCCACGACCGCGAGTTCCTCACCCGCACGGTCAACCGGATCGTCGAGCTGGACCTGCACCAGCGGCAGGTCAACCACTACGGCGGCGGCTACGCGGCCTTCCTGGAGGAGCGCGCCGTGGCGCGCCGGCACGCCCGCGAGGAGTTCGAGGAGTACGCCGACACGAAGGCCGACCTGGAGGCGCGCGCCCGCACCCAGCGCGCCTGGATGGAGAAGGGCGTGAAGAACGCCCGGCGCAAGGCCACCGACAACGACAAGATCGGCCGCAAGTTCCGCACCGAGTCGACCGAGAAGCAGGCCGCGAAGGCGAAGCAGACCGCCCGCCTGATCGAGCGGCTGGAGGTGGTCGAGGAGCCGCGCAAGGAGTGGGAGCTGCGGATGGAGATCGCCGCCGCGCCCCGCGCCGGCGCCGTCGTGGCCGCGCTCCGAGGAGCCGTGGTACGCCGGGGCGGCTTCACACTCGGCCCGGTGGACCTCCAGATCGACTGGGCGGACCGGGTGGCGATCACCGGGGCGAACGGCTCCGGCAAGAGCACGCTGCTGGCCGCGCTGCTGGGGCGGCTGCCGCTGGACGAGGGGCACGCCGCGCTGGGGCCGGGCGTGGTGGTGGGCGAGGTGGACCAGGCGCGCGGGCTGTTCCTCGGCGACCAGCCGCTGCTCGACGCGTTCGCCGCCGCCGTACCCGATCTCAACCCGGCGGACGTCCGCACGCTGCTGGCCAAGTTCGGCCTGCGCGCCGACCACGTGCTGCGGCCGGCGGCGACGCTCTCCCCCGGCGAGCGGACCCGGGCCGCGCTGGCGCTGCTCCAGGGCCGCGGCGTCAACCTGCTGGTGCTCGACGAGCCGACCAACCACCTCGACCTGGCCGCGATCGAGCAGCTCGAATCGGCGCTCGCCACCTATCCCGGCACGCTGCTGCTGGTGACCCACGACCGGCGGATGCTGGACGCGGTGAGCGTGAACCGGCGGCTGCGGGTGCACGACGGACGGATCGCCGAGGACTGATCCGCGCCGAGCGGCCGACCCGGGGCCACAATGACCTCATGCTCAAGTGGGAGTACGCGCTGCTGGTCCGCCGCCGCCAGGCGGCCGCCACCGACGCCGGGTGGGAGATCGTGTTCATCTGGTACGGCCCGGACGGCTCCATGATCGACGTCACGCCGTACGGCGACACCGCGCTGGCCCACCTGAACCGGGCCGGTGACCAGGGCTGGGAGCTGGTCTCGATGAGCGAGGACCCGTCCCTGCCCGGCAACGCCGAGTTGCACCGCTACCACCTCAAACGCCCGAAGCCGGCCTCCCCCCAGCCCCGCCAACGCATGCGCCCGACCCGCCGCACCCTCTCCACCTGACCCTCGCACTCCCTCCCTGGCTTCAATCATGAAGTTGACGGCAGCGTGTGCCCGACTTGTCGCCGCCAACTCCATGGTCAAGGAACCTTGCTCCGGCGACTTCACCGGCCAGCGGCCCGTGCCGAACCCCGAGTGACAGCTGGCTGCTGTCCACCCGGCAGGACCGGGGAGGCAACGGGTCGCCGGTGTCGACCAAGGAGTTCGCGTCCCAGGAGGAGCCCCGCAGGGACACAAACCTGGGTCCCAGGCTGGGGCAGGAGTGGGGACGGGGCCTGTTGACCAAGGAGATTGCGTCTGGAGCGACGGGCGCGGGAGACGCAAACTCCTTGATCACGGGAGCGGGGGGTGATGGGGGAGGCGGGACGGGGTGGGGGCGGTGCCGGGGCGTCCAGCCGCAGGTGGGCGTATATCTGGGTGGAATGGGGGTAAGGCGCCGCCGGAGGTGGCGCATGGTGGCGATGGGGCAGGCCGCGCTCTCGGGTGAGCGGCTCCGGCAGGCCGACGGCTTCCTCGCCGAGGCGTGGGCCGAACTGGCCGAGCACGACGAGCGGTTGCGCGGGACGACGGTCGAGGTGCGGTTCGACCGGGGCGTGGCGCATCTGACCGGCGAGGTCGACGATCCGGCGCAGCTACGACTGGTCCGCGAACTGATCGGCCGGTTGTCCGGGGTGCTCGGGGTGTGGTGCCGGGTCACTGTCGCCGGCCGCCCGCCGGTGGTCGTCGACCTGGGCTGCGGGGCGACCAAGCAGTGGCCGGGCAACCTGGGGCTGGACATCTATCCGGCGCCGGGGGTGGACGCGGTCGCCAATCTGTCCGGCTCGCTGCCGCTACGCGACGACTCGGTGGACGTGTTCTTCGCGGTGCACATCGTCGAGCACCTGATCGACTTCCTGCCGCTGTTCGACGAGTGCCACCGGGTGCTCCGGCCCGGCGGCGTGCTGCACGTGATGAGCCCCTGGTGGCGGCACGTCAACGCGGTGGCCGACCCGACGCACGTCCGCCTGCTCGACGTGCAGACGTTCAAGGGCATCTGCGGTCAGCGCCCGCCCGGCGCGCCGCGCTGGTACCCGCTGCACGTCGGCTGCGACGGCGCCTCCGTCTTCGCCGACCTCACCCCGCTCCCCCCGAACGCCCCCGCCCCACCCCCCTCCCACCTGGCCCGCTTCTTCGACTGACCGCCCCCACCCACCCCACCCACCCCACCTCGCTGATCTTGCACTTGGGGCCCTTGAAGTGGGGCAGATGTCCCGAATGCCGGGGCACGAACTGCAAGATCGCCGGGGAGGGAGGGGAGGGGGGAGGGACGGTCAGGGGGCGGATTCGCGGAGGGCCAGGCGGTGCGGGGCGACCAGTTCGCGGGGCGGGGCGTCGCGGTCGGTGGTGAGACGGCCGGCGAGCAGTTCGACCGCCAGGCGGGCGATGCGCTCCTTGTCCGGGGCGACCGTGCTCAGCGTGGGGATCGAGAACCGGCCGTCCTCGATGTCGTCGAAGCCGGCGACCGCGACGTCCTCCGGCACGCGCAGGCCGGCCTCGTGCAACGCGCGCAGCGCGCCGAGCGCGAGCGTGTCGTTGAAGCAGAAGACGGCGTCGGGGCGTACCTCGGCGGTGAGCAGGTGACGCATGGCGGCGGCGCCGTCCGCGCGGTGCCAGGCCGGCGCGGGCGCCACCAGGCTGTCGTCGTACTCGATGCCGGCCTCGGCCAGCGCGGTGGCGTAGCCGGCCAGGCGTAGCCGGGCGCTGGCGCCCTCGGGAGTGCGCTGGGAGCCGATGGCGGCGATCCGGCGGCGGCCGAGCCCGACCAGGTGGGCGGTGATCTCCCGGGCGGCGGCCACATTGTCGATCATGACGTGGTCGGCGGGGCCGTGGTCGACACGCTCGCCGAGCAGCACCATGGGCAGGCCGTCAAGGCTGGCGAGGTCGTCGGCGGTGAGCGCGAGCGGGCTGAGGATCAGCCCGTCGATCATGTGGTCGCCGATCCCGCTGGCGGCCTTGCGCTCCTGCTCCGGGCCGCCGCCGGTCTGGTCGATCAGCACCGTCCAGCCGTGCTCGGCGGCGGCGGCGACCACGTGCCGGGCCAGCTCGGCGAAGTACGGGATGTCGAGCTCCGGGACGGCCAACGCGATCACGCCGGTGCGCCCCTTGCGCAGGTTGCGGGCCGACAGGTTGGGCCGGTAGTGCAGCTCGGCGATGGCCTCCTCGACCCGGGCCCGGGTGTCGGCGCGCACATGCTGGTAGCCGTTGACGACGTTCGAGACGGTCTTCACCGACACGCCGGCCCGCTCCGCCACGTCCTTGAGCCTGTGCCGCACTGAACGTCCCTCCCCGCTGAGCACTCCGGCCGCACTCTACCTCGTCACGACGTCGTAACGACCTCTTTACATTGCAGGTTACAACGTTGTAGAAACCAGGGGCACGGTGACCACGGTCACCGGGGGAACAGCTCCGACGGAAAGGTGGCATCCGTGCCGAACGCGCAGCTCACTGTCGACCCGGCGATCCGGGTCGGTCCGGCCGACCGCCGAATCTTCGGCTCCTTCGTCGAACACATGGGGCGGTGCGTCTACGGCGGGGTCTACGAACCGGGCCACCCGGACGCCGACCCGCGCGGCTTCCGTCGCGACGTGCTGGACCTGACCCGGGAGATGGGCGTCTCGGTGGTCCGCTATCCCGGCGGCAACTTCGTCTCCGGCTACCGCTGGGAGGACGGCGTCGGCCCGGCCGGTGACCGGCCGCGCCGGCTCGACCTGGCCTGGAAGACGATCGAGACCAACGCGTTCGGGCTGAACGAGTTCATGACCTGGGCCGCCGAGGCCGACGTCGAGCCGATGATGGCGGTCAACCTCGGCACGCGCGGCATGCCCGAGGCGTGCGACCTGTTGGAGTACGCCAACCACCCGGGCGGCACCCAGCTCTCCGACCTGCGCCGCGAGCACGGCGCCGAGCAGCCGTACGGGGTGCGGCTGTGGTGCCTCGGCAACGAGATGGACGGCCCGTGGCAGGTCGGCCACAAGACCGCCGACGAGTACGGCCGGCTGGCCGCCGAGACCGCCCGCGCGATGAAGATGATCGACCCCTCGATCAGCCTGGTCGCCTGCGGCAGCTCCAACCGGAGCATGCCCACGTTCGCCGGGTGGGAGGCGACCGTGCTGGAGCACACCTACGAGCACGTCGACTACATCTCCGCCCACACCTACTACGACCCCTCCGACGGGGACCGGGCCAGCATCCTCGCCTCCGCCGTCGACATGGACGCGTTCATCACCGAGGTGACCGCCACCGCCGACCACGTCGGCGCCAAGCTGCGGCAGAAGCGCAAGCTGAAGATCTCCTTCGACGAGTGGAACGTCTGGTACCAGTCGCGCCTCCAGGCCGACCTGGACCGGCGCGGCTGGGTGGAGGCGCCCGCGCTGATCGAGGACGACTACACCGCGGACGACGCGGTGGTGGTCGGCGACCTGCTGATCACGCTGCTCCGGCACGCCGACCGGGTCGGGGTGGCCTGCCAGGCCCAGCTCGCCAACGTGATCGCCCCGATCCGCACCCGGACCGGCGGCCCGGCCTGGCGGCAGAGCATCTTCCACCCGTTCGCGCTGACCGCCCGGTACGCGCGCGGCACCGTGCTGCGCACCGAGCCGGTCGGCCCGACGTACGAGACCAAGCGGTACGGCGACGTGCCGGTGCTGGACACCGTCGCCGTGCACGACGAGGAGACCGGCGAGCTGGCCGTCTTCGCGGTCAACCGGGGCCCGCACGACCTCCCGCTCGACCTGGACCTGCGCGGCCTGCCGGGGCTGCGCGGGGAGGCGCACACCACGCTCGCGGCCGGGGACGACCCGGCCGCCACGAACACCGAGGCGGACCCCGAGCGGGTCACGCCCCGGGAGCTCACCACCCCCACCCTCGACGGCGGCCGCTGCACCGTGGCGCTCCCCGCCACCTCCTGGAACCTGCTGCGCTTCACGCCTCAGCAGTGACCGGGCCGTACTCCACATCCGTCCCCCAAGGAGTTCCCATGATCCAGAACGAGTTGAGCCGGCGGCGCCTGCTCGGCCTCGGCGTCGGCCTCGGCGCGGCGGCCTCGCTGACACTGGCCGGATGCGGTGGCGGCAGCAGCAGTCCCGACCGGGCCGGCTCGGCCGGCAACGGCGGCAAGGACTACACCGGCCCCAAGGTCGACCTGAAACTGTGGAACGGCTTCACCGGCGGCGACGGCGAGATCTTCAAGACGCTGGTCCAGCAGTTCAACACCGAGCACCAGAACATCGCGGTCAGCGTGGTCACCTACGAGTGGGCGGACTACTACAGCAAGCTGCCCGGCGCGGTCTCCAGCGGCAGCGGGCCGGACATCGCGGTCATGCACATGGACCAGCTCGCCACGTTCGCGGCTCGCGGCACGATCAGCGAGTTGGACGACGTGGCCAAGACGCTGGAACTCAGCGAGGGCGACTTCGCCCCCACGGTGTGGAAGGGCGGGCTCTACAACGAGAAGCGGTACGGCATCCCGCTGGACATGCATCCGCTCGGCTTCTACTACAACAAGGCGGTCATGCAGAAGGCCGGCCTGGACCCGGAGAAGCCGCCGACCACCCGGGACGAGTACACCGCCGCGCTGACCGAGCTGAAGAAGTCGGGCGTGCAGGGCTTCTGGGTCAGCCCGTTCCAGTTCACCGGCGGCATGACGTTCTACAGCCTGCTGCACCAGTGGGGCGGGAAGCTCTTCGACGACGAGGTGGCCAAGGCGACCTTCAACTCCGACCCGGCGGTCGAGGCGTGCACCTGGCTGGTCGACCTGATCAAGCAGGGCCACTCGCCGGCCAACGTCGGCCAGGACGCCGACTACCTGGCGTTCAAGAGCGGCAAGAACGCGTTCAACTGGAACGGCATCTGGCAGATCAACGACCTGAAGAAGAGCCCGAACGTGCAGTGGGGCGTGGCGCCGCTGCCCCAGATCGGCAGCCAGCAGGCCGCCTGGGCGAACTCGCACAACTTCACCATCGTCAAGCAGCGCTCGGCGAACGAGAACAAGGTCTCCGGCGCCAAGGTCTTCATCAACTGGCTCAGCCAGCACTCGCTGGACTGGGCCAAGGGCGGCCAGGTGCCGGCCCGTAAGGGGGTCCGGGAGAGCGCCGAGTTCAAGGCGCTCACCGAGGTCAACGCGCTCGCCCCGGAGCTGGAGTACGCGGCGTTCCCGCCGGCCGCCCCGGGCCTCGGCGAGGTCATCCTGACGTTCTACAACGCCTTCAACGAGGCCGCGCTGAACAAGAAGTCGCCGAAGCAGGCGCTCGACGACGGCGTGGCCAAGGCCAACAAGCAGCTCGAGGACAACCGCAAGAAGTACGGGAACTGATCCGTCGTGGCGGACGTGATCGAGGTCGGGGCGGCGCGGAACGGCGCGTCGCCCCCGGCGGGGCGTACCCGGCGCCGGCGCGCGACGGAACGCGGCAACCGGACGACGCCGTACCTCTTCCTCGCGCCGTACCTGGTCCTGTTCGGTGTCTTCGGGCTGGCGCCGATCCTGTTCGGCGTCTGGATCAGTCTGCACCAGTGGGACCTCCAGTTGCCCAACCGGCCGTTCATCGGGCTCGACAACTACCAGGACCTGTTCTCCAGTGACTCGGCCATCTACGGGGACTGGTGGTCCAGCGTCCGGGCGACCGGCATCTTCACGCTGTTCTCGGTGCCGCTGCTGGTGGTGATCCCGCTGGGGCTGGCGCTGCTGCTCAACCGCTCGTTCCCCGGCCGCACGTTCTTCCGGGCCGCGTTCTTCGCCCCGTACGTGCTGGGCGTGGCGGTGATCGGCCTGCTCTGGCGCTTCCTGCTGGACGCCAACCTGGGGCTGGTCAACCGGGTGCTCGGCGCGGTCGGGCTCCCCTCGGACACGCCGTGGGTCACCGACGTGCCGTGGGCCTGGGTCTCCCTGGTCGGCGTGACGGTGTGGTGGACCTGCGGCTTCAACGCGGTGATCTACCTGGCCGGGCTCCAGGACATCGCGCCGGAGCTGTACGAGGCGGCGAAGGTCGACGGCGCCGGCGGGTGGGACCGGTTCCGCCACGTGACGATCCCCGGCCTGCGCCCGGTCATGCTCTTCGTCCTCACCACCACGATCCTCGCCTCGGCGAACGTCTTCGGGCAGGCGTTCCTGATCACCCAGGGCGCGCCGGGCGAGCAGACCCGGACGGTGGTCTGGCGGATCGTGGACGAGGGCCTGCGCGACTACGACGCCGGTCGGGCCGCCGCGATGAGCGTGTTCTTCGCGCTGATGCTGGCCGTGGTGAGCGTCGTCAACTTCCGGCTGTTCCGCTACCGGGAAGACTGAGGGGACGACCATGTCGAATGTGCGTCAGGTGGTGCGCTACGCCGTACTGCTCCTGATCACCGCGATCTTCGTGACCCCTCTGGTGTGGATGCTGTTGACGTCGGTGAAGACGTACGACGCCGCCCAGCAGGTCCCGCCGAGTTGGCTGCCGAACCCGTTCTCCACCTACGGCTACGACCAGATCCTGAACAACACCGCCAACCCGGTGCTGCGCTGGTTCCTCAACAGCATGCTGGCGGCCACCCTGCACACGCTGCTGGTGCTGGTCACCGCGTCGATGGCCGCGTTCGCCCTGGCCCGGATGCGGTTCCGGGGCCGTAAGGTGCTGTTCGCGCTGATCGTGGGCACGCTGTTCCTGCCGCCCACCTCGCTGATCATCCCGAACTTCATCATCGCCGAGAAGCTGAGCTGGATCGACACGCTGACCGTGGTGGTCGTGCCCGGCGCGGCGAGCGCGTTCGGGGTGTTCTTCCTGCGTCAGTTCTTCCTCTCCATCCCGGCCGAGCTGGAGGAGGCGGCGGTGCTGGACGGGGCGAACCAGTGGCAGATCTTCCGGCAGGTGCTGCTGCCGCTGTCGAAACCGGCCCTGGCCACGCTGGCGGTGTTGTCGTTCCTGACCAACTGGAACGACTTCCTCTGGCCGGTGTACGTGTTGTTCAGCCCCGAGCGGCTGACCCTGCCGGCGGGCCTGGGCCTGCTCCAGGGCGCGTACGTGACCGACTATCCGGTGATCATGGCGGGTGCGATGCTGGCGAGCGTACCGGTGCTGATCCTGTTCGTGTTCGCCCAGCGTCACGTCATCCAGGGCGTCTCCCGCAGCGGCCTGAAGGGATGACCGGCCGACTCACCAGGCGGCGCGGCGCGGCGGCCCTGGCCACCGCGCCGCTGCTCGCCGCGCTGCTCGTCGCCGGTTGTGACGGCGGCTCCACCCCATCGAGTACGCCGGAGGGCGCACGCGTGTTCACCAACCCGGTCGTCCGGACCGACGCTCCCGACCCGCAGGCGATCCGGGTCGGCGACACCTGGTACCTCTTCCACACCAACGCTGGTGGGCGGAACGTCCCGGTGCTCACCTCGCCCGACCTGGTCGAGTGGACCGCGGCCGGTGACGCGCTGCCGGAGCTGCCGGACTGGGCGGACGCCGGCAAGACGTGGGCGCCGGAGGCGATCCAGCTCGCCCCGGACCGGTTCGTCCTCTACTACACCGTCGCCGACCGCGCCTCCGGCCGGCAGTGCCTGGGTCGGGCGGTGGCCGGTACGCCGCTCGGGCCGTACCTGGACGACTCCGACAAGCCGCTGGTCTGCCAGCCGGAGCTGGGCGGCTCGATCGACGCCAGCCCGTTCCGGGACACCGACGGCAGTCTCTGGCTGCTGTGGAAGAACGACGGCAACGCGATCGGCGTGGACACCTGGCTCTGGTCGCAGCGCCTGACGCCGGACGGGCTGCGGCTGACCGGCCCGGCCACGAAGCTGCTGAAGCAGACCGAGCCGTGGGAGGGCACCCTGGTCGAGGGGCCGTTCTTCCACCGGCACGACGGGAAGCTGTTCCTGTTCTTCGCCGCGAACGCCTACGACAGGGACGTCTACGCCGAGGGGTACGCGGTCTGCGAGAGCCCGACCGGCCCGTGCGTGAAGGCGCCGGAGAACCCGATCCTGAAGAGTAACGACGTGGCCACCGGGCCGGGGCACGCCTCGATCGTCGAGCAGGACGGCCGCACCTGGCTGCTCTACCACGCGTGGCCGCCGGGCCAGGAGGGCACCACCGACCCGGGCCGCCAGATCTGGCTCAACGAGCTGCTCTGGACCAACGGCAACCCGTCCGTCCACGGCCCCCTCCGCGAGGTGACCCGGTAAGGAGGGGCCCCCTCTTAACGCCTCCGGTAGAGAAGGGGCCCCCTCTCAACACCGAGTGTTAAGAGGGGGCCCTTCCTTCAACTGCGACGCGTCAGGGGGTGGGGGCGGGCTCGGGAGTGTCCTCCGCGTGCTCGCGGCGGGCCAACCGGTTCTTGCGGTGCCCGTAGCCGAAGTAGATGATCGCGCCGAGCGCCATCCAGATCAGGAACCGCACCCAGGTCTCCACCGACAGGTTGAGGCTGAGGTAGAGGCAGGCCACCGCCGTGACGATCGGCAGCACCGGCGAGAACGGCACCTTGAACGGCCGCTCCAGGTCGGGGCGCCGCTTGCGCAGGATCGGCACCGCGAGCGCGACCAGCATGAACGCGCAGAGCGCGCCGATGCTGACCAGGTCGGCCAGCGCGGAGAGCGGCAGGAAGCCGGCGAGCAGCGCCACCGCCACCGTCATGATCGCGGCGATCCGGTACGGGGTGCCCCAGCGCGGGTGCACCTTCGCGATCGACGGCGGGATGAGCCCGTCGCGGGCGATGGCGAAGCCGATCCGGCCCATGGCCACCAGGTCGACCAGGATGACGCTGGTCAGGCCCGCGACGGCGGCGATGGAGACGAGCACCGCGGCCCAGCCGGCGCCGACCGCCCGGAACGCGGACGCGATCGGCGCGCCCTCGTCGATCTCGGTGTACTTCACCATGCCGACCACGACCAGCGAGACACCGATGTACAGCGCGGTGGAGATGACAAGCGTGCCGAGCAGACCGAGCGGCAGGTCGCGCTTGGGCTTGCGGGTCTCCTCACCCAGGTTCGCCACGGCCTCGAATCCGGTGTACGCGAAGAACACCACCGCGGCGGCGGTGAGCACCCCGACGAAGCCGAACACGGACGGCTCCAGCCCGAACAGGAGCTGCGTCACCGGCTGCTTGATGCCGTCGTCACCGGCGCCGGCCGGCTCGGCGGACGGGATGAACGGGGTGAGGTTGGCCGCCTTCACGAAGAACAGGCCGGCGATGATGACGAAGGCACAGATCGCCACCTTCACCAGCACCAGCAGGTTGGTGACCCGGGCGGACTCGCGGATGCCGACGATGGCCACCACGCCGAGCACCAGCACGATGCCGATCGCGCCGAGGTTGACGATGCTGCCCTCCTCGGCGAACCAGGCGCTGGGCAGGCCGAACAGGTCGGTGAGATAGCCGGACCAGCCCCGGGCCACCACCGCCGCGCCGAGTGAGAACTCCAGCAGCAGGTCCCAGCCGATGATCCAGGCGACGATCTCGCCCATGGTCGCGTACGCGTAGGTGTAGGCGCTGCCGGCGGTCGGCACGCTGGAGGCCAGCTCGGCGTAGCAGAGCGCGGCGAGCAGCGCGACCAGGCCGGCGATGCCGAAGGAGATCACCACGCCCGGGCCCGCGCTGTTCTTCGCCTCCACGCCGGTCAGCGTGAAGATCCCGGTGCCGATCACGATCCCGATGCCGAAGCCCATCAGGTCGACGGGCCCGAGCCGGCGGCGCAGCCCCGGTTTGCCGTCTTCGCCGTCGGCGTCGCCCTGGGCGATGACGTCCTGGATCGGCTTGGTCCGCAGGACTGACATGGATCACCTCCCCAACGGTGCGACCACCGTGGTCGGCGGTCCGTGACCGGCCAAGCTACCCAGCGGTTCCGGTCCCCAATCCCGTACGTGAGGTGTCGGAATGGTCACGATGCGGCAGCGTGGGCCGGCGCGTCCGGGTGCGTTCCGGCGGGGCCGGCATCGATCCGGTCCAGGGTCTTGCGCCGGATCGGGATTGATGAAAGTTTCCTACTCGTGACGCACGTCGCACGGCGAATCTTGCCGACCGCGGCGGCGCCACCCGTCCCCCCGGACCCGACGAAGGGACCGCACCGCATGAAGGCAACTTCGCTCAGAGCCGCCGCGCTGGCCGTGGCGCTGCTCGGCGCGCTGGTCGCCGGCACCCCGGCGCAGGCCGCGCCGGCCGAGACGACCACTGACTCCACCGACTGCGTCACGAACCCGGCCACCCCCAAGCGGCAGTTCCGGGCCATGTGGATCGCCTCGGTGACGAACATCGACTGGCCCAGCAAGGACTCCTGGACCGCGCCGGACCAGGTCGCCAAGCAGAAGGCCGAATACCTGGGTTGGCTCGACCTGGCCCAGAAGCTCAACCACAACGCCGTCGTGGTCCAGGTCCGTCCGACCGCCGACGCGTTCTGGCCGTCGCCGTACGAGCCGTGGTCGGAATACCTGACCGGGGTACGCGGCAAGAACCCGGGCTGGGACCCGCTGGCCTTCCTGGTCGCCGAGTCGCACAAGCGGAACCTGGAGTTCCACGCCTGGTTCAACCCGTACCGCGTCTCCATGCCGGCCCCCGGTGGCGCCGGAGCCGACCTGTCGCAGCTCGCCCCGGACAGCCCGGCCCGGGCGCACCCGGACTGGGTGTTCGCCTACCCGCCGGCCGGCGTCGCCGGCAGCCGGCTCTACTACAACCCCGGCATCCCGGCGGTCCGCGAGTTCGTCCAGACCGCGATGATGGACGCGGTCAACCGGTACGACGTCGACGGCGTGCACTTCGACGACTACTTCTACCCGTACCCGAGCGGCACCTACCAGGTGCCCGACGACGCCACGTTCGCGCAGTACAACAGGGGCTTCACGGACAAGGCCGACTGGCGACGGGACAACATCAACCTGCTGATGCAGGAGATGAACGCCAAGATCAAGGCGGCCAAGCCGTGGGTGAAGTTCGGGGCCAGCCCGTTCGGGATCTGGCGCAACGCCTCGGCCGACCCGAACGGCTCGGACACCACCGGCTCGCAGTCGTACGACATCATCTCCGCCGACACCCGTAAGTGGATCAAGGAGGAGTGGATCGACTACGTCGTGCCGCAGCTCTACTGGTACATCGGCCAGTACCCGGCCGCCGACTACGCCCGGCTGGTGCCGTGGTGGGCCGAGCAGGTGCGCGGCACCAAGGTCCAGCTCTACATCGGCCAGGCCGACTACAAGAGCGGCGAGCCGGCGTACGGGTCGTTCTGGATGAACCCGCGCGAACTGTCCGACCACCTCACGCTCAACCGGTCGTACCCGGAGGTGCTCGGCAACGTGCACTTCTCCGCGGTGCAGGTCCGGGCCAACCGGCTCGGCGCCACCGACATCTACGCGGCCGAGCACTACTCGCGCCCCGCGCTGGTGCCCACCATGACGCACCTGCCGCACAAGCCGCTGCTGTTCCCGGTGGTCACCCGGGCCCAGCGGGAGGCGGACGGGGTACGGCTGAGCTGGCGGCAGCCCGCCGACGGCAAGGGCCCGCTCGGCACCGCCACCTCGTACGCGATCTACCGGTTCGACGGCCTCGGCCTGGCCGGGCGCTGCGACTTCGCCGACGCGTCCCACCTGGTCGGCACCGTCCGGGCCACCGACGGTGACGTCCAGTCCTGGGTGGACGCCACGGCGGTCGCCGGCAAGCGCTACACCTACCACGTGACCGCGCTGGACCGCCTGGCGAACGAGGGCCCGGCCAGCCCGCCGCGCTTCGTCCGCTGACCCGCCGCGAATGCCCCCGGACGCCACGGCGACCCGGGGGCATTCGTCTGTTTAAGCGGATGTCAGCAAGCAGCCTTCCGAGCCATCCCCCGCCGTCACCGCATTGATCGACACTTCTCGAATTCCGGCTGATCCCGGAGCGCCCGTCCCGACGCCCATCCCGCGGAGGTCCCCCGTGTCCCGTCGCCTCGCCACCACGCTCGCCACCGGCGTGATCGCCCTGCTCACCACGCTCGGCCTGGCCTCACCGGCCGTCGCCGCGGTCAGCACCCAGCAGAAGCTGTCGGTGCTGTCCACCTGGACCCAGACCAGCGCCTCCAGCTACAACGCCTGGAACAGCGCCCGGCTCAACCGGGCACCCTGGACCGAGTACGGCTTCGACTGGTCCACCGACTACTGCTCGTCCAGCCCGGACAACCCGCTCGGCTTCACGTTCAACCTCTCCTGCTACCGGCACGACTTCGGCTACCGCAACCACAAGGCCATGGGCATCTTCTCCGCCAACAAGTCCCGCCTGGACAGCGCGTTCTACGAGGACCTGAAGCGGGTCTGCGCCACCTACAACTCGGTGGTCCGGCCCGCCTGCTACAGCCTGGCCTGGACCTACTACCAGGCGGTCAGCGTGTTCGGCTCGGTCGCCGCCGTGCAGCAGGCCGACCTCGACCGGGCCGCGAGGATGAAGGCCGACGCGGAACGCCGAGCCGCCACCCGCAACTGACCCACCCCAGCCGCCCCGTCCCCCGCTTTCCTGGAAAGAGTGGCTGTTCGGGCCCGAACAGCCACTCTTTCCGGGAATCAGCGCGCAGGAGGGGGTGGGGGTCAGCCTGTGGTGCTGCGGGGTTCGGCCGCCGGGCGGGGGGTGGGCGGGCCGAACCAGAGCGAGTCGGCCGACAGGTCCGGATGCTCGATGTGCAGCGCCAGCGCCGCCGCCTCGTCCAACCGCAGGCCCGCCCCCGCGCCGTACGCCGCGTCGAACGCCTCGTCGCCCAGAGTCCGGCGCAGCTCCGCCTGCCGGGCCAACCAGTACGGCTCGTAGATGCCCGGGGTGGCGCGCAGGCTCGCCCGGGTGGCCTGGGCCGCGCCGAAGAGCCGGGCCGCGGCCACCGCGTCCCCGGCCAGCGCGCAGCGCACCGCGATCGCGTTCACCGTGTCGCAGGCCCGACCCAGGTAACCGTGACTCATCCGGGACCGCAACGCCACCAGCAGGTGCTCGTGCGCCGCGACCAGATCACCCCGGGCCAGCGCCACCATGCCGAGCAGCATGTCCACCGAACGGCGGCCCCGCTCCACCGGGCGGGTCGCCTCCACCGGGCGCGCCGCGCCGAGCACCTCGGCCGCGTCGTCCAACGCGCCCCGGCGCCAGAGCAGCTCGGCGAGGTTGTAGACGGCGAGCAGCGCGTCGCCGACCACGTCCTGCGCGTACGCCCAGTCGATCACCTCGCGGCAGATCCGCTCCGCCTCGGCGAACTGGCCCATGTCCACGAGCGGCGCGGCGCGGCCGGCCAGCACCCGCGCCAGCAGGCCCAGGTCACCGGCCTGCCGGGCGGCCGCCTCGGCCCGCTGCGAGTAGCGCAGCTCCTCGGCGAACTCCCCGTCCGCGCCGGCGTGCAGCGAGTGCATGTGGTACGCGGCGGCCAGCTCGGCCTCCGGGATGTCCTCGCCCGTCTCGGCGATCCGGCCGTAGAGCCGGAACAGCCACAGTCGCCCCTCCCGGGCCAGGCCACGCTCCCGCCACCACTGGTCCAGCCCGCCGGCCAGGTGCAGCCCCGACCGGGCGCTGCCACCGGTGGCGCACCAGCGCAACGCGGCCCGCAGCTCCCCGGCCAGCGGGTCCAGCGCGTACAGGGAGAGCGTCACCGGCCGGCCGTCCGGCCCCAGGTGCGCCCGGTCCAGCGCGTGCCGGCACCAGGCGACGTGCCGGTCCCGGGCGCTCTGCTCCTCACCGGTCTCGATCAGCCGGCGGGCCGCGTACGCCCGGATCGGGTCCAGCATCCGGTAGGTGCTGCCCGAGGCGTGCGGCTCGGCCAGCACCATCGACTTGTCGACAAGCACCGACAGCGGGTCCAGCGGATCCTCGTCCAGCAGCCACTGCACCGTCGGCAGGTCCACCGGGCCGGCGAAGACCGCCATCCAGCGCAGCAGCCGGGACGAGCGCGCGCCCAGCGTCCGGTACGACCAGGTCACCGTGGCCTGGATGGTCAGGTGCCGCTCGCTGGCCGACCGCTGCACCGCCCGGGTCGCCGGCGTCGGCGGGGCCGCCCCGGTCGCGGCGGCCACCAGGTCCACGGTGTCCTGCTGGTTGCCGCTCCAACCGGCCTCGACCGGGGGCGGCTCCGCCGACTCGCGGCCGGCGTCCAACGTGCCCAGCATGTCGTCGAGCCGCTCGGCCAACTGCCCGGCCGAGAGCACCCGCAGCCGCGCCGCGGCCAGCTCGATGGCGAGCGGCAACCCGTCCAGCCGGCGTACCACCCGGCGCAGGTCGGCCTGCTCGGTCTCCGCCGCCGGCCGGCCGCCCCGGGCCGCCGCGGTCCGGTCCAGCAGCAGGGCGACCGCGTCGCTCGCGCCGCCGTCGGGCACCTCGTCGACCGACAGCGGCGGGATCCGCCACACCACCTCACCGGGTACGCCGAACGACTCCCGGCTGGTCGCCAGCACCCGCACCCCCCGGCCACCGGCCAGCAGCCGGGAGATCACCTCGGCCGACGCGGCCGGCTGGGCGTCGCAGGTGTCCAGCACCACAAGCATCCGGCGGGGGGCGGCGTACTCGACCAGGGTGTCGACCATCGGCCGGCCCGGCTCCGGGCGGAGGCCGAGCACGGCGGCGATCTCGAACGCGACCAGCCCCGGGTCGGTCACCGCGGCGATGTCGACGAACCAGACGCCGTCCGGGTAGTCCTCGACGATCCCGGAGGCCAGCTCCACGGCCAGCCGGGTCTTGCCCGCGCCGCCCGCGCCGAGCACGGTCACCAGCCGGTACGCCTCGACCAGCCGCCCCAGCTCGGCCCGCTCGAAGTGCCGGCCGACGAACGAGGTGACCTGGGTGGGCAGGTTGTGCGCCGCCGCGTCGGCCGTACGCGGACGCGGGAACCGCCGCTCCAGACCGGGCGCGACGAGCTGGAACAGCCGTTCCCGGTCATCGAACCCGCGCAGCCGGTGCAGGCCGAGATCCAGCAGCGACGCGCCGTCCGGCAGCGGATCCGCGTGTCGGGCGGTGGCCGCCGAGCAGAGCACCTGACCGCCGTGCGCGGCGGCGGCCACCCGCGCCGCCCGGTGCACCTCCGGACTGGCGTACTCACCGTCGCGGGGTTCGGCGTAGCCGGTGTGCAGGCCCATCCGGACCCGGGGGACGGCGTCGGCGTTGGGCCAGTCGTGGCTGGCGAGCGCACGTTGCGCGGTCAGGCAGGCGCGCACGGCGGCGGCCGCGTCCGGGAAGGCGAGGAAGAACGAGTCGCCCTCGGTCAGCAGCTCCGACCCGTCCGTGCCGGCCAGCGTGTCGCGCAGCAGCCGGCGATGCTCCCGCAGCACCGGACGGTAGACCGGGCCGAGCATCCGTGCCATCCGGGTCGAGCCTTCGATGTCGGTGAACACGAAGGTCACCCACCCGCTGGGGAGGTGGATCGGTGGCGACATGCGTCGAACCTCCCCCCGCTGACGTCGGGTTCATGCTGCCCTATGACCGCGCCGTCACGCATCGTGAGAACGGGTAGGCGGATTCCGACCAAAAGTTCCCACCGGCGAAGAACGCCCGACGGGGATCAGCAGCCGCAGGCGCCGCCGCAGCAGCCCCCGCCGGCCGGCGCGGGTGCCCCGCCGGCCGGGCCGGAGCCACCCCGGCCGGTGAACGCCACGGTGGAGAGCAGCTTCACCGTGTCGGCGTGGCCCTGCGGGCAGGTGGCGGGCCGGGCGGCCTCGGCCATCGGGCGGTTGACCTCGAAGGTGTCGCCGCAGGCGCGGCAACGGAATTCGTACCGGGGCATGCGTACAGCGTACGGCCGGGCCTGACGTCGTCGCACGGATGGGTGATACTCAACGGGTGGTGGACGGCGAACGGCGAGCGACGGCCCGGCCCCTGCGACCCGCCGCGCCGCCCGACGGCGGCGCCGGGCCGGTTCCCGGCCCACGGCGCGGCGAGCCCGGCCCACCTGCGAAGCCGGCTCCGCCCGCGGATTCCGCCGCGAAGCCCGCCAGGGCGGCGGAGGCGACGCCCGCGCCCGATGCGACGCCCGCGCCCGAAGTGACGCCCACGCCGGAGGCGACGTCCGCGTCCGGGGCGACGCCCTCGCCCGAGGTGACACCCTCGTCCGGGGCGACGCCCTCGCCCGAGGTGACACCCTCGTCTGGGACGACCTCCACGACCGAGGCGACGTCGGATCCGGTTGTCACGCCGGCAACCGGGCCCGCGTCCACAGCGGAGCCCGGAGTGCCGGCGGCCGGCGGCCGGCGACGGCGGATGCCGTTCGCGCACGCCGGCCCGGTCCGGCCGGGGCAGCTCGCCGCGGGCGCGGTCCGCGCCACCCGGGACTGGTCACGCCGGCCCAGCGGGCGCACCACGTTGCCCGCGCTGTTCCTGCTCGCCCTGGTCGGGGCCGCGGTCGCGGCCGGCGCGGTGCTCGTGCCGGCGGCCGTCCGCAAGCCGGAGCCGGTCGCGGTCGAGGCCACCAGCGCTCCCCCGGTCTACGGCGTGCCGCAGACCGGCGCCGTGCCGGGGCTGACCGGGGCGCCGCCGCCCTCCGGCCCCCCGACCGGCCTGCCCGGCACCGTCGGGCCGACCGGCACGCCGCTGCCGGGCGGGCCTACCGTCAACCCGGTCCTGCCCGGCGGTCGCCCGGCCGACGCGCTGGCCGGTTGGGCGCAGCGGGTCGGCCGCGCCACCGACATCCCGACCGTGGCGCTCCAGGCGTACGGCTACGCCGAGCTGGTGCTGGCGCAGACCCACCGCAGTTGCCAACTGAGCTGGACCACGCTCGCCGCGATCGGCTTCGTGGAGTCCGGGCACGGCTCGGCCAACCAGGCCAAGCTGGGCGCGAACGGGGTGGCCGTGCCGGAGATCCTCGGCGCGCGGCTCGACGGGCAGGGCGGCCGTTCCCGGATCCTCGACACCGACCAGGGCCTGCTCGACGGCGACAAGGAGTTCGACCGGGCGCTCGGCCCGATGCAGTTCATTCCCAGCACCTGGCAGGAGATCGGCGCGGACGCCGACAACGACGGGGTGAGGAACCCGCACGACATCGACGACGCGGCGCTCGCCGCCGGCGAATACCTGTGCAAGGGCGGCCGGAACATGACGATTCCCGGCGACTGGTGGGGCGCCATCCTCTCCTACAACGACGTCCGCCGGTACGCCCAGGACGTCTTCACCAAGGCCGACGAGTACGGGCGGCGCAGCGGTACGTGACGTGACGGCGCGCGTACATTCGCGGACTGAACCCTTCCGTCTAGCTGCGGTTGACGGCAAGCTGTACGGGTGATGGTGCGCGAGTGGGACCCTCGGACCGCGTCGTCCGCCGAGATCGCGTCGCTGCTGGACACGCTGAACGCGGTCCTGGCGGCGGATCTGCCCCAGGATCCGCCCTGGCAGGCGAACTCCCTGCGGGAGTACCTCTCCGAGGTGATGCCCGGCGAGCGGCGGATCTCCTGGGTCGCCCAGGACGACCCGGCGCCGGACGGCACGCCCGGTGCGATCGTCGGGCACGTGCACGTGCTGCTGCTCGGCGGCATCGGCGTGCTGGAGGTGCTGGTGCATCCGACGCTGCGCCGCACCGGGATCGGCCGTGAGCTGGTGCGGGTGGCCGCCCGCCGGGTCTGGGACGAGGGCTTCCAGTCGATCGGCGTGGAGGTGGTCGGCGGCACCCCGGCCGTCGCGTTCTACGAGGCGCTCGGTTTCACCCGGGAGTACGTCGAGACCCGCAGCGTGCTCGACCTGGGCGCGGTGGACTGGCCAGCGCTGACCGAGATGGCCGCCGAGGTGGGCGCGGGCTACCACGTCGAGTTCTGCCCCGGCGGGCCGCCGGACGAGCTGATCGAGCCGTACGCGCGGGCCAAGGCCGAGGTGCGCGACGCCGACGACGGCGAGCTGCGCCCCAGCTCCTACGATCCGGAGCGGCTCCGCGACAGCCTCGCCACGCTGCACCGGCGGGGCATGAAGCCGTACATCGTGCTGGCGCTGCACGAGCAGACCGGCGAGGTGGCCGGGCTGACCGAGGTGGTGGTGCCGGCGCAGCACCCGACCCGGGCCGACCAGTACGACACCATCGTGGTCCGGGATCACCGCGGCTACGGCATCGACCGGGCCATCAAGGCGCGGATGCTGCTGGAGCTGCGTTCGGCCGAGCCCGAGCTGACCGAGGTGCAGACCTGGAACGCGCAGGCCAACGAGTCGATGCTGAAGGTCAACGCGGAGCTGGGCTACCAGCCCGACCGCGACTGGTGCGAGTACGGCGTGGACGTCGCCGAGCTGGTGCACCGGCTGGACCCCCACCGCTGACGCCTGTTCACCAAACGGCTGCCCGGGGGATGGACGCCGGCCCGCCGCGACCCTTAACGTGCGTTAGTTCCCGCCCACCCATCGTGGAGGCTCCATGCGCCCGCGCCGCACCTTAGCCGCGCTCGCGACCACCGCGGCCGTGTCCGTCACGGCCATCGGGATCGCACCCCCCGCGGCCAGCGCCGCGCCCACCGACCTGTTCATCTCCGAATACGTCGAGGGGTCGTCCAACAACAAGGCCGTCGAGCTGTTCAACGGCACCGGCGCGCCGGTCGACCTGGCCGCCGGCGGCTACCAGCTCCAGCTCTTCTTCAACGGCGCCAGCACCTCGACCAACGTGGCGCTGACCGGCACCGTCGCCGCCGGGGACGTGTTCGTCCTCGCCGCCGCGGCGGCCGCGCCGGCGATCCTCGCCCAGGCCGACCAGACGTACGGCGGCGCGCTGTTCAACGGCGACGACGCGATCGTGCTGCGTAAGGGCGAGACGGTGGTCGACTCCATCGGCCAGGTGGGCGTGGACCCGGGCACCGAGTGGGGCAGTGGGCTCACCAGCACCGCCGACAACACGCTGCGCCGGCTGCCCTCGGTGAGCGCCGGCGACACCGACCCCGCCGACCCGTTCGACCCGGCCGCCCAGTGGGCCGGCTATGCCACCGACACGTTCGACGGGCTGGGCAGCCACACCGTCGACGGCGGCGGCCCGGTCGACCGGCCGGCGACGCTGACCTGCGGCGGCGCGCTGACCCTGGAGGCGGGCGCCACCGCCACCCGCGAGGTGACCGCGACCGACGTGGACGACACGATCACCGACCTGGCGGTCACCTCGGTCGTGCCGTCGCCGGCGAGCGGCTCGATCAGCCGTACCGCGTTCACGCCGGCGACCGCGACCGGCGGCACCGCCACCGCCACGCTGACCGCGACCGGCCTGCCGGCCGGCGCCTACACGGTCACCGTGACCTCGACGGACGCCGAGGGCGGCACCGCCACCTGCACGCTCGCCGTGCAGGCGACGAGCGTGCTGTCGGTGGGTGAGGTGCAGGGCCGCACCGCCGACGACGAGAGCGGTCGCACCGACCGGTCGCCGTTCGCGCCGGCCACCGGCAACGGCACCAGCACCACGCTGTACGACGTGCGCGGCGTGATCACCGGCAAGTCGCTGACCCGCACCTCGGCCGGGGCCGACCAGTGGGGGTTCTACCTCCAGAGCCGGCTCGGCAGCGAGGACGGCGACCCGCTCACCTCGGACGGCATCTTCGTCTTCATGGGCTCGTTCACCACGCTGATCGGCGGCTACGCCCCGACGGTCGGTGACGAGGTGGTGCTGCGCGGCCGGGTCTCCGAATACTTCAACCAGACCCAGCTCTCCGGCGCCTCGCTGGTCCGCAAGCTCGACTCCGGGCTCGACGTGGACACCGCGGTCCGGGTGGTCGACGCGGTCCCGCCGGCCGAGGCGGACGCCGCCGACCTGTTCTGGGAGCGGCACGAGGGCGAGCGGGTGCGGGTCCGCGCCGGCAGCGGCGTCTCCGCGCCCCGGCACATCTACTCCTCCACCGCGGACTCCGAGATCTACGTGCTGGACCGCGAGGACCCGATCATGAAGCGGTCCGACCCGTACGCCCGTCGGGTGTTCCGGGACGCGCACCCGCTTGACGACATCCCGGGCACGCTCTTCGACAACGGCAACAACCAGCGCGTCCTGCTGGGCGCCGGCGGCGTGAAGGCGACCGCCGGTGACTCCGGCGCGCTGCTGCCCGAGGCGCGCACGTTCGACACGCTGACCGAGGACGCCTTCGGCTCCGTCTCGTACGCGTTCAGCAAGTACAGCGTGCAGCCCGAGCAGCTCACGCTGACCGGTGGCGCGGACCCGGCGGAGAACAACCCGCCGCGGCCGGCGGACCGCAACGGCGAGGTCGCGGTCGCCACCTACAACGTGGAGAACCTGTACGACTACCGGGACGACCCGTTCGACGGCTGCGACTTCGCCGGCAACAGCGGATGCCCCGGGGTCAGCCCGCCGTTCGACTACGTGCCGGCCAGCCCCGAGGCGTACGCCGCCAAGCTCGCCACGCAGGCCCGGCAGATCGTCGACTCGCTGCACAGCCCGGACCTGATCCTGGTGCAGGAGGCCGAGGACCAGGACATCTGCTCGGTGGTCGACGGCAGCCTGGCCTGCGGCGACACCAACAACGCCGACGGCGCGCCGGACACGGTGCAGGAGTTGGCGCTGGCCGTGGCGGCAGCGGGCGGCCCGGCCTACGCCGCCGCGTACGACCGGACCGGTGCGGACGCCCGGGGCATCGCCTCGGCATTCCTCTACCGCACGGATCGGCTGACGCTGGCCCAGGCGACCGCCACCGACCCGCTGCTGGGTTCCGCGCCGACCGTGCAGTACCGCTCGGCGGCGCTGCCGTCCAACGCGGACGTGCAGAACCCGAAGGCGTTCAACGCGGTGCTGCCGGACGACGTGGACCGGTCGACCGGGGTGGACGGCAGCAATGTCTACACTCGCGCGGCGCAGCTCGCCCGGTTCACCGTGCGGGCCGCGCCCGGCTCGGGCGAGCGCTTCACGCTCTGGGCGGTCGCCAACCACTTCTCGTCCGGGCCGGACAGCCGGGTCGGGCAGCGCCGCGAGCAGGCCGCGTACGGGGCCGCGCTGGTGCGGGCCGTCGAGGCGACCGACCCGGACGCCCGGGTGGTCTACGGCGGCGACCTGAACGTCTTCCCGCGCCCGGACGACCCGATCGCGACCGGGCAGAACCCGACCCCGTCGGACCAGCTCGCCCCGCTCTACCAGGCCGGCCTGCACAACCTCTGGGACGATCTGGTCGCGGACGCCCCGGCGGCGGCGTACTCGTACACGTTCAGCGGGCAGGCGCAGACGCTCGACAACATGTTCGTCAACGACCCGATGCACGACGACCTGGTGCAGGTGCGGACGGCGCACATCAACGCCGACTACCCCACCGAGGCCGCGGACCTGGGCGACCGGGGCGCCAGCGACCACGACCCGACGGTGGCCCGGTTCCGCTCCCGCGCCGCGCTGCGGGTGGCCGACACGTCGGTGACCGAGGGCGACAAGGGCACCACCACGATGACGTTCACCGTCACCGTGTCCCGTCCGCTCGCCGAGCCGGCGCTGCTCTGCGCGGCCACCTACGGCACCACGGCCCAGGCCGGTGCGGACTACGACCCGTACGTCGGCTGCCGGGTGCTGGCCGCCGGCCGCACCTCGCTCGCCTTCCCGGTCACCGTGCGCGGCGACCGCAAGCGCGAGGCGAATGAGCAGCTCACGCTGTACGTGGCCGGCGTGCCGGGGCTCCGGCTCACCGACCCGTCCGGCGTCGGGACCATCCTGAACGACGACTGAGCGGAGTTTCCGCGCGGCGGCCCGTCATCCGGCTCTCCAGCCGGGCGGCGGGCCGCCGCGGTGTCCGCGCCGCTGCGGGTCGGGCGGGGGCGGCACGTTCCGGTACTTGGCCACCCGCACCTCCCACTGACTGCGGCGTCGCAACGCGTCCCGGACGGCGCGGTCCCGGTAGAACGTCTCCGGGGGCCGGGCCAGCCCGTACCGGTCGGCCCACCACTCCCCCGGCTCCGGGTCGGTGACCACGTCGAGGTGGGACGGGTAACGCCGCTCCGCACCGTCGCGCAGGTCGGCCCGGTCCCGCATCGGCTTGAGCACCGTGCCGGCCTCGTCGACGACGACCAGCCGGAAGCCGGCGACGCCGAGGACGCGCGACAACATGGCGACGCTGGGCACGAGCGTGCCGGCCTCGATCCGCCCGACGGTGGTCGGGTGTACCCGGGCGAACCGGGCCAGCTCACGCTGGCTGGCGTCGGCGCGACGGCGAACCGCGCGAACGATTCCCGCCGCCGGGAACGGGACGTCGAACGGCTCGGTGAGTAGCGCCGGCGGGCCTTCCTCGGACGCGTGGCCGGGCTCCGGCGCGTGGCCTTCGGCGGGCACCATGGCTGCTTCCTCCGCGCCGGGCGTGGTGGCCATCTCGGGTGGGCCGTCGCCGGTTTCTGTCACCCCGCCACGTTCGCGCCTCCTCGGGATCCCGGCAACCCCCGCCCTTCCCGCTGTGGAAAACCCGCCAACCGGCGTTGACAGCCGCTTCGCAGCCTCGATGAGTTACGCACCGGACAAACACGGGGAGTAAAAATAACGGTGAGTTACGGCGAATGCTTGAGCCATCAAACTCCCGGAGCAGTTAAGCACCCAAAGCGGACGAAATTCCACCACTGCCGCCGGTCGAGGATAGAGCTGCCATCGCCTTTGCTCTGCAACCATAGAGGCAGCAGTCACAGAAAGTGTCCGGTGCCTCATTGGCTGCAGAGCAAAGGCGACGCGAAGGAATGGCATACGACGGCGGTATATCTACGCTGCGTGATCGAGGAGCTCTCGATCATCCCCTGGGAACAGCGAGCGGAGTGGACACCGCATCCGGCATGGCCAGCACGCAGGCGGCCTGGCACCCGAGCTGGATCGGGTGCGAGGCGCGGGGTAGGGCCGCGCAGGGCGGGAGCGGGGCAGGGGCGGGGGCGGGAGGGAATGCAGCAGCTCACAGGTCGCAGAGCCGGCGGCCGGAGCGGATGTCGTCGAGCGCGGCGTGCAGCTCGGCGATGCGCCGCTCGGCCTCGGCGGTGAGCCCGTCGTGCAGCCGCTGCCAGTCGGCGAGGTCCGGCTCGGGCGGCAGCGCCGCGAGCAGGTCCCGGATCTCACCGACGCTGAGGCCGATCCGCTGCGCCACCCGGGCCACCCGCACCCGGCACGCGGCATCGGGACCGAACCGGCGCTGGTTGCCGCTGGTCCGGCTGGCCGCGATCAGGCCCTGCCGCTCGTAGAAACGGATCGCGGAACCACTGGCCCCGGACTCCCGCGCCACCTCGCCCACCGTCAGCATGCCCACGGCACTCCCCCGGAACGGCTTGACTTCAACATTTGTTCAAGTCTTAGCGTCCCCCGCATGACGACGCAAGAACTGCCACTCACCCTTGCCGTGCTCGTCGCCAGCGTCCGCCGGCCCCGGATGGGTCGGTTGATCGCCGACTGGTTCGTCGACCACGCCGACCGTCGCGGCGGCTTCCGGACCGACCTGATCGATCTCGCCGAGGTGCCGCTCCCGCTGGCTGACACGCCGCCCGGCGGCAACCCGGCCAGCCCGATCGCCGGTCGCCTCGATGCCGCCGACGCCTTCGTCGTGGTCACGCCGGAGTACAACCACAGCTTCCCGGCGGCCCTGAAGAACGCCATCGACTGGCATCACCGGGAGTGGGTGGCCAAGCCGGTCGGGTTCGTCTCCTACGGCGCCGGCTCGGGCGGGATCCGCGCGGTCGAGCAGCTCCGGCTGGTCTTCGCCGAACTGCACGCCACCACCACCCGCACCGGCGTGGTGCTCACCGCACCGTGGGACCGCCTCGACCAGCAGGGCCGACTCGTCGACGACGGCCCGCTGGCACGGGCCGCCGCCGCGACGCTCGACGAGGTGGGCTGGTGGGGCGAGGCGCTGCGCGCCGCCCGCAGGAAGCGACCGTACGGTCAGTAGCGCTCGCGGAGCAGCTGGGCCGCCTCGACCGCCCAGTAGGTGAGGATGATCTGCGCGCCGGCCCGGCGGATCGAGGTGAGCGTCTCCAGCATCGTCCGCTCCCGGTCGATCCAGCCGTTGGCGGCGGCGGCCTCGACCATGGCGTACTCCCCGGAGACCTGGTAGGCGGCGACCGGGACGTCCACCGCGGCGCGGACCGCCGACACCACGTCGAGGTAGGGCAACGCCGGCTTGACCATCACCATGTCGGCGCCCTCGGCGACGTCCAGTTCGACCTCGCGCAGCGACTCCCGCAGGTTCGCCGGGTCCTGCTGGTAGGTGCACCGGTCGCCGTCCAGCGCCGACTCCACCGCGTCCCGGAACGGGCCGAAGAAGGCGGAGGCGTACTTCGCGGCGTACGCGAGCACCGAGACGTCCTGGTGCCCGGCGGCGTCCAGGGCCCGGCGGACCGCGCCGACCTGCCCGTCCATCATCCCGGACGGCCCGACCACGTGGACCCCGGCGTCGGCCTGGGCGACCGCCATCTCGGCGTACGCGGCCAGCGTGGCGTCGTTGTCCACGCCGCCGTCCGGGGTGAGCAGGCCGCAGTGCCCGTGCGAGGTGAACTCGTCCAGGCAGAGGTCGCCCATCACCACCGTCGAGTCACCGACCTCGGCGATCACGTCCCGGATGGCCACGTTGAGGATGCCGTCCGGGTCGAGGCCGCCGGAGCCGGTCTCGTCCCGCGTCGCCGGCACCCCGAACAGCATGATCCCGCCGACCCCGGCCTGGACCGCCTCGACCGCCGCCTTGCGCAGCGAGTCCCGGGAGTGCTGGAGCACCCCCGGCAGCGACGCGACGGCCCGTGGCTCGGTCAGCCCCTCCTTGACGAACATCGGCACGACCAGCTCGGCCGGGGCGACGCGGGTCTCGGCGACCAGCCGCCGCACGGCCGCGTTGCGGCGCAGCCGGCGGGGCCGGATCTCGGGGTACGGCATGGGGGTGCCTCCTGTCAGCGGAACCTCAGGGCGGTCGGGCCCTGCACCTTCGAGCCGCGGCGCTGCTTCGCCGGCATGGCGGCGAGCTTCTCGCGCAGCTCGACGGCGTAGGCGGCGAGCGCCTCCACCAGGTCGGGCACCGAGGCGTGCGGCGGCTGCACGTCGACCCGCAGGCCGAACTCCGTCGCGGTCTCCGCCGTCTTGGGCCCGATGACAGCAACAACGGTACGGGCGTGCGGCTTCCCGGCGATGCCGACCAGGTTCCGGACGGTCGAGGACGAGGTGAAGAGCACCGCGTCGAACCCGCCCGACTTGATCGCGTCGCGGATCTCGGCCGGCGGCGGCGCGGCGCGCACGGTGCGGTACGCGGTCACGTCGTCGACCTCCCAGCCGCGCTCGGTGAGCCCGGCCGCGAGCGTCTCGGTGGCGATGTCGGCGCGCGGCAGCAGCACCCGGCCGACCGGGTCGAGGATCTCGTCGTGCGGCGAGAACTCGGCCAGCAGACCCTCGGAGGACTGCTCGCCGGCGGGGACCAGCTCCGGCTGGATGCCGAACGCGCGCACCGCGTCGGCGGTCGCCTCGCCGATGCAGGCGATCTTGACACCGCCGAAGTGCCGGGCGTCCAGCCCGTGCTCGCCGAACTTCTCCCAGACCGCCCGGACCGCGTTCACCGAGGTGAAGATCACCCAGGCGTACCGGCCATCGACCAGGCCCTTGACCGCCCGCTCCATCTGGGCCGGGGTACGCGGCGGCTCGACCGCGATGGTCGGCACCTCACACGGGATCGCCCCGTACGCGCGCAGCCGCGCGCTCATCGCGCCGGCCTGCTCCTTGGTGCGGGGCACCAGCACCTTCCAGCCGTACAGCGGGCGGTTCTCCCACCAGCTCAGCTTGTCGCGGTCGGCGACGCCCGCGCCGACGGTGAGCACGACGCGGCCGGTGAAGCCGAGCGCCGCCGCGACGAACGAGTCCACGGTCGACGTGGTGGTGTACTGCGTCTCGCCGGTGCCGTCGCCGGTCACCCCGACCCCGGTGGCGCCGTCGACGCCGGCGGCCAGCAGCCCGTCCCGGACGGCGGCCAGGTCACCGGCGTCCACGGCCAGCGCCAGCGAACCCCGGCCCACCGCCGTGGCGAGCGCGTCGAAGTCCAGCGTGTTGACGTCCTCGACGTCGGCGGCGGTGCGCACGCCGGGCAGCGGCACACCCGCGTACGTGGCGACGCCCTCGGCCTGGCCGACGCCGGGCACCACCTCGAAGTGCGCGGCGGTGCGCGCCACCGCCTGCACCTCCTTGACCACCGAGTCGTGGCCGAACGGGTCGCCGGCCACCAGGTGCACGGCGTTCTGGCCGGAACGGGCCGCGGAGATCAGCACCTTCGCCACGTCCCCCGGCACGCCCTCGGCGGGGCTGAACTCGGCGTCGGGCCGGGCCTGGGCGCGGACGTGGGTCAGCAGCGACTCGGGGACTCCCCGGTCGTACACCACGTGGTCGGCCTCGACCAGGGCGTCGAGCGCCCGGCGGGTCAGCAGGCCCGGGTCGCCGGGGCCGGCCCCGACGAAAGCGATCCGGCCTACGGGCTTACGGGTGCGGGTCATTCTGTGCTCCCAAGTTGCTGGGTCCCCGGGCCGGCGTGTCCTTCTTGGCCGAGGATCGAGTCGGCGCCGAGTTCGAGGAGTTCGGCGGCGAGTGCCTTGCCGATCTCCGCCGCGTCGGCGGGCGTTCCGGTGCGGGACAGTCGGAGGTCACGGGAACCGTCCGGGCTGATCACCGCACCGCGCAGGTAGATCTCCTCACCGGTCTCACCCTCGGCGAGTTCGCCGTAGGCGGCCACCGGTGCGCTGCACCCGGCCTCCAGGGTGGCCAGCAGTGCCCGTTCCGCGGTGACCGCGGCGCGGGACGGTGCGTGGTCGAGCCGCGCGAGCAGCTCGACCAGGTCGTGGTCGTCGGCCCGGCACTCGACGGCCAGCGCGCCCTGGGCGGGCGCGGGCAGCATGAGCATCGGGTCGAGCGTCTCGGTGATGACGTCGGCGCGGCCGATCCGGGTGAGCCCGGCCCGGGCCAGCACGACGGCGTCGAGGTCGGCGTCCGGGCCGAGCACCCGGCCGAGCCGGGTGTCGATGTTGCCCCGGATCGGGGTGACCTCGAACTGCATGCCCAGCGCGTGCAACTGGGCGATCCGGCGCAGCGCGCCGGTGCCGATCAGCGCGCCGGGCGGCAGCTCGGCGAGCGTCCGGCCGCCGGTGGCGACCAACGCGTCCCGCGGGTCCTCCCGGGGCGGCACGGCCGCGATGTGCAGGCCGGGCGCCGCCGCGGTGGGCAGGTCCTTGTACGAGTGGACGGCGAAGTCGATCTCGCCGGCGGTCAGCGCGTCCCGCAGCGCGGAGACGAAGACGCCGACGCCGAGCCGCTGCACCGGGGCGGTGGAGCGGTCCCCGGCGGTCACCACCTCGACCAGCTCGACCGGGCGGCCGGTGGCCGCGGTGAGGGCCTCGGCGACGTGGCCGGACTGGGCCAGCGCCAGGACGCTGCCCCGGGTGCCGAGGCGCAGGGGGGCGGTCATCGCGCACCTCCGGTGGGCGGGACGTCGGCCGCGTCGAAGGACGGCCGGCCGTCGGTGTCGGTGGCGACCACGTCGGGGACGGTGTCGACCGGGGACGTCTGTGGCACCTCCAGGTCGAACAGCTCGCGCAGCAGGGCCGCGTACTGGTCGCCGCCGGGCTCGGCGGCGAGCTGGCGGACCCGTACGGTCGGCTGGTGCAACAGCCGCTGCACGACCCGGTGCACGGTGCGGGCCACCTCGGCACGCTGGTCGTCGCTGAGGTCGGGGCGGCGCTGGCCGAGCCGGCGCAGCTCGGCGGTGACCACGTCGTCGGCGCGCCCGCGCAGCGCGGCCACGGTGGGTGCCACGTCGGCACCGCGCAGCCAGGTCAGGAACGCCTCGACCTCACCGGCGACGATGCGGGCCACCTCGGCGGCGTCGGCGGCGGCCGGCCCGTCGGCGAGGACGGCGGCCATCCGGTCGATGTCGATCACCTCGACGCCGGACAGCTCGGCGACGCCGGCCTCGACGTCGCGCGGGACGGCCAGGTCGAGCAGGACCAGCGGGCCCCGGTCGGCGTCGCGGCGGGCCAGCGCCCGGGTCACCACGTCGCGGGTGAGCACCGGCTCGGCGGCGGCGGTGGCGGCGACCACGATGTCCACCGTGGAGAGCGCGTCGACCAGTTCGGCCATCGGCACGGCGGTGGCGCCGTACGACTCGGCGAGCCGGACCGCGCGGGCGGCCCCCCGGTTGGTGACGGTGAGCGGGCCGGCGCCCAGCCGGGACAACGTGGCCACGCTCAGCGAACCCATCGCCCCGGCGCCGACCACCATGGCGGGTCGGCCGGTCAGGTCGCTGTCGAGCAGGCCGGCGGCGAGGTCGAGCGCGGCGGTGACCACGCTCTGCCCGGCCCGGTCGATGTTGGTCTCGGCGTGGGCCCGCTTGCCGACCCGCAGCGCCTGCTGCATCAGCTCGTGCAGCAGCCGGCCGGCGGAGTCGGCGCCGCCGGCGAAGTGGTAGGCGTCGCGGAGCTGACCGAGGATCTGCGCCTCGCCGACCACCATGGAGTCCAGCCCGGCGGCGACCCGGAAGACGTGGTCCACGGCGGCGGCGTCGTAGTGCACGTACAGGTGCGGGGCGAGCGCCGCCGGCGGGCAGCCGGCCTGCTCGGCCAGGACCGCGCAGATGTCGCCGAGCCCACCGTGGAAGCCGGCGACGGCGGCGTAGACCTCCACCCGGTTGCAGGTGGAGACCAGCACTGCCTCGGCGACGTACGGCTGGGCGACCAGCCGGTCCAGCGTGCGGGTGAGATCCGCGGGTGGGACGGCCAGTTGCTCCAGGACGGCGACCGGGGCGGTGCGGTAGGACGCGCCGACGACGAGCAGTTTCACGTGCCGATCGCCTCCTGGGTGTCGGTGGTCGCGAGCCCGCCGGGCAGGGCGGTGAGCGCGGACCCGCCGGTGGCGGGCAGCGCGGTCAGCGACGCCTTGCGGTGCTCGTGGAAGGACAGGATCTGCAGCTCGATCGCGAGGTCGACCTTGCGCACGTCGACCCCTTCCGGGACCGAGAGTACGCACGGTGCGAAGTTGAGGATGCTCGTCACGCCGACGGCGACCAGCTCGTCGGCGACCGCCTGGGCGGCCGGCGCCGGGGTGGCGATCACGCCGATCGAGATGGTCTCCTCGGCGACCACCCGGGACAGCTCGTCGACGTGCCGGACGACCAGCCCGTTTATCCGCTCGCCGACGCGGGACGGGTCGGCGTCGAGCAGCGCGGCGATCCGGAAGCCGCGGCTGGCGAAGCCGTCGTAGCCGGCCAGGGCGTGACCGAGATTACCCACGCCGACCAGCGCGACGGCCCGGCACTGGGTGAGCCCGAGCACCGACTCGATCTGGTCGATCAGCAGCGCGACGTCGTAGCCGACGCCCCGGGTGCCGTACGAGCCGAGGTGCGACAGGTCCTTGCGGAGCTTGGCGGAGTTGACGCCGACGGCGCTGGCCAGGCCCTCGCTGGACACGGTCTCGTGGCCGGATTCGGCGAGCGCGTGCAGCGCACGCAGGTATTCCGGGAGCCGGGACACGGTCGCCTCGGGCAGGTCCGGAAGCGCCGGTACGGCACCGGTGCGGCCGGGCGCGCCAGGGGGACGGTGCTGACTCATGAGACTCCGTGCGGTGCGATCCTCGACCGGCGACGGGGGCCGGCCGTTTCGGGACTCCCGCTGGCGACCGATGTTGCCGGCTGTGCTAGCAGGGCGCGTCGGAACTACAGAGTAGGCGCTTGTGAAGAGGTGCACAAATCGCGATCTTGATGACTCGCGATGCGGCTCCACCTGCCCCTCCATTCCCACAAGATCGATCAACCGCGCTCCTCGGTGGCGCGAGGCGATTATTGCTCAATCCCGACTTCTCTGACCAATCGCGTGCGTGCGGTAACGCTCCGCAGCCGACGCGGCGAGGCGCTTCTCACGTGCCGGGTGGGGAGAACCCCACCCCCGACCGGCCGGCGTACGGGATGGGCCGGCCGGGACCGCGCCCATAGCCTCGAACCATGACCGCCGCGCCGTTGGCCACCGCACCCGTTCCCTCCTCGCCCGTCCGGAGCCTGTTCCGGCGACTCGCCCACGACACCGGCTACGTGCTCTTCAGCCTGCCGCTGGCGATCGTCGGGTTCGTGCTCGCCGTGGCGGGGATCTCACTCAGCGTCGGGCTGCTGGTCACCACGCTCGGCCTGCCGGTCCTGGCCGGCGTGCTCTACGCGGCGCGCGGGCTGGCCGACCTGGAGCGGCTCCGGCTCCCCGGCGTGCTCGGCCGGCCCCGGGTCCGCCCGGTCTACCTGACCCCCGGGCGCGGCGCCCGGTTCTGGCGGCGGGTGTTCACCCCGATCCGCGACCCGCAGTCCTGGCTCGACCTGCTGCACGCGTTCCTGCGGCTCCTGGTGACCCTGCCCACGTTCGTGCTGATGGTGGTCTGGTGGGCGCTGGCGCTGACCGGCACGCTCTACGGCGGGTACGACTGGGCCATCCCGCGCGGGCCGGACCAACAGGACCTCAGCCAGCTCCTCGGCATGGGTGACGGGGCCGGCGCGCGGATCGCGCTGAACACCGCCATCGGCCTGTTCGCGCTCCTCACCCTCCCGCTGGTGACCCGTACCCTGGCCCGGATCCAGGGCGGCCTGGCGTACTCGCTGCTCACCGGCGTGGCCGAGATGCGGCAGCGGATCGTCACGCTGGAGGAGCAGAAGCGGGCCGCCGCCTCGGCCGAGGCGTCCGCGTTGCGCCGGTTGGAGCGGGACATCCACGACGGGCCGCAGCAACGCCTGGTCCGGCTCGCCATGGACCTGGGCCGGGCCCGCCACCAGCTCGCCGCCGACCCGGACGCGGCCCGGCGCACGCTGGACGAGGCGGTCGCCCAGACCCGGGAGACGCTCGACGAGCTGCGCGCGCTCTCCCGGGGCATCGCGCCGCCGATCCTGGTCGACCGGGGACTGCCCAGCGCGCTCGCCGCGCTCGCCGCCCGGGCGCTGGTGCCGACCGAGCTGCTCGTCGACGACGACCTGGGCACCACCGGCGGCCGGCTCGACCCGGGCCTGGAGAGCACCGCCTACTTCGTGGTGGCCGAGGCGCTGACCAACGTCGCGAAGCACAGCCGGGCCGACGCCTGCCGGGTGGAGGTGACCCGGAAGGTGGGCCGCCTGGAGATCACCGTCGCCGACGACGGGATCGGCGGCGCGCACCTGGCCAAGGGGCACGGGCTCAGCGGCATCGCCGACCGGGTCCGGGCGGCCGGCGGCACGCTGGAGGTGGACAGTCCGGCCGGCGGGCCGACCCGGATCCACGCGGAGCTGCCCCGGTGACCGCCCGCCGCCCGGACCGGCGACCCGCCGAACCGCCCCGGTGACGGCCGCCGGCGACCCGCCGCACCGGGTCGAGGCCGCGCGGTGGGACCCGGACGTGGTAGACACCGGACCCATGCGGGTGGTGATCGCGGACGACGCCGTGCTGCTCCGGGAGGGGCTGGTCCGGCTGCTGACCGAGTTCGGGCACCAGGTGGTGGCCGCCGTCGGCGACGGGGACGCGCTGGTCGACGCCGTGGTGGCGCACCGGCCGGACATCTCGGTGGTGGACGTGCGGATGCCGCCGTCGCACACCGACGAGGGGCTGCGCGCCGCGGTGGAGGCCCGTCGCCGGGTGCCGGGCACGCCGATCCTGGTGCTGTCCCAGTACGTCGAGGTGTCGTACGCCGACGACCTGCTGGACACCGCGGGCGGCACCGGCGGCGGCATCGGCTACCTGCTCAAGGACCGGGTGGCCGCGATCGACGAGTTCCTGGACGGGCTGGCCCGGGTGGCCGCCGGCGGCACCGTGCTGGACCCGGAGGTGATCAGCCAACTGCTGGTGCGGCGGCGGCGCGACGACCCGTTGGCCGCGCTGACCCCGCGCGAGCGCGAGGTGCTGGCGCTGATGGCCGAGGGCCGCTCCAACACCGCCATCGCCCGCGCCCTGGTGGTGAGCGACGGCGCGGTGGAGAAGCACGTCCGCAACATCTTCACCAAGCTCGACCTGCCGCCGGACGCCACCACCCACCACCGCCGCGTGCTGGCCGTCCTGGCCCACCTCCGCGCCTGACGCGCCCGGCTCAGCGCAGCGCGCGGGCCAGCGTGACCGCCTCGGTGAGGGTGTCGGCGGTCGGGTGACCGCTGGCACGCAGCCGGGCCGGGTCGGAGAGGCCGCCGGTGTAGAGGACGGCCGCGCCGCCGACCGAGGTGGCCGCGTCGGCGTCGTCGAGCGAGTCACCGATCAGCACCACGTCGGCGCCGGCCAGCCCCAGCTCGGCCAGGTGCTTCTCCAGCCACTCGGCCTTGGGCCCGCCGCCGACCGCGGCGCGCAGCCCGTCCACCCGGCTGAAGTGCGGGGTCAGCCCGTACGTGTGCACGGTGGGCACCAGCTCGTCGTGGAACCACATGGACAGCAGCGACTGGCTGCCCGGCCAGGCGGCGATCGCGGCGGTGGCGTCGGCGGCCAGCGCGCAACTGGTCAGCCCGGCCCGGTACGCGTCGTGGAAGATCCGGTCGAGCGCGCCGAACGCCTCGGCGTCGACCGCCCGGCCGAGCATCTCCGCGTAGTAGTCGGCGATCGGCCGGCGGAACCGCACCCGGTGCTCGTCCGCGCTGACCGCCGGACCGCCGGCGCTGGCGAACGCCACGTTGGTGGCGCGCACCACCAGGTCGAGGTCGTCGAGCAGGGTGCCGTTCCAGTCCCACACCAGGTGGCGCCGTGCAGCCGTCACCCGAGCACCATAGTTCACAGTTGCGGGGTGGTCAGGTCCCGCAGCAGCCGGTCCTCCTCGACCCGCCAGTAGCCGTGCTCCTTGCCGTCGAGCAGCACCACCGGCAGCCGGTCGCCGTAGTCGCGTTCCAGCTCGACGTCGCCGGTCACGTCCTTCTCCACCCAGCGGTCGCCGGTGACCGCCACCACCCGGTCGAGCGCCGCCTTCGCGTCCTCGCAGAGGTGGCAGCCGGGCCGGGTGATCAGGATGAGCCGCGGGTCACTGGACATCGGGTACCTCCGTGCGGGTCTCGGTCGGCGGTGCCGGCGACGGCACCACGGGTGCCGGGCGCAGCTCGGTCTTGCGGACCTTCCCGATCGCCGAGTACGGCAGCGCGTCGACGAACTCGACGGCGGTCGGGCACTTGAACCGGGCCAGGTTACGCGCGCAGTGGGCGAGCAGCTCCGCCGCCGTCACCGACGAGCCGGCCGCGCGCACCACGTACGCCCGCACAGTCTCGCCGGTCCGCGGGTGCGGCACGCCCAGGACCGCCGACTCCGCCACCCCGGGGTGCGCCTGGAGCACCGACTCGACCTCGTGCGGGTAGACGTTGAAGCCGTTGACCAGGATCAGCTCGCCGAGCCGGTCGACCAGGAACAGGTCGCCGTCGCCGTCGGCGTACGCCACGTCGCCGGTGGCCCACCAGCCGTCCGGGCCGGGCCCGCCCCGCCCGTCGGGCCAGTAGCCGGCGAACAGGTTCGCGCCGCGCACCACGATCTGCCCGGGGTCGGTGCCGACCGGGTCGTCGGTGAGGTCCATCCCGTCGTCGTCGGTCTCGGCGGCGGGCACCCCGTCGCGCCACAGCTCGTCGCCGTCGGACCCGACCAGGCGCAGCTCGACGCCGGGCAGCGGGCGGCCGATCGAGCCGGGTTTCGGCTCGCCGCCGACCAGCGTGGAGGTGAGCACCGGCGCGGTCTCGGTGAGCCCGTAGCCGACGTGCACCGGATGCCCGGTCAGCTCGGTGAAGCGCGCCCCGACGGGCAGCGGCAGCGGCGCCGCGCCGCACACCGCGACCCGCACCCCGGCCAGCGCCGCGCTCGGGTCGCCGGCCGCATCGGCCCAGGTCAGGAACATCGACGGTACGCCGAGCAGCACGCTGACCCGGTGTCGGGCGATCTCGTCGAGCGCCCCGGTCGGGCCGGGCTCGTCGACGAGCACGCCGGTGGCGCCGTGGTGCAGCACCGCCCCGAGCCCGGCGTTCAGCCCGTACGCGTGGAACAGCGGCAGCGCCAGCAGCACGGTGTCGTCGGGGCCGACCACCGGGGGGTCGATCCGGTCGGCCTGGGCGTGGTTGGCGGCCAGCGCCCGGTGCGACAGCATCGCGCCCTTGGGTCGGCCCTCGGTGCCCGAGGTGTAGAGCAGTACGGCCAGGTCGTCCCCGTTCCGCGTCGGGAACCGGGCCGGGGCGTCGTCGGCGGCGACCGGCGGGACGGTGTGCACCGCGCGCAGCGCGGGCAGGTCGGCGGGGTCCACCCGGGCGGTCACGTCGGCGGCGCCGACCAGGACGGCGGCGCCGGAGTCGGCGAGCACGTGCCGCAGTTCCCGGCCGGTCAGCGCGGGATTGACCGGCACGGCGACCAGGCCGGCGCGGAGCGTGGCCAGGTAGGTGACCACGAAGTCGGGGGTGTTGCCGAAGCCGATCGCCACCCGGGGCGGGTGTGGCGTGCGGTCCGCCGGCGGCGCGGCGGCGTGCAGCGCGTGGGCGGTGGCGGTGACCACGGTGTCCAGCGCGGCCCAGGTGAGCGTGGTGTCGCGCCAGTGCAACGCGACCCGGCCGCCGTGGTCGGCGGCGGCCCGGCGGAGGCGGTCGGCGAGGTTCGGCGCGGTGCTGTCGGCGGCGTCCTGCACGGTGGCTGAGTCTGGCACAGCGGGGTGCGCCGGGCCATGCCCCCGAGCGCCGCCCGGGTCCGCCGGGTGAGACCGCGATTGACAGTGGACGCAATTCCCATGAGTGGGAGCGTGATCTTCGCGGGCTGCGGGGGCGTGAATGGAGACGGGTTCACGAACCGCGCTCACGACACGCCGGGCGGCCGAAAAATCGGCCTCGACCTGGGCTTCCACCGCGCACCAGGTTGCCGCACGAAAGTCAACCACGAGCGACGGACAACCGGTCCGGCAGGAGTGCGAGCACGCGGGAAATACTTCCGCTCTGTGTAACGGACTTGCCACGCGCGGGTGACGTTGGGCCTATCATCACTCGGGTCGGCTCACCCATTTGCCGTGAGTCGACACCCCTCAGCCCGAGGAGGCCCCCGTGCCCGTGAGCGCATTGGACCAGCACCTCAACGGGACGTGCCGCCCGCCGACACGTCCCGCACCGGCCGCGCCCCACCGGGTCGCGCCCGGCCCCGCAGCGCCGCACCGGCGCCCGGCGAGGTCGCTGCCCATCTGGACCGGGGAGGCACGGTGACCACGTTCGGTTACGCGGAACGGCCGGCCGGGGTGACCGGCCCGACCCAGCGGAACCCGCTCAACGAGCGCGCCGAGCCCGCGCCACGCGCGGACGGCCTGCTCGCGCTGAGCGGCGAGACCCGACGGACCCGCAGCCGCGCGCACCACGGCAACGAGGCGCCGCTGCGCCCGGCGTCCCCCGGCGGCAACGCGAAACCCACCGCCGGGCGCGTCGGCGCCCCGCCCCGCCCAGCCGTCCCGCCGGCCCAGGCCCGCCGCGGTGACGCGGCGACCAGCGCCGAGCCCCCCGCCGCCGAGACCGCGGTGCTGCCGGTGGTGACCGTCGGCGACACGGCGGTGCTGCCGGCCGTCCCCGCCGCCACGCCGGCCACCGGCTTTCCGAGCCGCCCCGACCCGTCCGACCCGGCCACCGAGGTCTGGACGCTCGTCGAGCGGGCGCAGGCCGGCGAGTCGGAGGCGTTCGGCCTGATCTACGACCGGTACGTCGACACCGTCTTCCGGTTCGTCTACTTCCGGGTCGGCAACCGCCAACTCGCCGAGGACCTCACCTCCGACACGTTCCTGCGGGCACTCAAACGCATCGGCAGCTTCACCTGGCAGGGGCGTGACCTGGGCGCCTGGCTGGTCACCATCGCCCGCAACCTGGTCGCCGACCACTTCAAGTCCGGGCGCTACCGGCTGGAGGTGACCACCGGCGACGTCCTCGACGCCGACCGGGAGGACCGCGGCCCGGAGGGCAGCCCGGAGGCGGCGGTGGTCGAGCACATCACCAACGTCGCCCTGCTCACCGCCGTCAAGCAGCTCAACCCGGAGCAGCAGGAGTGCATCGTGCTCCGGTTCCTGCAGGGCTTCTCGGTCGCCGAGACGGCCCGTGCCATGGGCAAGAACGAGGGCGCCATCAAGGCGCTCCAGTACCGGGCGGTACGGGCGCTGGCCCGACTGCTGCCCGACGGCTTCCACGCCTGACCCGCCGCATCCCCGTCCCGCCACCGGCCCGACGCCGGTGGCTGACGCACGCCCCGGCCCGCCCGCGACCCCCGTCACACCCGGTTATTTCGCCCCCGAACGGCCCGTAACCGGCGGCCGGCGCGAACCGTTTCTCCGGGTGCGACCAGTGGTTGTCCCGGCGTCCCCCGGGCCCACCCGGTCCGGCGGGTCAGGTCGGCCGTCCCGGTCGGCACTCGGCCACATGCTGCCACGGGTCGCTGGTGACGACGACGGCCGCCCGGCCGTGACCAGCGAGAGGGGGTGCCCGCGGTGGACAGCGACCTCTTCTCCGGTCGGCGAGCCGAGCGCTTCGCGCAACTCCTCGACGAGGCCAACGGCGGACGCCGACACCACGTCCGGTCCCGCGCCGACGGCAAACTCACCGCGCTCGTGGGAGTGACCCGCCGGCTCACCGTCGAGCGGCCCACCGTCGAGGTCGACGCCGACTTCCGCACCGGCCTGCGCGCGATGCTGGTGGCCACCGCCGAACGGGAGGGCCTCCCCGCCACCACCGACGCCGGCGCCGGCGGGCTCGGCGCGCTGCTGCCCGCCATCACCGGCCGCCGGGCGCGGGCCCGGGGCGCGATCCTGGTCGGCGTGGCCGCCGGTGCGATCGCCCTCTCCGGCATCTCCGCCGCCAGCGAGAACGCGCTGCCCGGCGACGCGCTGTACGGCATGAAGCGCTCCACCGAACGCGCCCAGCTCGCCCTGGCCAGCTCGGACATCAGCCGCGGTCAGCTCTTCCTCGACTTCGCCCGGACCCGGCTCGACGAGGCCGCCACGGTCCGCGACGACCGGCTCGGCTTCAGCGCCGTCCTGGACGACATGGACGCGGACACCCGCCAGGGCGTACGCCTGCTGACCACGGTGGCCGCGCAACGCTCCGACCCGACCGCGCTGGACGCCGTGGACACGTTCCTCGCCGGTCAGCGCCGGGTGGTCAGCGGCCTGCTCGCCCGGCCCGACCACGCCGACCGGGACCGCACCCGCCGCTCGCTTGCCCTGCTCGACGCCGCCGGCCGACGCGCCGACGCGCTGCGCGAGACGATCGCCTGCGGGCTGCCCGCGCCGACCGCCAGCGACACGCTCGGGCCGGCGCCGACCACCTGCCCCGGCGAACGCTGAGCGCGCGGCCACACTTCCCCCGACGGACACCCGACCGTCACGAGACGCCGGATACGGTGGACGCGGCACGCGTACCAGGCTCGTCGAGGGAGGGAGGTCGCGGTGACCGGGTCCCGCAAGGTGACGGTCAGCACCGACGTCCACGGGCACACCGCCGGTTGGGCGGAGACCCCGGCGGCACCCGCGACCACGATCGCGCCGGACCCGACGGCCGCCGCGTTCTTCGACGTGGACAACACGATGATGCAGGGCGCGTCGATCTACTGGTTCGCCCGCGGGCTGGCCGCCCGGAACTACTTCACCGCCGGTGACCTGGCCCGGTTCGCCTGGCAGCAGGCCCGGTTCCGACTGCTCGCCACCGAGCACGCCGGGACCATGTCCCAGGCCAAGGAGGCCGCGCTCGCCTTCGTGCAGGGCTGGCGGGTCGACGACGTGGAGCGGCTCACCGAGGAGATCTTCGACGAGCTGATGGCGCCGCGCATCTGGGCCGGCACCCGCCGGCTGGCCCAGCGTCACCTCGACGCGGGCGAGCGCGTCTGGCTGGTCAGTGCCGCCCCGGTGGAGATCGGCCGGGTGATCGCGGCCCGACTCGGCCTGACCGGCGCGATCGGCACGGTGGCCGAGGTGGTCGACGGGGCGTACACCGGCCGGCTGGTCGGCGATCTGATGCACGGGCCGGCGAAGGCGGAGGCGGTCACCCAGCTCGCCGCCGTGGAAGGGCTGGACCTGACCCGCTGCGCGGCCTACAGCGACTCCGCCAACGATCTGCCGATGCTGTCCGCGGTGGGCCGCGCGGTCGCGGTCAACCCCGACCCGGCGCTGTCGCGGCGGGCCCGGGAGCGGGGCTGGGAGGTCCGTGACTTCCGCACCGGCCGTCGGGCCGTCCGCATCGCCGTGCCCTCGACCGCCGCCGCCGGGCTGCTCGCCGGCGCGGTGACCGCCGGGCTGGCCCTGCACCGCCGCCGCCAGCGCGCCTGACCCGAAGCTCAGGGGCCGAACGGGTCCGGGCGGCGTTCGAGCAGCTTGTGCAGCGTCTGCTGGATGGTCTCCCGCACCTGGTCGGCGAGGTTGAACACGACAAGCGGGTCGTCCGCGGAGTCCCGCAGGTGCGCGGTCGGAATCGGCGGGCAGAACTCGATCAGCCACTTGCTCGGCAGCGGCACCATGCCCAGCGGGCCCAGCCAGGGGAACGTCGGCGTCACCGGGAAGTACGGCAGCTTGAGCAGCCGGGCGAGCGGCTTGATGTCGGCGAGCATCGGATAGATCTCCTCGCCGCCGACGATGGCCACCGGCACGATCGGCGTGCCGGTACGCAGCGCGGCGGAGACGAAGCCGCCCCGGCCGAAGCGCTGGAGCTTGTAGCGGTCGGAGTAGAGCTTGCCGATGCCCTTGAAGCCCTCCGGGAACACGCCGACCAGCTCGCCGTTGCCGAGCAGCCGTTCGGCGTCCGGGTTGCAGGCGACCGTGCCGCCGGTCTTGCGGGCCAGCTCGGACACCACGGGCATCCGGAAGACCAGGTCGGCGCCGAGCAGGCGAAGGTAGCGGTGGCTCGGATGCCGGTCGTGCAGCGCCGCGGAGAGGATCAGCGCGTCCAGCGCCACGGTGCCGGAGTGGTTGCCCACCACCAGGCCGGCGCCCTCGGCCGGCACGTGCTCCAGGCCGCCGACCTCGGTGCGGAACCAGTCCCGGTAGAGCACCCGGACCAGCGGATGGAAGACCGCGTCGGTGAGGTCCGGGTCGAAGCCGAACTCGTCGACCTCGTAGTCACCGGCGAGCCGGCGGCGCAGGAACGCGAGCCCCCGCGCGACCCGACGGTCCCACTGGTCCCCGGGCCGGTCGCCCACCGCCGGCCCGGACGGGCCGTCCCCGGGGGTCGCGCTCTCCGCCACCGCCTGCCTCGCCACGGCCTTCTTAGCGACCGCCTTCTTCGCGACCGCCTTCTTCGCCACGGTCTTCCTCGCGACCGGGCGGGTGGTCGGCTCGTCGGCGGAGGTGTCCGGCTCGTCGGCCGGCTCCGGGGGCGCGGGCGGTCGGGCGGCCGGCGCGGTGACCGGCCGGTGCCCGTTGCGCCGCGCCGGCTCCGCGTCCGGCCCGGGCCCGGTCGGGGGTACGTCGAAGCGGGCGTCCCACCGCTCCGGTGTGCTGCTCACGAGCGCTCCCGGACGGTCGAGCGGACCTGACGGATGCTCTCCAGCACCAGTTGCTCGGCCGCGGCGAGCTGGTCGCGGGTCACCACCACCCCGCCGTGGTGGGCGCGGACGAAGTCGTCGAAGGCGGCAGCGGTCGAGCGGGGGGTGAAGCCGAACTCACGCTCCAGCCGGGTGGTGTCCACCACCCGACCGTGCACGAAGAGGTCGACCTGGTCCAGGCCGTACCGGCCGAAGCCCAGGGTGCGGGCGACCGCGGCCACCCCGGCCAAGCCCGGCTCCAGCACCGGCACGGCCACCCGGCCGGCCCGGCGGATGGCCTGTGAGAGCGACAGCACGCCCGGACCGGCCACGTTGAACGTCCCCGGGTGCTCCTCGGCGACCGACCGGTGCAGCACCGTCAGCGCGTCGTCGATGTGCAGGAACTGCAGGCGCGGGTCGCGGCCGAAGATGGTGGGCACCACCGGCTGCGCGAAGTAGCGGGTGAGCGTGGTGTCGGCCGTGTAGCCGATGAACGGCGCGAAGCGCAGCACGGTGGCGGTGACGTCGGGCCGGCGGCGGCGGAAGCCGCGAACGTACCCCTCGATGTCGAGGATGTCGCGGCCGAACCCGCCGCGCGGCACCTCACGCGGCTCGGTCTCCTCGGTGAAGACGGCCGGGTCGCGGAACGACACCCCGTACGCGGCGGTCGACGAGCGGACCACCAGCCGGCGCAGGCGCGGCGCGCGCTGGGCGGCGGCGAGCAGCTGCATGGTGCCGATGACGTTCTGTTCCTTCATCGCCGCCCGACCGCCGTGCTGCGGGTCGGGCGCGGTGACCAGCGCCAGGTGCGCCACGGCGTCGACGTCGAGGTCGATCAGGAGACCGCCGAGCGAGTCGAGGTCGAGCCGGACCAGCTCGACGTCGGAGAGCAGGTCGGCCAGCTCGGGGTTCGGCGGGGCCGGGTCGACGCCGATGACCCGCTCGATGCGTGGGTCGGCGGCGAGCCGGGCGGCGAGGTTGGCGCCGAGGAACCGGCCGACCCCGGTGACGACGACGACCCCCGGGGCACCGGAGGTGCCACCGGGGGTCATGTCGTGCGCCTTGCGCGGCAGGCAGGATCGAGCCGGAACGTCCGCGGCCTGATCACCTGAGCCTCCGAGGGTCGACAGTTGGCAAGTGGTGCCGGTGCCGGGTCAGCGCCCGGCCCCGGTCACTTGCCGAGACGGCGACGCTGGACGCGGGTCTTGCGCAGCAGCTTGCGGTGCTTCTTCTTAGCCATGCGCTTGCGGCGCTTCTTGACCACCGAGCCCATACGACAGCCTTTCGATGCAACGTGCGGGGCGGACCGGGAGGCACCACCAACGCGGTGGCGCCCTGCCCGCTTGCGGACAACGGACCGGACCAGCGTGGTGGGCCGGGCACACCAGGAGCGATCACGGTCGGGCTCCAGGGTAGCCGGAGTGCGTCAGCAGGACCAACGCGCCCCCGTCGATGCCCCTTTTCGTCGCACTCGGCGGGCGTCGCCGAGGGCTCAGGCGGACTCCTGGAACGCGCCCCGGAGATATTCGTGCACGGCGTGCTCGGGCACCCGGAACGAACGACCGACCCGCACCGCGGTCAGCTCACCGCTGTGCACGAGACGGTAGACCGTCATCTTGGAGACCCGCATGACCGTTGCCACCTCGGCGACGGTCAGGAACCTGACATCCGACAGCCGTGCGTCGGACTGCGACCCGGCCATGGCTCACCGACCCATTCCCGTGCCCGGCGCGTGCCACCGGGCAGGTGCTCCCGCCTCGACGAGCGACGCGCGTGTAATGAGTACGGTAGCGGGACGGCTGTGACCTGCGCGATCCCTTCCGTCCTTTGATCATGGCGGGGCGGGCGCCCGCCAGGGCTTTTTCGCCCGGACGGGTGGCGCGTCCGGATCGCCTACTCGGCGCGCAACGCCACCACCGGATCGAGCCGGCCGGCCCGCTGCGCCGGCACCACGCCGAACACGATGCCCACCGCCGCCGAGACGCCGAACGCCAGCGCCAGCGACCACCAGGTGATCGCGGCCGGGATCGGGGAGAACGCGTCGACCAGCAGCGCGGTGCCCACCCCGAGCGCCATCCCGGTCAGGCCACCGATCGAGGTGAGCAGCACCGCCTCCAGCAGGAACTGCACGCCGATGTCCCGGGGCCGGGCGCCGACCGCCTTGCGCAGGCCGATCTCGCGGGTGCGCTCGCGTACCGAGACCAGCATGATGTTGGAGACGCCGACGCCGCCGACCAGCAGCGAGATGCCGGCGATCGCGGCCAGCACGCCGGTGAGCACGCCCAGGATGTCGCCGAGCACGCCGAGGATCTGCTGCTGGGTGACGGCGCTGAACTCGGTGTCCGGGTGCCGGCGGGACAGCTCCGCGACGATCCGCTCGCCGAGCTGGTCGATCCGCTCCCGGTCCGGCGCCTTGACCGCGATGCCGTCGATCCGCTGGGTGCCCCACAGCCGCTGCGCGGCGGTCACCGGCACGTGCACCTCGTCGTCCCGGTCCACGCCGAGGCTCTGCCCGAGCGGGGCGAAGACGCCGATCACCCGGAACCGTACGCCGGCCAGCGTGACCTGCTGGCCGAGCGGATCACGGTCGGGGAAGAGCGTCCGGGCCACCGACGCGCCGAGCACCGCCACTCGACGGCTGGTGTCCACGTCGGCCCCGGACAGGTAGCGGCCCCGGGCCAGCGACCGGGTGAACACCGACGGGGTGGTCTCCAGCACGCCCTGCACGGTGGTGAAGTCGGACCGGTTGCCGGCCCGCGCGGTCGCGCCGGAGGCCACCGTCACGGCCACCCGGCCGGGATCGCCGACCACCCGGGAGACGGCGTCGACGTCCTTGAGGTCCAGCGGCGACACCACCGGCGCGGTGCCCACCTCGATCTTCCCGGGCACCACCAGCAGCAGGTTCGAGCCGAGCCCCTCGACCTGCTGCTCGACCTGCCGCTTCGTGCCGGTGCCGATGGCCACCAGGATCACCACCGAGGCGACCCCGATGATCACGCCGAGCATGGTCAGCAGACTGCGCATCCGGTTGGCGCGCAGCGCGTCCAGCGCCACCCGCCACGCCTCGGCCACCCTCACCGGGCCGCCCCGTCGCCGTCACGCGGAAGGCGTCCGGTGGCTCCGGTGGCGCCACCGGAGCCACCGGACGGGTGCCCCGGGCCGCTTCCGGACGCGGACCGGGGCTCCGCGCTGGGAGCGGGATCCAGTGTCGCAGGTCCGTCCGCGTCGTCCGACCCCGGTCGATCATGAGCGGTGTCGGACCGGATCAGCCCGTCCCGGACCGCGATCCGCCGACGTGCTCGGGCCGCCACCTCCTGGTCGTGCGTCACCATCACCAGCGCCACCCCGGACTCCGCGTTCAACCGCTCCAGCAGCTCCAGCACCGCCTCGCCGGTGACGCTGTCCAGGTTGCCGGTGGGCTCGTCGGCGAGCAGCACCGCCGGCTCGGTGACCAGCGCCCGGGCGATCGCCACCCGCTGCTGCTCGCCCCCGGAGAGCTGGTTCGGCCGGTGGTGCAGGCGGTGCCCCAGCCCGACCCGGCCCAGCATCGCCGCCGCCCGTTCCCGCCGCTGCCGCGCCCCGACGCCCCGGTACACAAGCGGCAACGCCACGTTGTCCACCGCGGACGTCCGGGCCAGCAGGTGGAACGCCTGGAAGACGAAGCCGATCGTCTCGTTGCGCAGCGTCGCCAGCTCCGGCGCGGTCAGCGTGGCCACGTCCCGGCCACCGATCACCAACCGACCGCCGGTGGGCCGGTCCAGCCCGCCCAGCAGGTGCATCAGCGTGGACTTGCCGGAGCCGGAGGGCCCGATCACCGCCACGTACTCGCCCTGGTCGATGGTGAGCGACACACCGCGCAGCGCGGACACCGACACCCCGTCCAGCTCGTACGCGCGCGAGACGTCGACCGCCTCGACCGCGGCGACGGTCACGGCAGCTCCTGGCCGTCGCGCACCTGGTCGGCGCCGCGCACCACGACCCGGTCGCCGGCCCGCACCCCGTCGACGATCTGCACCAGATCCTGCCCCTGCACGCCGACGGTCACCGGCACCCGGTCCGCCCGACCGCCCCGCAGCACCCAGACCGCGTCCCGCCCGTCGGCGGAGAAGACCGCCGAGGCCGGCACCGCCACCGCGTCCGTCGCCTCCCGGACCCGGAGCCGGACCACCGCGTTCATGCCCGGTCGGGGCGCCGGGGCGGCCTCCTCGCCGAGCCGGCCGGCGCCCAGGTCGAGCCGGACCCGGTAGGTGACACCGCCCCGCGCGGAACTGGTGGGCAGCACGTCGACCGAACGGACCGTCGCCTCGTACGTCGCGCCGGTCACCGCGTCCAGCTCGACCGAGGCGGGCACTCCGGCGCGGACCAGCAGCACGTCCGTCTCGTCCACCTCGGCGAGCAGACCCAGCCGGCCGATGTCCACCACGGTGAGCACCGGCGTGCCGGCGGTGACCCGGCCGCCGGCCGGCACCGCGTCGTCGACCCCGGCCGGCGGGCCACCACCCGACCCGGCCGCGCCCGCCGCCGACGGGTCGAGGCCGGGCACCCCCGCGCCGCCGGCCGCGCCGAGCAACCCGGCCAGGTCGGTCGGCGTCGCCGCCCGGGTGCCGCCCGGCTGCACCACGCCGGCGATCGGGGCGCGCAGCGTCAACGCGTCGACGGTCGTCTTCGCCAGGTCGTACGCCTGCTGGGCCTGGAGGCGCTGCGCGGCCGACAACGCGCCGACGGCGCTGTTCAGGCCCGCCACGCCGCGCTGCACGGCGGCGACCGCGCGGTCGGCGGCGCGGGCGGCCGACGCGTACTGCCGCTGCGCGGACTCGACCTGGAGCAGCAGCGCGGCCCGGGCCTGCGGGTCGCCGACCTTGCCGGCGGCGGCCCGCGCGGCGGCGAACGCCTCGTCGGCGGCCCGGTCGGTGCCACGCCGGTTGCCGCCCAGGTCGCCGACGCCGACACCCCGGCCGGCCCGCTTCGCGGCGCGCAGCGCGTCCCGCGCCCGGGCGAGGCGCTCCCGCGCGGACGGCGAGTCGATCACCGCGAGCACCTGGCCCCGGGTGACCCGCTGTCCGGGCTGGACCTTCAGGCCGGCCACCGTGCCGTCGGCGGGGGCGGTGAGCGTCGCCGCGGCCCGCGCGGTGACGGTGGCCGGCGCGTCGATCACCTCGGTGACCGGCGCGCGCCCCACGGCGGCGACGCTGACCGCGGGGGTGTCGTCGCCGCACCTGGCGGCGGTGGTGCCGGTCAGCGCGACGGCGGCGAGAAGGGCGGTGACGAGACGGGGGCGGCGGGCCGCGGGCAGCCGCGGCGAGGGGGTGCGGGCCACCCGGCCCATGCTACGACCCGTCGACCGGTGTCGACGCCTCGGCGCGTCGGGTCGCGGCTCAGCCGGCGGCCGACCGGACGTAGGTGACGCAGTCGTCGTGCAGCGCCGGCCACGGATCGCCGAACACCTCGTCGGCGGCCTCGTCCGGGGCGCGGCGCTGGTGCACCACGGCCCGGAAGAAGTCCAGCACCCGCTGCTCGCCGTACCTGTCGACCAGGTGGCGCACCGCCAGGTACCCGACGCCGTAGGCGCCGCCGACCCGGTCGTCGGTCGCGTCGTCGGCCGGCGCCACCGCGTCCAGCCGGCCGGACCACCCGCCCCGGAGCAGCTTGCGCACCTCGGCCAGCCCCTCGTAGCGGTCCACCGGCTGGCCGTCCGCGCCGGCGTACTCGGCCAGCCCCTCCACCAGCCACCAGTCCGCGCGGTCCGCGTAACCCTGGTCGGGCAGCGAGGCGGCGTGCGTCAACTCGTGCCGGAGCAGGTCGTCGACGCCGGCCGGGGCGAGGCTCTGCGCGTTGAGCACCACGTCGTGGCGGCCACCGCCGACACCCACCGCGTAACCGGCGGTCCACTTCGGCCGGCCACCGCCGTACCAGCGCTGCCACTCGGCCCGGCCGGCGTAGTAGACCAGGTACCGGTCCGGCGCCGGGCCGACCGCGTACCGGTCGGCGGCCCGGGCGGCGGCCTCGGCGCGGGCGAGCAGGCCGGGCAGCTTGGCCCGCTGGGCCGGCGTGGTGGCCACCAGCGCCCGCTTACCGACCGCCACCGCCAGGTCGTCCACCTCCCACGGGCGTACGCCGGTCGGGTCCGTCCGGGACGGCTCCACGGCCACCAGCCGTGGCTCCTCCCCCACCAGCCGCCACCGGGTGCCCAGCTCCGCCGTGCTCGGCGCGCAACCCGGCACCACGAAGCAGTAGCCCACCGTCACGGTCAGTCGCCACTGACCGGGCTGCCCGTCCACCGCCACCGGCACCCGCTCGGCGCCGGGCCGCCACGTCGTGACCCGGAGCGCCCGAAGCGCCGCGTACCGCCGGGTGAGCGCCGGCCGAGCGGTCGGCTCCGCCACGGCGAGGAAGCCGGCCTTGTCGCCGCGCAGCAGCGCGCTGCCCTGCCGGTCGAGCTGCGCGACCATCCGCGCGGCGAGTTGCCGCTCGGCCGCCGTACCGGGCGCCTCCCGGCCCGCCGTCTGCTGGCCGGCCGCGTCCGGCGCGAGCTGCCGCAGCAGTACGCCGGGCACCGCGCCCGCGACCAGCCCGAGGGCCAGCCCGAGCACGGTCCAGAGCGGCCACCGCCGCCGCGTCCCGCTCGTCAGGGTGGGGGCGGGCACGGCGGGTACGACGGCCGTCTGCGCCGCCGTCGGGGTCAGTGGTGTGGGCAAGGCCGGGCTCGACTTCGGCTCGCGCGGTTGCGGCACGGCCGACGTCGGCTCGCTCGATTGCGGCACGGCCGACGTCGGCTCGCTCGGTTCCGTGGCGCTCGCCGTGGCGGCCGTCGACCCGGGTTCGGTCGACGCCGACGCGGTCGGTGTGGTGCCCGCCGCCGGGACAGTCGACCCCGGCGTGGGCGGCAGAGGCGGTGCCGGCGCCGCCTCTGCCGGCGGAGGCGGTGCCGGGGCAGGCGACTCCGGGGCAGACGGTTCCGGGACAGACGGTGCGGGGGCAGGGGTGTCCGGGCTCGCGTCCGGAGCGGACGGCTCCGCGACGGAACCGGTCGGCCTCAGCTCGGGCAGGGCCGCCGGCACGGCGGGGACGGATGCGTCCGCCTCAGCGGCCACGGAGGTGCTCGCGTCGGGGCCGCTGTCCTCGCTCGGCTCGGGTACGGCCGGACTCGGGACCGCGGCCACCGCTGGCGGGCTGGAGGCGGCCGGTCGCGGTGTGACCGGGTCCAGCGACGACGGGGGCGGACCAACCGTCGGGGTCTTCGCGGCCGGGGCCGGGCACGCCGGCACGTCGTCGGCCTCGGCGCGCGGGTGCTGCTCCGCGCCGTCGGTCCCGACGCACGGCTCGTCGCCGTCGGCTGCCCGGCCCGGGGGCTCCTCGTCGCCGTCGGTCACCGGCGAAGGGTACGACCAATCGGGCGTTCCGGGAAAGAGTCCTGCAAGTAATCCCTTCGTTCCCGCCCCGCACCAGATCTTGGAAGGAAACGGCCCTCATGAGGGCCCTCCGCTTCCAAGATTCGTGGAATCCACCGAGATCTTGGTACCGATCCGCCCCTCGGAGGGCGTCCTCGTACCAAGATCCGCTGCCCCGGGCGGGAAGCACGGCCGTCCCCGGGACCGCCCGCCCGTCACCGGCATGCCCGCCCGGAGGGACGGGACCCGGCTCGCTCGTCAACGGGACCGCCAGCCGCGGTACGCGAGGTCGAGCCCGTCGATCATCCGGTCGAACGAGCGGTCGACGTCCCGGGGCAGCCCGAATCCGCCCGCCGCCTCCAGCGTGACGAAGCCGTGCACGGTGGCCCGGAACATCCGGGTGGCGTCGACGGCGGCGTCCCCGTCGATGCCGTACCCGCGCAGGATCGCGAAGATCGCGTCGACCGCGCGTTCGGCGGCGGCCAGGTGCTCGGGGTCGGCCGGGTCGGGCGCGCGCTGGGTGGCCGGGTAGCGGCCGGGGTGCCGCCGGGCGTACCCCCGGTAGGCGGTGGCGACCGCGCGCAGCGCGTCGTCGCCGGCCCGGCCCGCGGCGGCGCTGGTCAGCACGTCGGCGATCTCGGTGGTGGCGAGCACGGCGAGCTTCTGGTGCAGCGCGTCCACGCCCCGCACGTGCTTGTAGAGGCTGGGCAGCGCGACGCCGAGCCGGCCGGCGAGCGCGGCCAGGGTGAGCCGGTCGTGGCCGACCTCGTCGGCCAGCACGGCGGCCTCCCGGACCACCGTCGCCGGGGTCAGGCCGGCCCTAGGCACGCGCGGTCACCGCCAGGAACTCGACCAGGTCGGCGGCGGTGGCGTCGGGCTGGTCGGCGTGCGGGTAGTGGCCGGAGTCGGCGATCATGCGCGCCTCGGCGACGGCGAACTGCCGGCGGGCGGCCCGCGCCTCGGCGCCGGGGTCGGGGAAGTCCGGGTCCTTCGCGCCCATCAGCACCAGCACCGGCTGGCGCACCTCGCGGGCCCGCGCGGTCCAGTGCGGGTCGACCGGCGCGACCACGCCGCGCACCGCGTCCATCCGGCCGCGCAGCCTGGCGACCAGTTCCTTCCGGTACGCGGCGTCGTCGGCCGGCCGGCCGCAGGGGAAGAGCGTGCGGTGGAACATCCCGAACAGTCGTGGGCTGCGCAGCACGGCGGCCTGGAGCACGCGCATCACCGGGTTCGGCTTCGGCTGGCTCACGAACGGGCTGATCTGCACGATGCCACTGACCAGCTCCGGCGCGTCGGCGGCGGCGAAGACCACGGCCGCACCGCTGGACGAGCTGCCGACAAGCGTGGCCGGCCCGCCGCCCACCTCGCGCACCACGGCGAGCAGGTCGCCACCGACCTCGGCCGGGGCGTACGTGGGCCAGTGCGGGCTGGAGTCGCCGTGCCCGCGGACGTCGATCGACGCGACCCGGTAGCCGGCCGCCACCAGCAGCGGCACCAGGTGTCGGAACGCCGCCCGGTTCTCCCCCATGCCGTGTGCGAGCACCACCAGCGGCCCCGCGCCGTGCACCTCGTACGCGATCGTCCCGCCGTCCCGCACCACCTGGCTAACTGTCATAGCCATGAGGCTAATGGCATTAGCTTTGCGCGTCAAGGCTTGACCTCAACCCGACCTGAGGTCGGACGATCACCGACATGCCGATCTCCGCCGACACCCACGTACGCCTGGCGCGGCCCAGCCGCGACCTGGCCGCAGCCGTCCGGTTCTGGGCCGACGGCCTGGGCCTGGACGTGCTCTACCGGGGCGCGGCCGACGGGCCGGGCGAGCACGACCTGGTGATGCTCGGCCGGCCCGGCGCGGCCTGGCACCTGGAACTGGTGGGCGGTGCGACGCTGACGGTCGAACCCCGTCCCACCGAGGAGGACCTGTTCGTGCTCTACCTCGACGGCCCGGTGGAGGACGGCCTGGTGACGAGACTGGAACGGGCCGGCGGGACCAGGGTCTCCGCCGGCCCGTACTGGGACAGGTGGGGGATCACGTTCGCCGACCCGGACGGCTACCGCCTCGTGCTCTGCACCCGGACCTGGTCGAACGACTGACTCACTTCTTCGACATCACCGCACGGCCGAAGAACGCCAGGTTGGCCGGGCGCTCGGCCAGCCGGCGCATCAGGTAGCCGTACCACTGGTCGCCGTAGGGGACGTAGGTGCGCACCGTGTAGCCCTCGCCGACCAGGCGCTGCTGCTCCTCCGGGCGGATGCCGTAGAGCATCTGGAACTCGAACCGGCCCGGGTCGCGGTCGAACCAGCGCGCCCGGTCCTCGCCGATCGCGATCAGGCGCGGGTCGTGGGTGGCGAGCATCGGGTAGCCGTCGCCCGCCATCAGCACGTTCATGCAGCGCACGTACGACTTGTCCACCTCGCGGGCGGACTGGTACGCCACCGACTCCGGCTCCTTGTACGCGCCCTTGCACAGCCGCACCCGGGACCCGGCGGCGGCCAGCTCGCGGCAGTCCGACTCGGTCCGCCGCAGGTACGCCTGGAGCACCGCGCCGGTCGACGGGTGGTCCTTGCGCAGTTTGGCCAGCACGTCCAGCGTCGAGTCGGTGGTGGTGTGGTCCTCCATGTCCAGCGTGACAGTGGTGCCGGCCGCGTCGGCCGCCACGCAGATCTGCCGCGCGTTGTCGTACGCGAACTGCTCGTCGAACGCCTGGCCGAGCGCGGACAGCTTCACGCTGACCTCGGCGGCCGGGGTGAGGCCGGCGGCGCCGAGCAGGCGCAGCAGGGTGAGGTACTCGTCCCGGGTGGCGTTCGCCTGCTCCGGGGTGGTGGTGTCCTCGCCCAGGTAGTCGAGGGTGACCGCTTGGCCGTCGCCGACGAGTGCGCGGGTCGCGCGCAACGCGTCGTCGGTACCGGCGCCGGCGACGAACCGGCGGACGACGTCCCGGGTGAACGGGGCCGTCGCGACGAGCCGCTCCACCTGGGATGACCGGGAGGCGGCGAGGATGACGGAACGGAGCATGAGCCGAGCGTAACGCCCACCCCCACACCCGCGCCGGGCACGTGCGAGGCGGGGCCCCCTGTTATCACCCGGCGATAACAGGGGGCCCCGCCAATCACACCGACTGGCGACGATCAGCTACAACGTTCACGTGGAACGACACCCCCGCCGCCGGCTCCGCTCCGCCACCGTGCAGCTCGGTGCGCTGACCGCACTGGCGCTCGCGCTCTCCGGCTGCAACAACGGCTACGACGACGACGATGACGACTGCGCCCTCGGGCCGGCCGGCGGGGGCGGTGACACCGTCGCGGTGGCGCTACGGGTCCCCGCGCCGGCCGCCGCGCGCGGCGACGCCACCCCGACCACCGCCGCGCTGCCCGACCGCGGCGGCTTCGGCACCTTCCTCGCCTCCTGCGGCGGCTGACGTGCGCCGCGAGGCCAGCACGCCGCGCCCCGACTGGGACGACACCATCCGGGCCCAGGGCCTGGTGTACGTCGACACCGAGCTGCCCGACGGCGAGATCATGTCGTACTGGGACGAGACCGCGGCGTACGCGTTCACGCTGGACGAGGTGCTCCGGCTGGAGGAGGCGACCGAGGAGCTGCACCGGATGTCGGTGGCCGCCGCCGAGCACGTGGTGGCCCGCCGCCGCCACGCCGAGTTCGGCATCCCGGAGTGGGCCGCCGAGGCGGTCGCCCGCTCGCTGCGGGAGGCCCCGCCGACGCTCTACGGCCGCTTCGACCTCGCCTACGACGGCAGCTGGCCGCCGAAGATGCTGGAGTACAACGCGGACACCCCGACCGCGCTGGTCGAGGCCAGCATCGTGCAGTGGTACTGGCTGGAGCACACCCACCCGGACGCGGACCAGTGGAACAGCCTGCACGAACGGCTGGTCGGCGCGTGGGCCAAGATCGGCGCCGGGCTGCACGACCCGCGTGTGCACGTGCTCTGGTCGAACGAGGAGGAGTCGGGCGAGGACCAGATCACCGCCGGCTACCTCGCCGAGACGGCCCGCCAGGCGGGGCTGGACGTGACGCTCATGCCGATCCAGCGGGTCGGCTGGGACGGGCGGCGTTTCGTCGACGCCGACGACCGGCCGATCACCACCTGCTTCAAGCTCTACCCGTGGGAGTGGATGCTCGCCGAGCCGTACGGGCCGCCGGCGCTGGACCCGGGCACGCCGACCACCTGGATCGAGCCGGCCTGGAAGCTGCTGCTGTCGAACAAGGCGCTGCTGGCCGTGCTCTGGGAGCTGTACCCCGGGCACGAGCTGCTGCTGCCGGCGTACCTGGACTCGCCACGCGGGATGTCCGAGTACGTAGCCAAGCCGTTGCTCGGCCGCGAGGGCGGATCGGTACGCATCGTGACCGGCGACACCGAGATCACCAACCCGGGGATCTACGGCGACGAGGGCTTCTGCTTCCAGGAGTTCCGCGCGTTGCCCCAGTTCGACGGCAACCACGTGGTGCTCGGAAGCTGGGTCGTGGACGGCGGTTCGGCCGGCGTGGGCGTACGCGAAAGCGAGAGCCTCATCACAGACGGTTACGCGCGGTTTCTGCCCCACTACATCGACGCGCCGCGTCCGCGCTGAGTCGTCTACCGTTGGTCCCGTGAACTTCGACGCGTACGCCCGGACCGGGGTCGAGCTCGTCAACGCCCGGCTGGACGACCTGGACGGCCTGCGGGCCCTCTTCCCGGACGAGAACGCCTGGATGCGCGACGAGGTCGCGGAACGGGACCTGGCGATCTTCCGGCGGGCGCAGAAGCGCCTCCGGGACGTCTTCGAATACGGCACGTCGGGGCGTGACGCCGACGCCGTCACGGAGCTGAACGCGCTGCTGGAGGCGTTCCCGGTGCAGCCCCGCATCTCCGGGCACGACTCCTCCGACTGGCACATGCACGTGACCAGCCGGGGCGCGTCGGTCTCCGCCGAATACCTGGCCGGCGCGGTCTGGGGCCTGTCGGTCTGGCTCTGCGAGTACGGCAGCGCCCGGTTCGGCGTCTGCGCGGACGAGCGCTGCGGCAACGTCTACCTGGACACCTCGTCGAACTGCTGCCGGCGGTTCTGCTCGGAGCGCTGCGCCACCCGCTCGCACGTGGCGGCGCACCGGGCCCGCAAGCGCGCCGCGGTCGGCGAGCAGCCGGTGCCGGCCCAGCCGCTCGCCCCGGTGAGCTGACGTCCGGGCAGGCGGCCGGTTCTGCGGCCGCCGTGCCGGGTGCCGGTGACGTCGACGACCCGGCCGGTCAGGCGTCGACCGGGGACGGGGCGGTCAGGTTCGCGCGGGCGAACTCCAGCGCCTCGCGCAGATCCGCCTCGCGGACCGCGCGGCTCTTCGCGCCCCGGGTGGTCACCTCCACCGCGACCGAGCCGGTGAAGCCGCGCCCGGCCAGCGAACGGAGCAGCTCCGCGCAGGGCTGACCGCCCCGGCCGGGCACCAGGTGCTCGTCCCGCCCCTCACCGGTGCCGTCACCCAGGTGCACGTGCGCCAACCCGGCGCCCATCCGGTCGGCCATGGCCAACGCGTCGGTGTGCGAGGCCGCGCAGTGCGACAGGTCCAGCGTGTAGGAGGCGTAGCCGGTGTCGGTCGGGTCCCAGCCCGGCACGTACGGCACGAACTGCCGGCCGGCCATCCGCACCGGGAACATGTTCTCCACCGCGAACCGCAGCCCGCCGAACCGCCCGGCGGTGGCCTCCAACCCGTCGCCGAACGTCCGCGCGTAGTCACGCTGCCAGGTGAACGGCGGGTGCACCACCACGGTCGGCGCCTCCAGTGTCTCGGCCAGCTCGGCGGCCCGGCGCAGCCGCTCCCACGGGTCGGCGCTCCACACCCGCTGGGTGACCAGCAGGCACGGCGCGTGCACCGAGAGCACCGGAATGCCGTAGTGCTCGGCGAGGCCGCGCAGCGCGCCCGCGTCCTGGCTCACCGGGTCCGTCCAGACCATCACCTCGACGCCGTCGTACCCGAGCGCGGCGGCGAGCTGGAACGCCGCCGCGGTCCGTTCGGGAAAGACCGAGGACGTGGACAGGAGCACCGGCACGCGGGAAGTCACACCCCTCAGGGTAGCCGCCCCCGCCAGGAGGCATCGGGACGAGCACCCGCAAAGCGCCCGAAGCGAGCGCCCCGGATCACATCGGCGCGAGCTGATCCAGCCGACGCAGGATGACCCCCTCCCGCAACGCCCACGGGCAGATGTCCAGGCTGTCGACGTCGAGCCGGCGCATCACCGCCTCGGCCACCACCGCACCGGCGAGGAGCTGGTGGGCCCGCTGCGCACTGACCCCCTCCAGCTCCGGCAGGTGGGCCGGCGGGATGTGCCGGACGAAGCCGAGCACCTGCCGCAGCCCGGTGCGGGTCAGGCTGCGCCGGGCCCAGAGACCGGCGCCGGACGGCGCGGCCCCGGCCAGTCGGGCCAGCGTGCGGAACGTCTTCGAGGTCGCCACCGGACGCTCCCAGCCGACCTCGGTCAACTGCTTCACCACCGGGTCGAGCTGCGCGTCCACGTACTCCCGCAGCCCCTCCACGGCCACGGCGGACGGCGGCAGCAGGCCGGCCGGATCGACCGCCAGCCGCTCCCGGCTGAGCCGACCCGCGCCGAGCGGCAGCGAGACCGCGACGTCCGGATGCTCGTCGATGCCGGCGGCCAGCTCCAGCGAGCCGCCGCCGATGTCCATCGCCAACAGCCGGCCGGCGGACCACCCGAACCACCGCCGCACCGCGAGGAACGTCATCCGCGCCTCGTCCGCGCCGGAGAGCACCTCCAGGCGTACGCCGGTCTCGTCGCGGACCCGGGCCAGCACCTCGCCCGCGTTGGTGGCGTCCCGGACCGCGCTGGTGGCGAACGCCAACAGGTCCTCGGCGCGCAGCCCGTCGGCCGCCGCCCGCGCCATGCCGACCGCCTTGACCAGCCCGTCCGCGCCCGCGTCGGTCAACGCGCCGTCCGGGCCGATCTGCTCGGCCAGCCGCAGCACCACCTTCTCGGAGTGCGCCGGCCAGGGGTGCGCGCCGTGGTGGGCGTCGACCACAAGGAGGTGCACCGTGTTGGAACCGACGTCGAGGACACCCAGTCGCATGGGAAAGACCCTAGGGGCAACACGTTTCGTCGGCTCGCCGGCCGGGCGGGGAGAGCACGCGTACGCTGGTCCGGGTGACAGGGCAGATCGAGCTTCGCGTGCTGGTGGACGACCCGGACGACCCGCGCAGCCGCGAGGTCGGGCTGGACTTCCCCCGGGAGTGGATCGAGTTCGTCGACCCGGCCGACCCGAAGCACGTCGTCCGCGCCGACCTGACCTGGCTGCTCTCCCGCTGGACGTGCATCTTCGGTCAGGGCTGCCACGGCATCGTCGCCGGGCGGGCCGCGGACGGGTGCTGCTCGCACGGCGCGTTCTTCACCGACTCCGACGACGAGAAGCGGGTCCGGGCGGCCGTCAAGCGGCTCACGCCGGAGACCTGGCAGCACTTCCGTCGTGGCTTCAAGAACTGGACCGAGAACGACACGGTCGACGGCAAGACGCCGGCCCGGCGCACCGCCACCCGGGACGTGGACGCGCCCTGCGTGTTCCTCAACGACGCCGACTTCCCCGCCGGTGGCGGCTGCGCGCTGCACGCCCAGGCGCTGCGCGACGGCGTGCACCCGCTGGAGTACAAGCCCGACGTCTGCTGGCAACTGCCGGTCCGCCGGGACCAGGAGTGGCACAAGCGGCCGGACAACACCAAGGTGCTCATCTCCACGCTTGCCGAGTTCGACAGGCGCGGCTGGGGCGCGGGCGGGCACGACCTGGACTGGTGGTGCACCTCCTCCACGGACGCGCACGTCGGCGCCGAGCCGATGTACGTCTCCTACGGCCCGGAGCTGACCGCGCTGATCGGCGCCCCCGCGTACGCGAAGCTGGTCGAGCTGTGCGCCGCCCGCAACCGTCAGGGCCAGATCGCCCCCCACCCGGCGAGCGAGTAAGGCCGGGCCCCTTCTTAACGCCTCCGGTAGAGCAGCGCGCCCCGCTCAGCGTTTCGGGAGCGCCGCGTCGATCAGGGCGCGGGCGCTCCGCTTCGCCGCGTCGGCGATCGCCGGATCACCGTCGAGGACGCCGCCGGCCAGGCCGCCGTCGAGCAGCAGGGTGAGTTGGCGGGCCAGCGACTCCGGCTCGGCCGCGCCGGCCTGCCGGGCCAGGCCGGTCACCCAGTCCCGGACCGCGTTCTTGTGCGCGACGGTGCGGGCGTGCACCGGGCTGCCGGCCGGTGTCTCCGCCGCGGTGTTGATGAACGCGCAACCGTGGTAGCCCTCCCGGCGACAGGCTCCGCCGAGCGCGTCGAACATGCCGACGAGCTGCTCGCGCGGGTCGGCCCCGGCGGCCTCCGCCGCCGCCCGCAGCGCCCCCGACCAGACCAGGTCGACCTTGTCCAGGTACGCCAGCACCAGGTCGTCCTTGCTCGGGAAGTGCTTGTAGAGCGTGGCCTTGGCGACGCCCGACTCGGCGATGACGGTGTCGACCCCGACGCCGCGCGGTCCGTACGCGTAGAACAGCCGGAACGCGGTCTCCAGGATGCGTTCCCGGGCAGCGCCGGCGGGGGTGCGGGCCATGGTTCCTCCTCGTTCTGCGCCGCAGAGTCTACAGACAGGTACGTCTCCTCGGGCCTGTAAGTAGACAGACCTGTCTGTTAGCCTGAGTCACACCGAGCACGTTCCGCGAAGCTCGGCCGAGACCGGAGGACGGATTCGACATGCGCATCGCAGTACTGGGCACCGGCATGGTGGGCCGGGCCATCGCCGCCCGCGTCGCCGAGCTGGGCCACGAGGTGACCGCCGGCACCCGGGATGTCACCACCACCCGGGCCGGGAGTTGGGGCGAATGGGCCAGCGGCCATCCGGGGATCGCCCTGGCCGGGCACGCCGACGCCGCTGCCGGGGCGGACCTGGTCGTGAACGCCACCAACGGCGACGGATCCCTCCCCGCCCTCGACGCGGCGGGTGCGGAGAACCTGGCCGGCAAGATCCTGCTCGACATCGCCAACCCACTCGACTTCGGCCAGGGCTTCCCGCCCACCCTCTCGGTGCTCAACGACGACTCACTCGGCGAGCGGATCCAACGGGCGTTCCCGCGTACCCGGGTGGTGAAGGCACTCAACACTCTTACCGCCGACCTGATGACCCACCCCCGACAGCTCGCCGACGGCGACCACACCGTCTTCGTGTCGGGCGACGACGCCGACGCCAAGGGCATGGTCACCGAACTGCTCACCAGCTTCGGCCACACCGACGTGCTCGACCTGGGCGACATCACCACGGCGCGGGGCACCGAGATGCTGCTGCCGATCTGGCTGCGTCTCTACGGCCGACTGGGCACGCCGCTGTTCAACGTGAAGGTCGTGCGCTGAGCACACGTGAAGGCCGGCACCCCCGTCCGGGGTGCCGGCCTTCGCGCCGTCTTACTTGGTCCAGTGCTGGTTGACCAGGTCGGTGGCCTGCTTCTCCCACTGGGCGTACGCGTCCGGGTAGGCCGACACCTGCACCGTCTGGGCGGCCTTGGTCAGCGGCATGTCCTGCCAGCCGTCGACCTGCTTCAGACCCTTCAGGAAGGCCAGGGTCGAGTACTCCGGGTCGGTGATCTGCTC